>JAYGFS010000218.1:0-16880 GCA_046581765.1 Verrucomicrobiota bacterium
TCATAAATAATTCCAATCAAACAACCATTTATACCGGATGTGAACCGTAAACACCCGAAAAGCGCTCATTTCAGCCGCTGCATTTGCCCCCCATTCATTTAACATGGCATGAGTCTTGCTAAAGTACCCCCTGCGCGGCTATACTTGGGGATAGTTCTTATACCCGATGGCGAATCAATACCTATCACAAATCCAGACCATGAAGCAGTCCCAGGTGCTGGCGCCCCAGTTGCGCCAGTCGCTGGAAATGCTGCAGGTCCCGATCCTGGAACTCCGCGCGCTGATCGAGCAGGAAATCCAGCAGAATCCAACCGTGGAAGAAGACCCTTTCGACAAGGACACGGAAGAGGCGGAGGCGGAGCCCGAGGAGCGGACAGAGGAAGAGGCGGAGTTTGACGCCAAATTTGAAGAATTAGCCCGCTTGGACGAGGAGTGGCGCGACTACTTCAAGCAAACCCAGGTCCAGCACCGCTCCCGGGATGAGGAAGAAGCCCGCCGCAACTACTTCATGGACTCGCTCACCCAGAGCCAGTCACTCCAGGAGCACCTGCTCGAACAACTCTCCCTTTCCAGCCTCAAGGATTTTGACCGCCAGATTGGTGAAATGGTGATCGGCTGTATCGATGATGACGGCTACATGACCACGACCCTCGAGGATCTCGCCGCGACCGCGAGCTTTGATCTCCCTCACCTGGCCTCGATCCTGACCTTCATCCAGGAATTTGACCCGGTCGGTGTCGGCGCACGCAGCCTCCAGGAATGCCTGCTGACCCAGGTGACACGACTGGGCAAGGGGGACTCGGTCGAGGCGCGTATCATTGAGTTTCACCTCAAAGACCTCGGTGCCAAGAAGTTTCACGACATTGCCCGCGCCCAGAAAATCACGGTCGAGGAGGTTCAATCCATTGCTAATTTCATCGCGACGCTGGAACCCAAGCCGGGCCGCAGTTTCAGCTCGGAGTCCACGGCCTACGTGCTGCCGGAAATCGAGATCGTGCGGGACAAGGAAAAATACGTCGTTATCATGAACGACGATCAACTGCCCCACCTGCGGATCAGCGGGCAATACCGCAAGCTGATGAGCGACCCGACCACCAAGGCGGAAGTGAAGTCCTACATCCGGGACAAGATTCGCGCCGCGGATTTTCTCATCAAGAGTATCGACCAGCGCCAGCAGACCATTCGCAACATTGCCGAGGAGATCATCAAGGTGCAGAGGACCTTCTTTGACGAGGGTGTTTCCCAGCTCAAGCCCCTGACCATGGCCGAAGTCGCCGCCGTGCTCGGCATTCACGAGACCACGGTCAGCCGGGCGATTGCCAACAAGTACATGACCACGCCCCAGGGCGTATTCGAGATGAAGTACTTCTTTACCCCGGGCTTCAAGACCAGGGACGGGACCTCCGTCTCCAACAAGACGATCAAGGACACCATCCTCAACCTCGTCGCGGACGAAGATACCGCCAAGCCCCTGTCCGACCAGGCGATGGCCACGGAACTCGCAAATTCCGGGATCAAGGTTGCCCGGCGGACTATTGCCAAGTACCGGGAAGAGCTGCAGATCCTGCCGTCCCACATGCGCAAGAGTTTCTAGCCGCGCAACCCGTCCTTGAGCCTCCATGCGCGTACAACTCGTCAAGCCCACCCGGCGCCATGCAGCCGAACTCGTCGCAGCCGCCCGGTCCAGTCGCACCCTGCACCGGCCCTTCGGGTCGGCCCCGCAAACGCCGGAGGCCGTCACCGCCTACCTGGCGAAACTCAAGCAACCGCAATACGAGGGGTGGTTGATCGTTGAAAAGGAAAGCGGCGCACTCACCGGCATGATCAACCTCAACGAGATTGTCCGCGGGGGCTGCCAGGGCGCATACATGGGATACCTGGCCTTTGCTCCACACGGGGGAAAGGGTCACATGACCGAGGGGATGACCCTGGCCATCAACGAGGCCTTCGGCCCGCTGAAACTGCACCGGCTCGAGGCAAATATCCAGCCCGGGAACACGGCATCGATTGCCCTGGTAAAGCGGCTGGGCTTTCGCAGGGAAGGCCTCTCGAAAAAGTATTTAAAGATCGGCGGCCGCTGGCAGGATCACGAACGCTGGGCGATTTTAAAGGAGGAGTGGCGGCCCAGGGGGAAAAACTAGGCAGCCGTGCGCACCCGGGTCCGCTACGGGATGAACCGCGCCCGGACGGGTATCAATGCACAGGCCACGCCTACGCGCCGGGGATGACCGGCGGACCCAGCAGGTCAAACGCCTCCCCGAACTGGGCCAGGAAATGCAGGCTGTACAGGCGGAGCAGGAGCGTGGCGGGCATCAGGATGACGGTCCCGATATAGGGCGAAGCGGCCATACAGCAGGTCATGATGACCAGGGCACCACCCAGGATACCGACAAGGAACACCAGGAGCAACTTGAACAGGGCGTAGAGGTATACGCGAACAAAGTGCTCCTTGCACACGGGCCAGAACCGGGCCCAGGCATCCACGATGCCGCACTCGTGCTTGTACATCACCGGGAGGATGAAGTCCTTCACCAGCAGCTTCAGGTAACCGATCAGCGCGGCGACCAGGAAAAGGGTGAGAAGCGCAAGGAGCAGGCCCGCGAACAGGATCCGTGGGTGGGGAAAACCCATCATCGTCGAACGAATCGCATACCCAAAGCCAAGCCAGACACCGGCCATCCAGAGGAGGGCAATCAGCCCGAAGCCCAGCTCCCAGTAATAGTACGTGAGATACCGGGCACGGCTCGTGCGCCAGGCTTCACCGAACTTCACCCCGGGGTGAACCGCAAACTGCAGGAAGACAAATTCGGCCCGGCAGGCGAGCCAAGTGAGCCCCAGCCACAGGAGGCCACACAAGCCGAGCAGGGCCGCGCCGCCGGCCACCAGTTCATTGGTCCTTTCCACGAGCGCCCGCATGAGGTCTTTCTCGTCGAGCAGAACCGTCAGCTGGTCAAAGATCTGCAGGGGCAGGATCGCCATTTCCGGTAACTGGGTCAGCCAGACCGCAAACCCGGCAATGAACCAGTAGGCCGCGTTAAAGGGACGAAACAGGTATTCGACCATTCGCGAAAAGCTGCGATCGAGAGGTTTGACTATGCGAATTTCTTGCATCAGGTTGACGGGACCCTAGCGTGTACGCAAATCGCCCGCAATCACACAGAAAATGAAAATACATGTGCAAAGCTATCCCGACAAAGCGGCCCTGAGCGCGGCAGCCATCGACGCCCTGTCTTCGGCGATCACCGCCACGGCCGGGGCACGGGTGCCCGGGGCGATCATGCTCTCCGGGGGGTCGACACCCCGGGCCGTGTACGAGGCGATTGCCGCTTCCCCGCTGCTTGCACCGGATACACTGAGCCTGTTCATGAGCGACGAGCGCCTGGTACCCCATGACTCAGGCAAAAACAATTTCCATAACACCACCCCGATGTTTGAAAGCCTCGGGCTGCCGGCCGAGCGGCTGCTGCGCGTGAAGACCCACCTGGAAGCCGCCGAGGCGGCGGCCGATTACCATCGACAGATCGAGGACCTCCTGCGAAAGCGCACCGCCATCTCCCTGGGCTTTCTCGGCATGGGCGCGGATGGGCATACCGCGTCGCTCTTTTCCGATGATGACCTCGCACGGGGCAAGGGCCTGCTCGCCACCTGGGTTGACCGACCGGACGGCATGCAGGGGGTGAGCGTGACGCCGGACCTGCTCAAGCAGGTGCAGCAGGTCGTATTCCTGGTTGCAGGACCGGACAAGGAGGCGATGGTCCAGGGGATGCTCAACGACCCCCTGTCCATTCCCGCCGGACAGGCAATTCAACATTGTCAATCGGTCGAACTGTGGTTTACTGTTGATGCATATGGCTGATTCCTTGACTATATTGACCGGTGTATCCGGCGGTGTCGCCGCGTACAAGACCGTCGAGCTCGTCAGTTCCCTGCGCAAAGCCGGGCACGAGGTCCACGTGGTGATGAGCCCGGCGGCCACCCGCTTTGTCACCCCCCTCACCTTCGCAGCGGTCAGCGGACAACCCGTGCTGGACCGGCTCTGGCCGGAAACCCGTCGCGGCGAACTCAAGGAATTCTACCCCCACCTGTACCCGGCCACCGAGGCGGACCTGTTCATCCTCGCCCCGGCGACCGCGGATATGATCGCCCAGGTCGCGAATGGACTCGGCAAGGATGTGGTCAGCACGAGCGTCCTGTCCCTGCCTGGAAGCTGCCTTAAATTTTTCTGCCCGGCGATGAACGTGGAAATGTGGGAGCAGGATGTTGTCCAGGCCAACGTGCATACGCTCGCATCACGGGGCTGGACGCGTATCGGCCCTGAAGCCGGTCACCTCGCCTGCGGTGCTGAAGGTTGTGGTCGCATGAGCGAGGCTTCAGACATTTTTACCACCATTCAACACGCCAGCGAGAACCGCACGGCTCTCGCCGGGAAAAAGGTCCTCATTCTTTCCGGGCCGACCCGCGAACATCTCGACCCAATCCGCTATATGGGCAACCCGAGCAGTGGAAAAATGGGCAAGGCCATCGCTGAGGAAGCCCGACTGATGGGCGCAGACATCGATTTCGTGAGCGGCCCGGTACCCACTGCCCATCTCCCCGCCGCGGGGCCGGCCCTGCGTATTCACCCCGTCGTCAGTGCCCGGGACATGCTGGGCGAGGCGGACACGTTATTTGATGCCGCCGATGCGATCATCTACGTGGCCGCGGTCGCGGACTACACGCCCGCCGAGTACCACGAGGACAAACGGCCCAAGCAAGGCGGCGATATCACGCTTGCATTCAAGGCCACGCCGGATATTGCAGCCACCCTCTGTGCCCGCAAGCAGGCCCACCAGGTCGCCATTGGCTTTGCCTTGCAAACGGACGACGGCGAGGCGGCCGCCAGGGCCAAGCTGGAGAAAAAGAACCTCGACGCGATCGTGTTGAACTACATGGATGCGCTCGGAGGGAATTCCGGCACCTACTCCTTCATCAACCGGATGAATGGCGCGAAGGGATTGCAGGAATGGGGTAAGCTGGACAAGCGCACCTGCGCGCAGCGGATCATGGACGCGGTGAAAACCGGGCATGCTTCAAGGGGCTGAGGGCGAAGGACCCGGGTCATGAGTGAAGAAAATCCCCACGAGGACTTGTCGCTGCTGAAGCAGAACGAGGCGAACTATCCGAACAGCCCCGGCGAGGCCAGGCTCGAGGTCTTCGACAACAGCCATCCGGGACGCGATTACACCATCGTGCTCGACTGCCCGGAGTTCACCTCGATCTGTCCGATCACCGGCCAGCCCGATTTCGGCCACATCACGATTCGGTACGTTGCGGACAAAAAATGCGTGGAGAGCAAATCCCTGAAGCTCTACCTGTTTGCCTATCGCAACCATGGCGCCTTTCACGAAACGGTCGTGAACCTGATCCTGGATGACCTGGTAGCCGCCTGCTCGCCGCGCAGGGCGCGGGTGGTCGGGGATTTCCGCCCGCGGGGCGGGATTGCGATTCGCGTCGTTGCACGGTATAACGCACAACAAGAGGCCTGACCGGGCAGGAACACGCGAGGAGTGGCCCCATGGAAGCCCCGCCCGGGACGACCTCATCCCCGGCACAGTGGCCGAAACCGCCGGTCTTCGCTTAAGCGGGTTATTTTTCCCTTGGCGGACGGGATGGACACTTCGTACATTGCCGGTATGCCGGTGAAGATATTGATGATCGAGGATGATCCAACGATCGTCGATAACCTGGCCTACATGGCGCAGGCCAAGGGCTACGACCTGGCCCATGCCCCGGACGGTGACCGCGGCCTCGCCATGTTTAAGGAGCTACAGCCCGACCTGGTGCTGCTGGACATTGAACTGCCCGGGCTTTCCGGGTACGAACTCCTCCAGGCGATGCGCAGGGAGCACCCGCACATTCCCGTGATCATGGTCTCCGGCAGGAACGAGGAAATCCATCGCATCTATGGACTCGAGCTCGGGGCGGACGACTACGTCACCAAGCCGTTCTCCGTGCTGGAGTTGATCGCCCGCATGGGATCGGTCCTCCGGCGCAGCCGGGGATCCTCCACCGATAACGGCAAGCAACTGAAGCACGGGCCCTTTTTCATCGACGAGGAAGCCATGCTCGTGAAGTACTTTGAACAGGCGGTCAAACTAACCCGCGCCGAATTCAAGCTGCTCAGCCTGCTTGTCCGGCACCCGGCTCGCGTGTTTGAACGGGACAGCCTGATCGATGCAATTTATTCAAGTCAACATGCGGTCGAACCCCGCAGCATCGACGCCACGATTAAACGCCTGCGCAAGAAACTCTCCGAAATCCGTGGGGACCTTGACCCCATCGAATCCGTCTACGGTGAAGGCTACAAACTCCGGCATGGCCTTGCCGAGCTCAACCCAGGCGAGGACTAGGCAAGGTAAGGAAGGCTCCCGCCACCCACAGGCACCTTAAACCATGCACAGCATTCGTTGGAAAATGATCCTCAGCACCATCCTGGTTGTCCTTATTCCGGTCTGCCTGCTGAATCGATACGCGATCAAGTCCTTTGATACGTTCACCAGCGACCTCTGGGAGGCGCAGATGATCGACCACGCGATCATGACCGGCCAAGCATGGAACTCAACCATGTCGGAAGCGGAGAAACGAGCTTATGTGCAGCGCGCGGACGAGGAGGCGGGGATGCGCTTTCGCATTCTCGACCCGGAAGGACAACTCCTCCTCGACACCCAACCGGATGAGGTGGATGGACCGCCCCTGGTGGAGCGTTTCGAGATCAAAAACGCACTCAAGGGGGGCTACGCGGCACGCAATCGACTCACCCCGGACCGGAAGTACATGTACTACTTCTGTGCCCAGCCGATTAAACAGGACGGTAAAGTACTTTCGGTAGTGTATGTCTCCCGGCACACCAGTCCGATTATCCTTGCGATCAAGTCCATGTTTACCCGGCAACGCACGGCCACGATTACCGCACTACTGCTCGCCGCCTGCGTTTCCGCCCTGGTCGCAATGACCCTGACCTATCGGCTCCGGCGACTCACCCATGCGGCCACCGCCTTCGCCGAGGGCCGGGAACCGGAGTTCCGGGGAACCGGGGGCAAGGATGAGATCGGTGAGCTCTCGGAGGCCTTCCAGGACATGGCGAAGGAGATCGAGCAACGACATGCCTACAACCAGGAGTTCTTTAAAAACGTGGTGCACGAATTAAAAACGCCGATCACGGCGATTCGCGGGGCGCTGGAAGTGCTGGAATCCGGCGCAGCCGAGGAGCCGGAAAATCGCGAACGCTTCATGCGTAACATCAAGCACCAGAATGATCGACTCTCCCGCCTGCTGGGTGAAATGAAAACCCTGACCCGGATCGAGGCCGAGTCCCCGCGTACCCCGCGCGAGGTGGTGGACTACGGCGAACTGCTGCGCGAGATTATCGGCTTCCTCGAGCCGGCCTTTGACACGCCGCATGCAGCGATCCAGCTCGACCTGCCCGACCAGGCCCTACGCGCACGCGTCTCCCCGGAGCGGATTGAACAAGTGATGGCAAATCTGCTGGAAAACGCCCTGCGTTACACCGCGGTCGAAGGGAAGGTGCGCATCACCATCCGGCAGGAAGCCGGCGAGATCGTCACCCGGATCGCGGACAACGGGTGCGGGATCAGCGCAAGCAATCGGGAAAAGGTCTTCCAGCGCTTCTTTACCACCGAGCCGCGCGGGGAGCAGAAAGCCTATGGGAGTGGCCTCGGCCTCGCGATCGCAAAAAGTATCATTGAGGCGCATACCGGGTGTATTTCCGTGGAATCGGTGCCCGGGGAAGGCGCAACCTTCACCTTCTCCCTGCCGGAAATCCCTCCAGAGAAGGATTGAAATCACCTGCACGGGGCGTACCTTGTATCAACCTAACCTTAACCCGGAAACACGATGAAGAAACTACTGATTTCCAGCATCCTGATCGGAGGGGCGCTCTCCGCCCAGGCCGAAAACGTGAAAGCCGCGCTGAACGGCCACCTCATGTCCCTCCAGGACGGCAAGGTGGTGGAACATACCCTGCAGGGCGACCCGGAATATTTCCTGCTCTACCAATCCGCTTCCTGGTGAGGGGCGTGCAAGAAAGTTACTGCGCAGTTGGCGCAGATCTACGACAAGGCCCTGAAGCAGGGCGATAAGCGTGTATTTGAAATCATTCTCATCGGCTACGATGAAAACAGCCGGAAACACGAGAAATACATCAAGAAGTCGGAGATAAAGTGGCCCGCGATCAAGTTCGCGGACATCAAGTCCCTGGAGAGGATCACCGGCCTCGGGGAGACGGGCTTCTTACCCTGCACCGCGCTGGTCTCAAAGGACGGCAAGCTGGTGACGAATGACGACAAGAAGGTCCTCGCCAGGTTGAATGCCTGGGTGGAGACCGGCGAAAAAAAGTAAGGACGACGCCTTAGAGCCCTTTAACCGCAGCTACCAGGGCATCGGCGGTCAGGCCGAAGTGCTCCCACGTTTCCTCGTGGCCTTCGGACGGCGCGACCCGGGGATCGACAATGCCGACGTGGTCCACCGGCGTGCCGCCGGCCAGGCCCGCTACAATGGAGGCAAAACCCCGGAGCCCGATTCCGCGGTGGGCAATGATGCCATCCTCCATGGTGACCAGGCCCTCGGGATACCGGTCGATTAGGGCTTCAATCTCACCCGCTGCCGCGGGCAGGCCATTGACGATGTAGGCATCGGTGGCAAGGCCTTCCGCGCTCAGGGAGGCGGCCGCCTCAGCCCCGAGGTACCCCGTTGCACCCATGGCGAGAATCGCCCGCCGGGCCCCCTCGTTCTTGCGATAACTCGTGATCGGCTCCCAGGCATCCGTCGGGTTGTACAGGGCACCCCCGTCCTGTTTTTCCAGTACCGGCAGGTTGTCCCGCGGGATGCCGACAATGCTTCCCCCGTAACGGGCACAGGCATCGCTTACCCCGATAAACGCACTCCGCGCATCTGCCGGGCTGTAAAAACGGTCGATGTAGGGCAGGTAGCCCATCGCCAGGGTAATCCAGTCGAGGCTCCACCCGCTGAAGTGGTCGCGGCCGGTGCAGGCGCCGACATGCGAGAGGTGCATGATCGCGTTCAGGCCTTCGTTGACGCCATTCAGGTTCCGCTGGTAGCGCCAGAGCTCCAGGCCTTCGCGGGCGATGCCCTCGAAGAAAGCGGCAAAGGTCGCGAACACCTGTACCTGCTCTCGCCGGCTGCACATGGCCAGGCCATCGGCGACCAGGGAGGCAACCTGTTCCTCGATACTCAGCTGGAAACTGTTCCGGGCCGGGATATGCTTCACGGCTTTATCCAGCTTAGTCGATGGATCGAGGTCACACGAGACGCTGAAAAACTGTTCCGGGAAAGCCTGGGCGACCGCTTCATAAGCGAGCTGGGAACCGCTACGGGCACTGGTTTTTGCTCCCGCATCGGGCAGGTTGGGCGCGTTCAACTGTTCCGCGCTCAACACCAGGTTTGGCGATCCGGCTGCCGGGCGTGCCTCGGTAACGACCACGCGTGGATCGGCCTCCGCGAGGGCCGCGAGGGCCGCGGCCTCGGCCTCATTGATCACCAGCATCGGGTTCGCACAGACCTCGTCCAGGTCACGCCCCTTCATGTGGCCATCGTGATGACCTGCACCACCCGGAAGCTCGTTCACGAGGAAGACGCACTCGAGCATGGGGACCGGGTCCCGGAAACTCATCAGCGAACCGGGAACCCAAACCCGGGTGTCCATGGCCACGCCCTGCTCGCCGGCGAAGGCCTCGACTTCCTTTTCGATGCCATAGCTGCCGGCGAAGTCGGCAAGGCCCAGCTCCGCGGCACCCGTGGGATAGATCATGCTCGGACGGCCCTGCCTCGCGAGATCCCTCGCCTCCTGGTAGGCCTTGAAGAGGGCCCCTTTATCGTGGAGGCTCGGGGTCTCGATGATTTCCACCCCGAGGGACTTGACGATCGGGCGCGGATCCTTGTCCATGATCGACTTGGTGGATCCGGAAAGCTGAATCCCGTTACGGTGCATGATGAAGGTCACCGGGGCCCCTTCAAAGTCAGCGACGTTAAACCCGTTCAGGGCCTGGCCGGAAATCCAACCTGCATCACCGCAGTGGCAAATTACCCAGGCATCGTCGCCGTGGCGCGAGCGCTCACCCAGGGCCTGGCCGACCGCAACCGGGACCATGATCCCGAGGCGGCCCCCGTTGAGCTGCGTGCCACCGGGAACCCAGGATACATGCCCCGCGATGTCGAGCCCACGACGAAAGCCCTCGATCACGAGGTCATCGTCCAGGAAACCGAGGGTGGCCAGCGAAGCGTAATAGCCGATGCTGGTATGCGCGTGTTCAATCGTGAAGTGGACTTTTTCGTAATCGGTCAGGCCGAGGGTGAAAAGGAGGGAAGGAATCAATTCCAGGCCGCCCCCGAGGTGGTCGAGCTCGTTGATTTTTGCCAGCGAGGCGAGGGAGGCCAACGCGGTCCGGGCGGCGGTTTTTTCCAGGGCATTCAGGGTATTGACCTGCTCTACGCCCAGTCCATCGGCCGACAGGTCGACGGACCAGGGCAGGACCGTGGATGTAACGCGATCCCGCATATACGTCGTGGCATCGACCAAGGCCTTGTTTCGGGCGGCTTGATTTACTAGGGTGGGCAAATGCTTGCTCATGTTATGTCCTCTTCTTCATTCAACAACTGCTTCCCGTGCGGGGAAAATGAGAGCGCGTATAAAACCCGTTGAAACCGTGGAAATCAACACCTAATATGGGGGGATGATGGCCATTCCAGACCTGTTCCAGGGGCTTTTTGACCGCTCCGGCATCGTCGGTCTCAGCGGGGCGATCTTCGATGCAAAGGGCGTCATTCCCTTCGCGTTCGGCGAAGGGGGCCACGGACCGGTGGACGCCGCGACGCGCTTCCCCATCGCGTCCTGTACCAAGCCGCTGACCGCGTCCGCGGTCTGCGGGCTGGCCGAGGCCGGGTTGCTGGACCTGGACCGACCGGTGCGTACATGGATCCCGGACTTCCGCCTGCACGACCCCGAGGCGACGGAGGAGATGACCCCACGCGACGTGCTCTGCCATCGTAGCGGCCTGCCCCCACACACCTGGGCCTGGGTGTACGGCGAGCTGGACCGGGCGGCCTTCATCCGTGAGCGGCTGCCGCACCTGGAATCGACGGGTCCCTTCCGGGAAGGCTATCGCTACTCCAACATCGCTTACGCCATCGCGGGTCACCTGGTCCAGGCGGTCGCGGGGATGGAATGGGAAAGGTTTGTAGGTGAAGAGATTTTTGCCCGGCACGGGATGCACCACACGCGTCACCTGGATGAAGGCTGGATGGATACCGAGCACCTCGCCCTCCCCCATGCGGAAGGCCGGCGCATGCCCGGCTTTGCTGCGAAGGCACGGCATCTCATCGCCCCGGCCAGTGAAGTGATGTCAACCGCACCCGACTTGGCCACCTGGCTGCAGGCGCACATCGCGGACCCTGTTTTCCACCGCATGACCCAGGCGCAGGTCCCCATCGATTCACCCGTACAACCGAACAAGGTGCTGGGGCCCCTGCACTACGGGCTCGGCTGGCGCCTGGATACCATCCACGGGGAATCGCATGTCTGGCACAGCGGCTTGTGTTCCGGATATTCCGCCTGGATGAGTGTCATGCCGGCGCGGAAATCCGGGCTGGTGTTGCTGGCCAATTCAGACCGCAGCCTGGGCTGGTTGAAGAGCATGGCGTACGGGTTTTTCCATCCGGCAATCGACTGGACAAGCTGTTTTGTTCACGCGCAGACCGATGACGTGCCCGCTACGGAAGGCGAAACCTGCGACGCCCCGGAGGGCCTGGATGGCGTCTACCTGAACGCCGGCTACGGAAGCTTCCGCATCCAGGGAGACCGGGCCTGGTTCCAGGGACGGGGACCGATTCCGCTCACCTTCAGCTCCCGCGAAAAAGCCCGGTTCACGTTGCCGGAATATGCCTCCGGGTTTAACCTGGACCTGGTGGAAGACGGGCTTGCCATTGATTTCGAACCGGCACTCGCGCCCATTCGTTTTGGGAAACAAGACGAATAGGCCGGTGGAATCCACCTCCCGAAGGGGGCGGGACGGCCGCCGGCCTCAGCGGTCACCGGCTACTGCTGGACCGACGACCCTGGGCACGACGGGGACGGGACGTGTTTCCGCCCCGACCGCCCCGTGCGCCTCCTCCTGAACCTCCGTGTTGCCCTCGGCCACGCCCGCCGCCGCCCTGCCATCCGCGCTGGGCCTTGGGTTCCGGACGGGCACTCGCGCCGGTGGCGTTCCGTGCCTGCTCGGAGTGGTATGCATGATCCATGTCCACGGGCACCGCCTCGCCCAGCAACTTCTCGATACTGCACAGGTAATCGCGTTCGCGCGGACTGCAAAAGGAGACCGAATCGCCCTCGGCACCCGCCCGGGCCGTGCGCCCGATACGATGTACATAGGTTTCCGGTTCATTGGGTAAATCATAATTGATCACGTGCGTAATGCCGTCCACATCGATCCCCCGGGCGGCTATATCCGTGGCGACGAGCACGCGCACCTGCCCGCCTTTAAACTTTTCCAGCGACTTCGTACGGGCAGACTGACTCTTGTTGCCATGAATCGCGGCTGCGGAAATACCGACGTTCTCCAGGGCCTTGCAGACCTTGTTTGCCATGTGCTTCATCTGGGTGAACACGATCACCCGGTCCAGGTCATGATCTTCAAGCAGGGAGGCAAGCAGCTTATCCTTGTCGCCTTTCTCAACAAACATCATCTTCTGTTCAATTTTTTCAACCGTGGGCTGCGCGGGCTCGATGGCGACGTGAACGGGATCGTGCAGCATGCTCCCGGCAAGGGATTTGACCTCACTGGGCATGGTCGCGGAAAAGAATAACGACCAGCGCTCACGTGGAAGCTCCTTGATTATTTTTTTGATGTCATGAATAAACCCCATGTCCAGCATGCGATCCGCCTCGTCGAGGACAAAAATATCCACGTCCGAGAGGTGGAGGTGCCCTTGCTGGACAAGATCGAGCAGGCGGCCGGGGGTGGCCACCACGATGTCAACCCCCTGCCGCAGGGTCCTGATCTGGGGCTTTTCATTCACCCCGCCAAAAATGACGCAGGATCGCAGGTCCAGGTGGCGACCATAGGTCCTGATGCTTTCGCCGATCTGCGCCGCCAGCTCGCGCGTGGGGGCGAGGATCAGCACCTGGGGATGCCCGGGCTCTGAGTCATAGCCATCCTTGTGCAGAATCTGTAAAATAGGCAGGGTAAAAGCAGCGGTCTTGCCCGTGCCCGTCTGCGCACACCCCACCATGTCCCGTTCTTCCAGCAGGTGTGGGATCGCCTCGGACTGGATCGGGGTCGGCGTATGGTACCCTTCATGGGTCAGTGCTTTCTGTAGTTCGGGGATCAAGTCCTTAAATACACCCTTCAGGGCTTGATCGCCTCCTGGCGCACCTTTTTTTACCTCGGACTGTTCGCGCCGGGGTTCGGGGTGATTGTTTTTCTTCGAACGCCCTCTAGGTGGCGTTGGTGCAATTTGATGGGTCATGGGTATAATCTTCCAGGTCCGGATACATGCATTCTCAATCGCCGGACACGAGGGGAGAAGGTTCCGCGTACCTCGCGGGGGGAACCGTTTGGGCCAGGATGGCCCAGGGGGTTGCGGGGAATAAAGGGCAACGCCTACGCTTTGTCAAGTAACCCTGTGGATGAAATTTAAGCGTAAAATCGCCCGGGACAAGCCGAAAAGATCGCGTTCAGGGTGGGCTTCCACCCGGGGAAAGACGCGCGAGCGACACGGGAGAAACATTGGCTTGCGGGCAAAACCCGTATCCGGTAATGAACCATGGAACCCCATGAGGCCCTTATGCAGTCCATTCGCTCCCAAAAATTCGCACTCCTTTCCTTGATTTTCCTGTTTGGAATAAACACCTTCGCCGCACATCCCAACGTCATCGTCGTCATGGCGGACGACCTGGGCATCGGCGATGTCTCGCCTACCAATCCCGATGGCAAAATCAAGACCCCGCACCTCCAGCGGATGGCGGAAGAAGGCATCACCTTTCTCGACGCGCATTCCCCGAGCTCGGTCTGCACCCCCACCCGCTACGGCCTGCTCACCGGGCGATACAACTGGCGTTCCCGCCTCGCGCGCGGCGTGCTGAGCGGTACCAGTGAGCACCTGATCCCGGCTGAACGCCCGACCCTTGGTCACTTGATGCAGGCGGCGGGCTACCACACCGCGATGATCGGCAAGTGGCACCTCGGCTGGGACTGGCACAAGACGGGCAAGAAAATCGACTTCACGAAACCGGTAAAGAACGGGCCGAACATCAATGGGTTTGACCAGTATTACGGACACTGCGGCTCGCTGGATATGCCGCCTTACGTCTGGGTCGACACGGGCAACATCACCGCCCCGCCCGACCGGGAAGAGGGGGTGAGTAAGGGCCAGGATCGCTACGGTTGGTACCGAAAGGGACCCATCGGGTCCGACTTCCACATCGACGAGGTGCTGCCCCACCTCTTCGATCAATCGATGAACTACGTCAAGGAGCGGGCACCCGCGGCGAGGGATGGCAAGCCCTTCTTCCTGTATCTCCCCCTGCCTGCGCCCCACACACCGATCGTGCCGGTTCCACCCTTCAAGGGTGCGAGCGGCTTAAACCCCTATGCGGATTTCGTGGTGCAGGTGGACCATCACATGGGCCAGCTGTTGTCCACCCTGAAAAAGGAGGGCCTGGACGAAAACACCCTGGTTATTTTCACCAGCGACAACGGGTGTTCACCGGAGGGGAACTTTGACCTGCTGAAGAAAAAGGGACACGATCCGAGTGCGGGATACCGTGGGCACAAGGCGGACATCTATGAAGGCGGGCATCGCGTGCCCTTTATCGCCCGCTGGCCGGCAAGGATCAAGGGGGGACGCCGCACGAAAGCCCTGGCGTGCCTGACCGACATTTACACGACCCTGGAGGCTATCACGGACCAGCCGCGCAAAGCCCTGGGCGGGGAGGATGGCTTCAGCCTCCTGCCGGTATTAACCGGCAAAGCGTCCTCCGGACGCGACACCCTGATCAGCCATTCGATCGGTGGGTCTTTCGCGATTCGCCAGGGGCCCTGGAAGCTCTGCCTGTCCGCCGGAAGCGGGGGATGGAGTGCCCCGCGCGAGGGGGACGCCAAGAAAAAGGGCCTGCCTAAGATGCAGCTGTTCCAGCTCGACCACGACCGCGGCGAACGCAAGAACCTGGTCTCCGCGCATCCGGAAAAAGTCGAATCGCTACTCCGCCTGCTGGAGAAACAGGTGCGGGAAGGCCGTTGCACCCCGGGTGAACCGGTGCCGAATGACCGGGAGGTGAAATTCCTGCCCCCGGGCGTCACCCTGCCGGGGCAACCCTGACCCGGACGAGAACCTTTCACCCGCACGAAAGGCGTGCGCCCCACCGGCTAATCTGGTATAAAGATTAAATATTTTTGAACATTTCCGTGAAAAGAATCCTCTATTCATGAAGACTACTGCATACATGAGAGCGCCTATGAACACACGACCTCGATCCCTTGTCCTGGCCCTGCTGCCTTTCCTGTTCCATTTGTCCTCCTATGGAACCGGTATCCAGGACATGAAAGCGATGGAGAAAAAGGTGCAGTCCGCGGTAAAACGCGCGGTGCCCGCCACGGTTTCCGTCCTCGCCCAGAATTTTGCCGGCTCCGGCAGTGGCGTGGTGGTGAGCGCAGACGGCTACGTGCTGACCGCGGCCCACGTGGTCGGTAATGCGTCCGCCATGGACCTGCTCTTCCCCGACGGCAGCCGCAAAACCGCCCAGGTGCTCAGCGCCAACTTTCCACGTGATATTGCCCTGATGAAAATCAACGAGGAAGGGGTCTATCCCTTCGTGGAAATCGGTGATTCCAAGAAACTCAAGATTACCGACATCGTCATCGCGATGGGCCATCCCGGCGGTTTCGATGTTCGGCGCAGTCCGCCCATTCGCATCGGGCGGGTCTATGTGCCGGGTGAAAAACGGTTCATCATCACCGATTGCACCCTGGTGGGCGGGGACTCCGGTGGCCCCCTGTTCAACCTGGCCGGTGAGGTCATCGGCATCCACTCCTCCATCGGCGGAAGCCTCGCGAGTAACAACCACGCGCCCACCCATGCGGCCAAGGACCATTGGGAGGCTATGAAGGCTGGCAGGAATATCGGAAACAATCAATTTGCCACCTGGGATCCGGACGGCCCGGTAATCGGTGTGGAACTCCGCAGCGAGGACGGTCACGTGGTGGCCACCCGCGTGCTACCGGATTCCCCTGCCGACAAGGCCGGACTGGAGGACGAAGACATTATCCTGAAGATCAACAACAGGCCGGTCAGTGAATACGAGGGCTTCATCCGCCAGATCAACGCAAAGAAACCGGGCCAAAAGGTCACACTCGAGGTCAGGCGGGGCGAAGAAACCCTGGATTTCTCGGTCAGACTCGGACGACGCGGCGACATCTTCGGCAATACGCCCCCGGGCAGGGAACGCCAGCCGCCCAGGACCCCCCGGCGACCGGAATTCGAGCCGAGCGACAAGCCGGGTTTCCTGGGTGCGCTTTTCATCGACGAGGAGGGACAGGTGACGGTGACGAAAGTCATCGAGGGCACCGCGGCCGATCAAGCAGGCTTGAAACCCGGCGACAAAATCTGGAAAGTCGATGGTCGTCTTATCGGTACGGTCGATGATTTGCGGCGATCCATGGATGCGCACAGTGCCGGAGACAAGGTTTCCGTTGAATACGAGCGCGATGGTAAACGCGAGGAAGTTGACCTTAACCTGGGCGAGCGTCCGGACGCTGGTCGATAGCGGAAACAGGGCCTGACGGCCCGGTAGATTAAACGTAATACGTTCT
>JAYGFS010000267.1:0-2130 GCA_046581765.1 Verrucomicrobiota bacterium
CCGGGTAACTGCTGGACGACCATTTCGCCGCCAGTGGGCCCGCGGTTCGATAGCGGTGGGTCCGCATGTAGAGCCCGGTGAAAATCGAGGCACGGCTGATCCAGCAGGTGGATGTCGAGACCGTCATGTCGCTGAAGCGCAGCCCGGCCTCCGCGAGCCCGTCGAAGGTCGGGGTCTGGAGAAGCGGGTGCCCGGCACAGCCGAGAAAATCAAAGCGCTGGTCATCCGTGAGGAAGAACAGGATATTCGGCCGGGGCCGCTCATCGCCCGGCGCGGCCCCCGCGAGGGGCACCAGGCCCAGGGCCGCGAGGAAGAGTGCTATCAAGCGCATGGTTTTCTTCCCGGGCGGGGCCTATACCGACAGGTCCCAACCCGTGCGCCGCGGGCGGCGGACCCAGGTGTTGGCTTCCGCGTGGTTGGTCACCCGCATCGTTTTCGCGTCCCATTCCAGCGTCTTGCCGGGAAACTTTTTCGCCAGGTTCCCCAGCAGGGTGGCCTCGGTGAGCGGGCCGGAATAGCGGAAGTCCGCGCCCGCTTTCCGGCCCTGCTTGATCGCCTGGATCCAGTCCGCCTCGTGCCCCCCCCGCACGCGGGGGATGGATTTCGCCGGGCGCGCGTAGGCCTTCATGGCCGACTCGGGGATCAAGCGCGGGCTGTCGCCGTACACCCCGGCCCAGATCATGCCCTTGTCGCCCTTGAAAAGGGATCCGCCCTGGCCGGGTAAGCGGCGGCCCTCCTCCAGCCCTTCCGGGCGCGGCGGTTCCTGGCCCTCGTACCAGTTGAGGGTCAGGGCGGGGAAGCCCTCCCGGGCGGCAAAGGTAAACACGACCTTCGCCTTGTCCGGGTGCACGTCGAGGTTGCCGCCGACGATACCCGATCCGGTCATGGTCAGCGGGTCGCCCAGCTTGAGCGCGGTGAAGACCGGGTCGAGGGTATGGGCTCCCCGGTCGCCCATCATGCCGCAGCCGAAATCCCACCAGCAACGCCAGGTCGCGGGATGGTAGCACCGGTGGTACGGGCGCATGGGGGCCGGGCCGATCCAGTTTTCCCAGTCCATCCCCTTGGGCAGGGGCTGGCCCTCCTTCGGACGCTCCTGCAGGATGGAGCTCCAGTAGGCATGGCCCGGGGGCGAGTACATCAGGCTGCACCAGGCGTCGACCTCGCGCACGGTGCCGATCGCCCCGTCCTGGATCCACTCGCTGATCAGGCGGATGCCCTCCTTGGAGTGGCCCTGGATGCCCATCTGGGTGACCACGTCGTACTTGGCCGCCGCCTGCGCGAGCATGCGGGACTCCGCGATGTCATGGGTCAGCGGCTTCTGGCAGTAGACATGCTTGCCCGCCTTCATCGCCGCCATGGAGGTCGCGGCGTGGGTGTGGTCGGGGGTGGCGATGACGACGGCATCGATGCCGGTCTCCTTCGCCAGCATCTCGCGGTAGTCCGTGTACCGGGTCGCCTGGGGATGCTCCTTGAAGGTCCTGCCCGCGTAGTTGTGGTCGACATCGCACAGGGCCATGACGTGTTCCCCCTTGCAGGCCCCCAGGTTGCCCCGTCCCATCCCGCCGATGCCGATGCCGGCAATGTTCAGCTTGTTGCTCGGCGCGTCGGGGCCGCCGAGCACGTGGCGGGGGATGATAAAGGGGAAGGCGAGGGGGGAGGCCGCGGCACCGGCCCTCGTGATGAAGCTGCGACGCGACTGGGTTTTATTCATGGGGCCTTTCGGTGCGCGTTCCGCGCGCGGTTCAGTTGGCTGTACAAGGGCTTGGCCGGCGTGCCTGTCCTCAGAACTGGATATGCAGGCTGGCCGAGAGAAAGAGCGTGCCGAGGTCGATTTCCTCCGTGGACGAGATGCTCTCCGACACGGTCAGGTCGCCTCGCGTGGCGTGGTCGTCCACCTCGAGGAAGAGGTACCTCGCGCTGGCGCCGATCGACACGGTGTCGGACATCGGGACCCGGATCCCGCCGGTGAGGAAGAAGCCGATTCCGCTGTCGAGATCGTCGTCCGCCTCGAGGTTCAGCAGCGCGAGCTGGGTTTTTATGGTTTTGTCGAATGTGTGCTCCGGCATGTAGTAGCCGATCCCGGCCCCCAGGTAGAGCACCGGCCGCATATACGTTGCCCGGACGAGGTCA
>JAYGFS010000287.1:0-1652 GCA_046581765.1 Verrucomicrobiota bacterium
CGACGCTCTTCCGATCTCGCGTGGTCGTGGTTTTTTCGTGTTGATCCCCGCCTCGGCGCCCGAGGCGAGTTATGACCTCTTCTTTCACGGGGAAGTACCCGATGCCCAGAGCGCGCCGACCGGCACCAGCGTCGAGTTGAAGACCGGGTTCCAGATGGTGAGCTTTTCCTACCCGGTCAGTATCGCGATCACCGACCCGGGCTTGAACATCGGGCTGGACCCCGGGGTTCCCGGGGCGGTTGCCGCCGCGGGCGACACGGTTTACTCCTGGGATCCCGCGGTGGGCTATGGAGCCATGACCTACAAGGATGATTTCTTTGCCACGGGGTGGGACAATCCGGCTTTTGTCGTTGAACCGGGTAAGGGGTACTTTTATCTCAGCGTGGGTGATAAAACGTGGAATGAACTGAAGCCCTACGCTTGGCCCTGATCGAAGGATCTTGTCCGGGCAAGTTTTAAGCACTATGGAGTATGGAAAAATGAAGAGAATTACAATGCTGTTCGGTATGCTGAGCCTTGGTCTGTCAGCGAACGCGGATGTGAATATCAACTGGCAAACGTTTGCTGGTGGCATGCTACACTGGGAGTCGCCCTTTCCGCCTACTAACCCGGCGACGGACGTTCTGAACTCTGCCGGGGCGATCTGGCTCCTGCTCTGGGACCAGAGCGGGGCGGGGATTGATCCCGTGGGTGGCGATCCCTCGCTGCCGACCGGTGATGATGTGCTGCTCTTGACGGATAACATTGCCACCGGCCCGGGCTTTAACCGAAGTGATTCTAACATCACTTCCGGCTTGGATAGTGGTGGAGGCGGTGTGTCTGTCCCAACCACGGGAGTGCTCGATATCTATGTGCGCGTGGTCAACACGACCCCGGCGAATACGGCGGCCCCGTTCTCCTATTTCGACCCGAGCCTGGTGGGCGGTTCGGCCACTTCCGTATCGGCCTTTGATCCGCTGGGTGGCGGACCTCCCGTGATTCCGACCGATGTGGACATCAATCTCGGGCAATCTTTTCAGCAGATGGTGCTGATCCCCGAGCCGTCCACCTACGCCCTGTTCGGCATGGGGGCCTTCCTCCTCTTCCTGCGCCGGAAGTCCTCACGCGAGTAATTCCAGGCCTAAGCACCCGGTCAATCTTTGATGCCCCGCTGTCACCAGCGGGGCTTTCTTATATCCCCGATTCACGATGCGAACCAAGTTGATTGCGGCGGCGGTTGTTTTCCTGGTTTCCGGCCTGTTCTTCCTCCTCAAGCTCTGCACCGTTCCCTTTGCCGGGGAGTCCGCATTCACCCTGAGTACCCATCTCGGGATTCACCCCTTTGTGCCGATGGATTACCCGCTCTGGGGGGGGCTGGTGCGCTGGGCCGCCCAGTTCCCCCTAGGCACCCTGGCGGAACGGGCCCACGCCCTGAATGCCGTCCTGGGCGCGCTTACGACCTCGCTCGTCTTCCTGTTCCTGCTGAACGTTCCGCACGACAAGACGCGGGAGGAACAACGGAAGGGGCCGGTCAGCCAGGCCGCCGCGACCTGGCTCTCGGCCATTTTCGCTTCGCTGTACCCGGTGTTGAGCATACCCTTCTGGCTGGTGTCGACGCGGGCCTGGCCCCTGGCCCTGGGCATTTGCCTCCTGTGCCTGGTGGCGATCCTCGG
>JAYGFS010000422.1:0-10589 GCA_046581765.1 Verrucomicrobiota bacterium
CCTGCTCCTTCACCGCAGCCTTGAGCAAGTCCAGGATCTCATCATCGGACAGGTGGGGCTTGTCTTCCGAAAGGTGTTCGAGGTCCGGTACCACGATGATACCCACCCGCTCCCCGACCGGGTCCCCGGCTTCCCGATAACCCAGGGCCATCGACTCGAGGACGGATGGGCTCTGGTTGATCACCAGCTCCACCTCTTCCGGGTAGATGTTCTTGCCCTCGCGGTTGACGATCAGGCTCTTTTTCCGACCGGTGATATGCAGGAAGCCCTCCGCATCAAACCGCCCGAGATCCCCGGTGAGAAACCAGTCCCCGTCAAAGACCTCTGCCGTGGCCGCATCATCCTGGTAGTAGCCCCGCATGATGTTTGCTCCACGCGCGACAATTTCCCCGACGCCCTTTTCGTTCGGATTCCGAATGACAATCTCGGTTCTCCCCAGCGGCAGGCCCACCGAACCCGGCCTCATTTTTTCCGGCAGGTTGATCGTAAGTACCGGCGCGGTTTCCGTGAGGCCGTACCCTTCCAGCACCTTGATGCCCAAGCCCTGGAAGCCATAGATGATTTTCGGGTCGAGTGGTGCAGCCCCACTGACGATCAGGCGCAGCTTGCCGCCCAGCTTCTGGTGGATTTTTTTGGCGACCATCTTCCTCAACCCAAGCTTGTACATGATCCAGGCGACCTTGTTGGCTTTTAGGCCATCCTGTAATTTCGTGTACATCTTCTCCAGCAAAAGCGGCACCGCCATAAGGAAGGTCGGCTGCACCTCCCGGATATTCTCGCCGATGGTTCGCAAGCTCTGGACAAAGCTGATCGTGGCCCCAACGCCCATGGGCAACATGAAGCTCCCGGTAAACGCGAAGGCGTGATGGAGCGGAAGCACCAACAGGAAATTGTCACTGGGATCGAAGTTCAGCACCTGCTGTGCGTCGTTCACGTTGCACATGAAGTTTCCGTGGGTCAGCATGGCGCCCTTCGGGCGGCCGGTGGTCCCCGAGGTATAAATCAATGACGCGATGTCATCCGGCGCTGGGTCGTTCAAGGTGAATGCACAGGCATCCTGCGCCGCCGCCGGTGCGAGGTCCGCCTTCTTCGCGTCGTAATCGAGGAAACGAAGTTTTCCGTCCACCGCCTCCGCCTTTTCGCGATCCTTGAGGATCACCCACTCCAGGTGCTCCAGGTGGTTTTCCATTTCCCGGAGGGCCCGGTACTCTTTCGCTGAGCTGAAGAGTATTTTCGCCCCCGAATCATTCAGGATATGCGTCGCCTCCTGGGGCCGCAACTTGGCGTCGACCGGTACCGCGATGGCTCCAAGGCCAATAATGCCCAGGTAGATTTCGCACCATTCCGGGTGGTTGTCCCGCCAGAGTGCCACCCGGTCCCCCGGCCGCGTCCCCGCCTCGAAGAGCAGTTCCGACACCTGCCGGACCCGCTCCATCAGCCCCCCATAACTGATGCTTTCCCAGGTTTTCCCGACCTTGAACTGAAGGGCCCTTTCTCCCCCGTGCTTCCCCGCGGTCTCCACCAACAGGTCTTTGATGGTATTGGGCATGCAGAATCCTAGGGAACCGGCTCGGCTTTGCAAAGAGCGTATTCCCCGGATCCGCTTTAATTCAGTTGAAGCCACCCCGTTTACACCCGATACTTTTTCGAACAAAGCAAGGGGAAGGACGACCCCAATGGACCCGGATATCGACAGGAAATACCGCATCATCACGGCAGGACTGGATGATCCCATCTATGCGGGATGCTGGGCGGTCCGCAGGGACAAGCAGCACACCGGCACACAGGCGCTATGACGATTGGCATACTCAAGGCACAATTCTCCCTCCCGGATGCTCATTCGCTGAAAGACAAGCGACGCTGCATCAAATCGCTGAAGGACCGCACCGTCGCGCGGATGAACATGTCGGTTGCGGAAACGGCGAAACAGGATTTCTGGAAGGGGGCGGAAATGACCTTTGTCACCGTCGCAGGTGAGCGGAAATTTGTGGAGAAACGTTTTTCCGAGTTGAGCAGGATCCTACAGACCTACCCGGGGATGGTATTGATGAATATGGAAACAACGTACCTGTAGGCACCAAGGGAGGGGAGGCGTCCCGTGTTACAAGCTCGATCAGCCGATCGAGACGTCCACCGTACCCGCATCCGTTATTTCCCCCAGCAGCTGTGCTTCCGGCAAGGCGGTAGCACAGGCATCCGCATCGACGGCGTCGACGATGATCACCCAGCCGAAACCCATATTGAAGGTGTGGATCGCGGCATCCTCATCGAGGTGAGCGAGGACTTTCTGAACCGGCCCGTTGTCCCAGCGGGGAAGATCACATCGTGCACCGAGCCCCTCAGGCAACACGCGGGCGACATTCTCGCGGAAGCCCCCGCCGGTGATGTGTACCATCGCATGCGGCCGTAACATCGCATCCCGCAGCGCGATGACCTCGTCGTAATAGACCCGCGTCGGCGCGAGCAGGGTGCGCATTTCGTCGTCGTCAAGGATGCCCGGATGATCCTCCAGGATCCGACGGACCAGGCTCCATCCGTTCGCGTGGAAGCCGTTCGACGGCACGCCGAAAACCCGGTCGCCCGCCGAAACGGAGCTCGGGTCAATCAGGTCCTCTTTTTCCGCCGCTCCGACGACAAAGCCGGAAAGCTCGAGCGCGTCTTCGTGCACCAGGCCCGGCATCTCGGCGGTTTCGCCACCGGCCAGGATACAATCGCAGCTCGCGAGGGAGCCGGAAATCCCCGCGATAACCCGCTTGATGAGATCTTCATCCAGCTTGTTGATCCCGATGTAATCGAGAAACATCAAGGGCATGGCGCTCGCGGTGAGCACATCGTTGACGTTCATCCCGACCAGGTCCATCCCCGCGGTCTCCGGCATATCAAACTGGAGCAGGGGCTTGATCTTGGTTCCGACACCATCGCAGCAGCTCAGGATGACCGGGTGGGTATACCCACTGAGATCGTAGCCCGCAGCGAAGAGCCCGAATGCACCAAAGAGCTTGCGTTTGCCTTCCGTCTGCCGGCGAAGCTTGGCGATTTCGCCCACCAGCTCGGCGGCTTTTTCGGTGTCCACGCCGGCATCCTTGTATGTAAGTGACTTGCTCATGCTTCACATCATTTGACGGAACGCTTTGTTGTGGTGTCCGGATTACTTCGGTCGAGGCCGCGATGCTCCGGCCTATACGCGCGCCTCGTCCTGGCGTTGTTCCGCGACCCGGTTCAGATGCTCCTGGGTCACCCCCTCGGTAACGTAAACGCCATCGAAACAGGATGCCTCGCATCGCTCGATAAGCGGGTTGCCCTCGATCACCGAAGCCTGCAGGTCGTCCGGGTCCTGGTAAATCAACCGGTCCGCCCCGATCTCGGCTGCAATTTGTTCGATCGTCCGGTTGTAGGCCACCAACTCGCGGGGCACCGGCATGTCGATGCCGTACACATTGGGGTGCCGTACGGGCGGAGCCGCTGAGGCCATGTAGACCTTCCGGGCACCGGCTTCACGCGCCATCTGGATGATCTGCCTGGAGGTGTGGCCACGGACGATACTGTCATCGACCAGCAACACGTTCTTATCTTTGAACTCGAGCGGGATCGGGCTGAGCTTTTTCCGCACCGAGCTGCGCCGCTCGGCCTGGTCCGGCATGATAAAGGTGCGGCCGATGTACCGGTTCTTGATAAAGCCTTCGCGGTATTTAACTCCCAGTGCATACGCAATGGGGAGGGCACTGGTGCGGCTGGTATCCGGAATCGGAATGACCACGTCGATATCGTGGTTTTCGCCCATCTGCCCCTTCACGTTATCGGCGAGCTTTTCGCCCATGCGCAGGCGCGATTTATACACGGAAACCGTATCCATAAAACTGTCCGGCCGAGCGAGATAGACAAATTCGAATACACAGGGCACCAGCTGCGGCATACGGGCGCACTGCTTGTGGTAAAAATTGCCGTCGTAGTCGATGAAGATCGCTTCACCCGGTGCGACATCCGCGACGATATCATAGCCCAGGGCGGCGAGCGTAACACTCTCCGAGGAAACCATCCACTCGGGTCCCTCTGCCCCGTCGCGCCGACCGTAAATCAGGGGGCGAATCCCGAAGGGATCCCGAAACGCAAAAATCCCGTACCCGAGTACCATGCCTACGACGGCGTAGGCCCCGTGGCAGTTCCGGTGTACCTGCTCGACCGCCTCGAACACATCCTGTACCTCCAGGTTGAGCCGGCGATGCTTGGCCAGTTCATGGGCGAAGATGTTAAGCAGCACCTCGGAATCCGACTCGGTATTCAAATGCCGCAGATCCTCCTGAAACAGGCGTTGCGTGAGCTCATCCGCATTGGTCAGGTTGCCGTTATGGGCGAGGACAATGCCGTAAGGTGAATTGACGTAAAAGGGCTGGGCTTCCGCACAGGAGCTCGTCCCGGCGGTGGGGTAACGGCAATGGCCGATACCCATATTCCCCAGCAACGCCTGGATATTTTCTTCCAGGAAGACATCCCGGACCAGGCCGTTGTCCTTGTGGGCGTGGAGGCGTGCCTTGTCATCACAGGTCGCAATACCGGCCGCATCCTGGCCACGGTGTTGAATCACCCCGAGCGCATCATACACCTGGACAGAGGCCTTGATTTTTCCGGAGGTAATGACGCCAACGATTCCACACATGGTAATTCAGACAAGTTGAGGGTTTAAACGGTTGTGGCAAGCAGGCGTACCGTACGCCCACAAGGATTCACACGCTCGCTTCCTGTTTGATCGTTTCACGTTCAAGCACTATAGCATCGTGGATCGACTTAAAAAAGAAATAACCCCATCCCCATTCCGCATCACCGGCCCAGTCGGGGTCACAGTGGTGCTCCCGATACAGGAAGCGCTCCGGGTGAGGCATCAGGCCGAAGACCCGGCGGCTGGCATCCTGGATGCCGGCAATCCGCTCTTCGGACCCGTTGACGTCTTCCGCATAGGTCAGCGCTACATAGCCCTGCTCGCGATACGCCGCGGACTGGCCTTCCGGCGCAACAAATCGGCCCTCGGCGTGGGCGATCGGAAGTTCAAACGTTGCCGGAAGCTGCGCGAGGTAGAGGTTGTCGGTGGATGCCTGTTCCAGCCCCACCCAGCGGCAGATAAAACGCCCATTCGCGTTATGGATCAAGCTGCCTTCGGGCAGGAGGCCCAGCCGCATGAGGATCTGGAAGCCATTGCAGATCCCGAGCAGGAAGCCCCCGTGTTCGTGAAAGGTCTTGAGCGGGGAGCCGAGCTTCTGCTGGAGCTCCAGCTGGGCGAGTTTACCCGCCATGATGTAATCCCCGTAACTGAAGCCGCCAGCGAGGACGACCAGGTCGGCCTGCTCGATTCGTTCCTGGGTGACCAGGGGAAAGGGCATGATTTCAGCATCAAACCCGACCGCGCGCAGGGCACGGGCGGTCTCTTCATCGCAGTTGGTTCCCGCGAACTTTAATAGTAGGGCGTCAGGCCGTTTTTCCATGTGTCTTTCAAGGTGGAGAGTTCCTCGTTCAGGACTTCGGATCCGGCACGGCTCGCCCGCAGCCGGGTATGCGCATCCGTGCTAGATCCGATCAGGGTAAAGGGAAGTCCGGCAAAGCACGCGGTGACGGCATCTGCGTGGTCGGGGGCAATTTCGATCAAGACCCGGCTGTTCGATTCAGCGAACAGGAGGGTTTGCGGGGCAAGATCGCCCAGCGCATCCAGGTCGACCTCGATGCCGGCCCTCAGGGAGAAGCCCATCTCGGCCAAGCCAACCGCAAGCCCCCCTTCGGACAGGTCGTGCGCCGCGAGAATCCAACCCTTCTTGATCGCTTCGTGCAATGCGCGATACAGGGCGAGTGCCTGCTCAAGATCGACCCCCGGAACCGCGCTGCCCTCTTCCCCGCGGGCCAGTGAATAGGCGCTGCCACCCGTCTCGTTCGCCGTCGCGCCGATGAGGCCGATCCTGCTGCCGGGGCGACGGAGGGACGCGCCCGTGAGCTGGGTCTTTTCATCGATAATCCCGATGCCGCTGATCAAAACGGTCACCGGAATGGATACCGGCCCGTCTTCGGTTTCAAAGTAGTTGTAGAAGGAGTCCTTGCCGGAAATAAACGGGACCTGGTAGGCCCGCGCCGCGTCCGCGATGCCCTTGGCCGTTTCAACAAGCTTACCCAGTTCCGCCGCCTCGTTTGGATTGCCCATGCAGAAATTGTCGAGGATGCCGACCCGATCCGGGTCGGCACCGGCAACCACCAACTGGCGGAGGCATTCGTCGACCGAACTCAAGCCCATCCTGTAGGGATCCAACTCGCCGTACTGCGGGAGCAGGGAAACACCCATGGCGATGCATTTGCCGGTTCCGTCTATGGCCAGGGCCGAGGCATCCTGCGGGCAATCGCCGCCGGGCCCGGACAGCGGCTTGATGACGGTATTGCCCTGCACTTCGTGATCGTACTCCCGGATGATCGGCTCACGTGAACAGAGGTTGAAGCTGCCCAGGATCGTCTGCAGGTCGACCCCGATGGTCGAGGCATCACCGATTTCGCCCGTCGGGGCGACCCGGGTCTGGTGGACGGCGGAAAAATGCTTGCGGGGGGCGACGTGGAGGAAGGCGCTGTGCAACTCGCAGACCGTCTCGCCATGATGGAATACCCGAAGGACCTTTGAATCCGAGACCTTGCCGATTTCCGTCGCTTCGGTCTCGTAAATATCCGCCAGTTCCACGATCCGCGGCCAGTTTTTTGGATCGACCGCGAGGACCATGCGTTCCTGGCTTTCGGAAAGAAAAATTTCCCAACTGGTGAGTCCCGGCTCCTTCAGGGGGCAGTTTTCAAGGTAAATTTCGCCCCCGCATTCACTGATCATTTCGCCTGCTGCGGAGGAAAAGCCCCCGGCGCCGCAGTCGGTGATACATTCGATCAAGCCCTCGTCGCGCGCCTGGATAATGAAGTCGTTGACCTTCTTTTCTTCGATCGGATTGCCGATCTGCACCGCGCCGACGTCTTCTTCATGGCTCTCCGTATCGAGCGATGCGGAGGAGAAGGTCGCCCCGCGCAAACCGTCCCGGCCGGTGCGGCCACCCACGGCCACCACCAGGTCACCGTTCCGCGCGGCCTTGTCGATGTCCACGGATGGGATCACCCCGGCCGTACCACAGAACACCAGGGGGTTATAGGTGTAGGCGTCGTGAAAATTCAGCGCACCGCTAACCGTGGGAATGCCCATCCGGTTGCCGTAGTCGCGAACGCCACGGACCACCCCGCGAAGAATCCCCAGCGGATGAATGGTTCCGCCCTTCAGGTCGGCCGAGGGCATGTCAGGCTTGCCAAAGCAAAAGACATCGAGTGAGCCGATGGGCTTGGCACCCTTGCCAGCGCCCAGGATATCGCGGATAACCCCCCCCATGCCCGTATTCGCGCCCGCATAGGGTTCGATGGCCGAGGGGTGGTTATGCGTTTCCGCTTTCAGGCAGACCGCCGTTTCTTCATCCAGCTTGATGAACCCCGCATTGTCGTGAAAACAGCTGAGGACAAAACCCGGTTTGTGCTCCATGATCTGGTCGGTGATCGCCTTGATGTAGGTCTTGAAGATGCCGTCGATGGTTTCCGGTTGGCCGTCAAGCTCGTGCGCGATTTCCGCGTTGAAAATACGGTGTTTGCAGTGCTCGCTCCAGGTCTGCGCGATGACCTCCAATTCAACGTCGGTGGGATCGCGACCGAGCGCCTTGTAATGAACCTGCACGGCCAGCATGTCCTCGACGGACAGCGAAAGCTTCATCTCTGCGCTGAGCGCGCCCAGTTCGTCGGCTCCGAGCTGGCGGATGGCACGTTGGGTATAGGTTTTCGTCGGCACTGCGGTGCTCATGCGCTGATCACGCTCCAGGTATGAATGACGGGGTTGCAAAGGTCTTTAACGAAGCGCTCTGAAGGCACCGGGTCGTCGCCAAGGAGGTAGTAGCGGTGAAAAACGGTGAGGTTTTCGAGCGTGAAGCCGGGCTTCTCCAGTTCACCGTAGAAGCGGAGGATATACTCTTTTTCCAGGTCGAGGCATCCCGGCTTGAGCGAAACGTCGATGTAGAAGCGATAGCCGCTCAGTGCAGCCTGTTCACCCTCTGATACCGTCTCGCTGACCGAATCCGCGAGGACATCATGCGTGAACGCGCGGAGTGCTGATACCTCGCCGGAAAACTCAACCCGATATCCTCGGGTTTCGCGAGCACGGAGAGCGGACTCAAGGGGGGCGTAGAGGAGTTCGTTGCAGCTTTTTTCTCTGGCATAACGGTTAACAATCTCGAATTGCAGTTGCGTCATGGCATCCCGGCCCACTTCTCCCAAGCCATGGAACCGAAAAGGCTTGGCTGTGTACCCGTTATCACCCTAACCAGCCTTTTGGTAAATACTTATACATATTATGCTTCGGTGACTTGGCCCGGTTTCGTCAGCCTCCGGTCCCAGGTCCTATGCGCAAAGGTCTATACATCATGTAGTCATAGGCAAGCAAAATTACCCCTGTATCTTGTGGTGTTGGTCCAACCCAAGCGGCCTTTGCCCTAATTCACGGTTTGGTCGTGTAACCGCCTTCGCGAGAAGGAGCCTCACGCGTGCTCTCCCGGTTCTTCGGCGCGCCGCTACGCTTGTAAGCAAGCCTAAATCGCTTTAAGCAATCGACAAGGCATGATCTATACCCTCTTCAAAAAAGCCGCCTTCCGGATGAACCCGGAGTTGGTCCACACCCTGACACTGAAGGGTCTCCGCTTGACACACCGGCGGGACAAGCGGCATTTCCTCGCCGGTCGCTTTGCGGACAAACCGGTCGAGTTGATGGGCCTCCGCTTCCCGAATGCGATTGGTCTCGCTGCGGGGATGGATAAAAACGGGGACTATATCGATGCCCTGGGCGGGCTCGGATTTGGATTCGTAGAGATTGGCACGATCACCCCGCGTCCACAATCCGGGAATCCCAAGCCCCGTCTCTTCCGCATTCCGGAACAGGACGCGATCATCAACCGCATGGGTTTTAACAACAAGGGGGTTGATCATCTCTGTAAACAGGTGATGCGCACGCGGTATAACGGGATCCTGGGAATCAACATCGGGAAGAATTCCGATACCCCGCTCGAGAACGCCGCGGATGACTACGTGACGTGCATGAATGCCGTTTTCCACCTGGCGGATTATATTGCGGTGAACATTTCCTCACCCAACACGATCGGCTTGCGCGAACTGCAGGAGGGTCAGATATTTAACGACTTGATCGCGCGGTTGAAGGCGGAACAGATCCGGCTGAATAAATCCCGTAACACGCCGGTGCCGCTCCTGATCAAGATCGCGCCCGATTTGAGTCCGGAGGAAATCCGCTTCATGGGTACATGCATGTTGGAAAACGATATTGACGGGGTCATCGCAACCAACACCACGATCAAGCGCGACGGCCTGGAATCGTACGAAACCGCCAGGGAATCCGGCGGTTTAAGCGGTTATCCGCTGCAAGATCTATCGACCCATGTGATCCGCCAATTGAGCGAGGTCCTCCAGGGTCGTATTCCGATCATCGGTGTCGGTGGCATCATGGATGGTACTTCCGCGGTGGCCAAGCTCGATGCCGGTGCCACCTTGGTACAGGTCTACAGCGGATTGATTTATCGCGGCCCCGGCATCATCGGAGATATCGCGCAGAGCCTCCCCTAGCTCCCGCGGCGTGTTTTCCGCTGCCCGGGAACCACCCCGCGCGTCCCGGGCTTCGCTGGGGGCCGAGCCGACTAATCGATCTGCTGGGTTTCTTCGCCGGGGTCTTCGAGCAGCGTGGGCCCCTCCGGATCGCGTGCGGCGCCCTCGGGCGACGGGACCGGCACGCCGACATCGATCAGCACAACCGAGATGTTATCCAGGCCCCCGGCCGCATTCGCCGCAGCAACGATTGCTTCCGCGAGCACTTCCATCCCGGTTGCGCGGTGTTCTTCGATCAGGTCGACGATGCCCCCATCGGAAATCATGTTCGTCACCCCGTCTGAAAACAACAGAAACAGATCGCCGGGGCGAACGTCGACCCGCGTCTCTTCCAGGTCGACCGCTCCCTTTACGCCGACGGCACGGGTGATGATCCCGCGCATCCGTGCGGGAAGTTTATCCAGGTCTTCCCGGGGCAGCTCTGCGGCATAGGTATGATCCCGGGTGACCTGCTGGATGGCCTGGTCCCGATAACGGTAGGCGGGACTGTCTCCCGCGTGCAGGGTGACCGCATGGTCGGGGTTCTCGGCATCAAACATCAACACGATGGCGGTGGTGCCCGCGTGGCGGAAGCCGAGTTCATCCGATTTCGCGCGAATATACTGGCTCACCAAGTTCACGTTGTGACGAATCAAGCGGCTCTTGCCTGCGGCCGTGCGGATAAGCCCGGGCTCCGGCAGGTCCTCAAACAGTTTTCCCACCGCGTCAACCACCGCGGAGCTGGACCCGGCACCGCCAGCGGAACCGCCAATTCCATCCGCCACCACAAAGACGCCCTCCTCGGGCAAGACCAGAACGGCATCTTCATTCGCAGCGCGCCGCTGGCCGATATCGGTCAACGCCGCTGATTGCAGGTGTGAGAAATACATCATGCCGGGATAGCTCAA
>JAYGFS010000429.1:0-3929 GCA_046581765.1 Verrucomicrobiota bacterium
TTTGCAGTTGCACAAAAGGCAGCCACACGGTTTCGTCGCTGCACACCATGAAAATACTCCGCGCATTTCTTGTCGTTTCCCTCCTTCTCATCGCCCATCACACCCAAGCCGCTTTGCGCGCGGGCGCGCGCACCCTATGCCAAGCATTGAGGGATGGGACGCCCGGGCGGGTTCAAGCAGGTGGGGACGAAACTCAGGGCTCGACGACCATCACACCCTGCATAATGACCCAATGGCCGGGAAAGGTACATAAGTACGGGTATTTTCCCGGTTTCCTGGGGGCATTAAACCGGAGGACCTCCCCGGTATCCTGCTCGAGCAACCGGGTATGGTGCAAAATCTTGCTGGATTTGGGAATGAAGCCCTTTTTAGTCCCGGACGGGTCCTTGGCCATCATGTTGCCGGCGATGCCGATCTCTTCCAGGGCCCCCGGCTGCACGATCAGGAGGTTGTGCGGGGTAACATCGGGATTGGTGAAAACCAGCTTCACCGGCTGACCGGGCCTCACCTTGAACCGGGTCTTGGTAAACAACAGGCGCTCCGGAACACAGCTGATCTCGACCACGGCAAGCCCCTTCTGGCTGTCGAAATTCGATTCGGTGGCATTGCGCGTCGTAATCCCTGAGGTGATCTTGGAAAACTTGGCAAAACTCGCGTTGAAGGCCTTGACCTCGGGGTGTGCCGCATGGAAGCGGCTGTCCAGGTGCCTGGAGAGACTCTCGGATCCCAGGCTGGTGGTAACCGCATACTTCAAATGGCTGCCCATGGGGTGTTTCAAGACCCCGATGGCCGCCTCGAGGGATTCGCGCGTACCGATGTACGTGGCGGCCATGATCGCCTCCATCCGGACAATGCCATTGGTGTCGTTGGCCCGCGCACGCAGGAGCTCCATGGCGTTGAACAACTCCCCGGACCCATACCGCAACTGGCGCGTCGCGGCGGCACGGGCGTGGTGCTCATCGCAAGTCAACAGCGTTTCCAGCAAGTCCGGGTTCTTTGCGCCTATGCACCGATAGGTCCAGAGGGCCTCGACCTGGTGATGCCGGAAACGCGGGTCCTTCGCGTCCAGCCCTGCCACCCAGCGATCGAGTACCGGCCTGACTTCGCTCGCCTTGCGCGCGCGCAATTCACGCTTGGCCCAGTAGCGATACCGGTATTCAGGCCGCTTGAGGATATCGAGCAGGGCGGAAACAGGCTGGCCGGCGATCGCAGGCGCTTCCTGCAGTTTCGCTCCCTTGGGAAGAATCCGCCAGATGCGCCCCGATGTGCGGTCGCGCCGCTTGTCGCGTAGCGAATACTGCGCATGTCCCTTGATCGGGTTGTACCAGTCGCAGACATACATGGCTCCCCGTGGACCAAATCGCAGGTCGACCGGGATAAAGCTCAGGTTGGTCGAGAAGATAATGTCACCGAGGTATTCCTCCTTGAAGTGATCGTCCTGCTCAACCCAGCGGTGCATCTCCACCCGGTTGGTCGGCTTGTAGCGCACCTTGACAAAACCGCCCTGTAATTCTTTCGGCCAGGAGGGAAATCCACGAATTCCTGGCCACAGGTACCGGAATAGGCGGGTATCCCGGTCGCCTTCGGATGCTGGGTGGGATAGGGCGGGTTGGTCGCGTGAAAGGCCGTGGCAAAAATCGGGTGGCTGGCCACGTGGTTCCCCCAGTCATCGAAGGTTACACCCCAGGGATTCGTGTTCGGGTAGTTGCCGAAGGTGACCAGCCGATGCGTGTCGGGACGGTAGCGAAACCAGGCACTGTTCTTGGCCCGGATGGGCCCGTAGACCGTCTCCACCTGGCTGTTGTGGAAGATCGATTCCCGAAAAAGCAGGTCGCCATCGGGTGTCCAGACAAAATCGTGCAGGGCATGGTGCGAATCCTCTGTCCCGAAGCCGGTGAAAACCTGGCGACGAAAATCGGCTTTTCCGTCACCGTTCGTGTCCTTGAGAAAGGAAAAGTGCGGTTCTTCCGAGACGTAAACCCCGCCATCGCCAAACTCAAAGCTGAGCGGAATATGGACATCGTCCGCCCAGACCTGGCTTGTATCCGCCCGGCCGTCGTGGTCCGTATCCTCGAGGATCACGATCTTGTCGCGCGGACCGTGACCGGGATAGACATGGGGATAGGTGGTTGAGCAGGCCACCCAGAGGCGTCCCTGGCTGTCCCAGCGCATCTGGATCGGGCAGGCGATGTCCGGGAACTGCTCCTCGCTGGCGAAGAGGTTGACATCGAAACGCTCGTCAACCTTGAACGCCGCCCGTTCATCCGCCGGTGTCATCCACGTGTTCGCCCCGCGGCTTTGCGCCGTTGTCGGCAGCTTCGGCACCGAGGAGTCGTCCACCTGCGCAGGAACCGGTTTGCCCGCAGCCTGGTCCCAGATCCGCTGGTCGCGGTTTGCGACCATGAGTTCAAAGTTCCGCATGGCGGGAAGAAAGTCGAGGTACCCGTAGCGCTTGTTGCGGCCGCCGGTGTAATAGAAGGTGTTCACCGGTCGATAGCGATAAAAGTATTGCTGGTTCTTATCCGCAACCGTCTTGCGCAGGTCCTCGTCGACCCGGGGGGCGGCTTCCTTGCCAAAGGAGCCCTTGAACAGGGCCGCGGCAAGGACCTCGTTACCCGCTTTCTTCAGGTGAACCCCGTTAAAGGTCAGGTCGCTGTCCGGATGGGCCATGGCTGCGCGGGTGCCTTTAAACACATCGACAAAACCCACGGCCTCCGCAGCCGCCACTTCTTTCATCGCCGTGGTGTAGGCCGCGAGGCGCGGGTTGTTGAGGTCCGCCGCACGCACCCCGGTTACATTCTCGTTCGCTGCGGGAGAAAGGAGGATGATCTGCGGGCCGGTCTTCCCGTTGAACGCGCTCGACTTCAAGCGCTGCAGCAATCCTCCCAATCGCTCCTTGAACCCCGGAAGGGCTGCCACGCCGGCGAACGATTCATTAAAACCAAAGGCCGCAAAAATCACGTCGGCCTTTTCAAGGGTAAGGTGCTGATCCATGGAGGCGAAGTTTGCCGGTCGCGGCTGCAGGTCGACCTCATCCGCAGACCAGCAAAGATTCCGTACCTTGAGATTCAAGTCCGGGAACTGCTGCTGGATCATCGCTTCAAAATGTCCGAAGCCGCCTTCCCGGTCGAGCAGGGTGTTGCCGACGTAACAGATCTTCATGCCCGGGCTGAGCTTCAACGGCAGGGTCGTCGTCGCAGGCGGCACCCGCTCCGGCAGGGGCGCCGTCCTGGCGTAAATGCCGAAAGGAGCCAGGGCGGGATTCTTTGCCGGTTCCTTTTTTCCCGTTTCAACATTTTTCCCGTCGACGGCCTTTGGCGTCCTTTTTTTCTTTTTCTTTTGCTGGGCATCCGCACCACAAAGGCCGATGGCCAGTACGATCATGAGCGATAATAATGACTTCATATAAAAACTCCTCGCGGGTTGCGCGTGTATACAATAGCGGTGCGTATTATCAGTGTAAAAAAAGGACTTTGTGGGGATGCAACAGGCCCGGCCCTGGCCCCCTGCCGCCAAGGCTTGCTGGCCCCCGGGTGGCAGGCCCTGCGCACTATGCTCCAATCCACGCTACATAAAGGGTTTTTGCCTCCAGGCGAAAAAATAGGAGCTTCTCATAAGAAGGCCTCCGCTGCGGGTAATCATAGGTATGAACGAAGAAGCCCGCCCTCAACCCGTGAGTATTATTACTTCTTACGACTGGATTGTGCTGGCCGTCGGCCTGACGGCCTGCCTCTATTTCATGGGCATGTTGCTCTGGGTCGCCTGAGCAAACCCGGCTGCTGCTGAATCGGGCAGCCTTGCGTATTTCGTCCCACCACACCCATTCCTGCCGGATTGCATCCCGTCAACGAAATGATCAGCCTTTCAGCTGCCGAGGCAACCATTCAACTTTTGACCACCCTTCTGCAGGAAGCCCACTCCGCCGATTT
>JAYGFS010000329.1:0-3902 GCA_046581765.1 Verrucomicrobiota bacterium
GTGCGCCACAAGGCCGACCCCTTCTTTCTCTACTGGTCGCCCGATGCCGTGCATTCCAGCAACCAGGAAGCTCCGCCCAGCCTGACCGAACGCACCACCGCCAAGGGCAAGCGAAGCAAGTTGGCCGGGGCCATCGTCTCGGTCGACGACCAGGTGGGCAAGCTGCTGGACGCCCTGGATAAACGTGGGCTACGCAAGAACACCCTGGTCATTTTCTCCAGTGACAACGGGGCCAACGGGGGCGAAGAAGGGTCCTCGGCGCCCTACCGGGGCGGCAAGGGTCAGGGAACCCAGCAGGAGGGCTGGGTGCGCGTGCCCACCATTTTCTCCATGCCCGGCCTGATCCCCAAGGGGAAGGACTACCACGGCCTGGTCGCCAACTTCGACTTCTATTCCACCATCGCCTCGGTGGCCGGTCTGCCCATCCCCGATCATTGCGACGGGGTGAACCTGATCCCGTATCTCAACGGCAAGAAAAAAGGCGAGCCCCACGAATACCTCTTCTGGCTCAACAACGAGCCGGGTGACGCCGTCCGCCGGCACCTGATCGCCGTCCGCTGGAAGGATTGGCGTCTCTACAAGAAATACGACAAGGACCCGTGGCAATTGTTCGATCTCAAGGCCGATCCCCGCGAGGAACAAGACGTCGCGGCCGGGCATCCTGAAGTTGTCCAGCAACTCGCGTCCAGGCACACGGCCTGGGCAAGGACCCTCGCCCCGCTCGGCAAGATCCCGAAGATTGCAAAAACCGGCGACCGCATACCCGAGGGACACGGCTGGGCTTTTGCCAAGCGGAAGGGCAAAGCCGACACGAAATGAAAGAACGGGCATGGAGGCTTTCCCTGCTGCGATCTGCCGGCATCGGCCTGTTGATCCTGGGGCTGTTTGCACCTGTCAACTTGAGCGCAGCCTTGCCGGAGAAATTGAACACCTTCCTCGACCGCCACTGCATGGATTGTCACGATGACACCGAGGCCAAGGGCGGATTGGACCTCCTGTCGTTGAAATGGAATCTTGAGGATCCCCATGCCACCGGCGTCTGGGTCAAGATTCACGATCGACTTGCCGCCGGGGAGATGCCCCCGAGGAAGAAGAGTCGATTAAGCGATGCGGAACGTGGCGCGACAGTCAGGGACCTGGCGAGTCGAATCATCGAGACGCAGGAAGCGGCATACGTACACCATGGCCGGGCCGTTTCGCGCCGGGTGAATCGCTTTGAATACGAGAACATCCTGCGTGATCTCCTCCACGACCCCTATCTCAAGATCGCGGATCGCCTGCCCTTGGACGGGAAGGTCCATGGTTTTGCGAAGGTCGGGACCGCTCTCGATGTCTCCCACGTGCAGGTCGACGCCTACCTCGACGTGGCCGAGTTTGCGCTCCGCCGGGCCCTCGAGTTCCCCAGCGCAAAGCCAAAGTCAACAACCCGGCGCTACTACGCGCGCGAACAAGGGAGGATGTGGAGTGGTACGGGGAATGCCGGTTGGTCGCGATTTTCCCTTGCCCTTGACGGATTGGAGATCAATGAGACGTATTCCTTTAGCAAAAGGGGCCTTGATCCAAGCAAAAAGGCCCAATCCATAGGGGTCACCGTCGACGACACCGCGGCGGAACGCACCGGGCCCTGGAACACGTCCACCCGTCGCCCCAACCACCTCGGGGCCCACTACCTGGCTACCGCCAAGGACAAGGGCCCCCACTCGATTATCTGGAAGACCGCTTTGCCGAAACCCGGGACCTATGAAGTACGGGTCAGTTTCTGCGGGGGAAAGAGCCTGACCAGGACTGCCCCATACCGGGTTCGCCATGCCAAGGGCGAAACCCGCCTGATCATCGACCAAGGCGTCAAACCGACTATTGAAGGCCTATGGTTTCCCCTTGGACGTTTCTCCTTTGGGTCAACCGCAGTCGATCCGAAATCCGGGCCTGTCATGGCGGAGGTCTCCCTGACCGACAAGAACGCCGAGGGCTACGTCATCGCGGACGCCGTCCAGTTCGTGCACCTCGATGACCTGGAAAAGGAAGGCGAGAAGTTATCCCGGCCCGCGGAGGAGGCGTCCACCGCCATTTTTCGTGGAGCGTACACGCCTTTTTACTACGGCTTTGAACAATTCAAGGCACCCGTTCGCGGCGACTACCGCATACGCCTGAAGGCGCGGTCCGTGCTTCGTCAAACCGACTACGTCGAGTGGGAAGGGGAAAAGAAACCACGCTTCTATCCAAACCTTGTGCTTGATGTCGCGCGACGCTTTCCGACGCCCGTGAATGATCGCATTTTGCCGGGAAAGCGGAGTGAACCGGTCAAGGTCTACTCGTCCACCCTGGACGAACCGAACATTCAGAATATGCTGCCCGTCGGGGTCTTCGAAGCGCCACCGGGGGCGCCCGAGGCCTTTGAAATGGAGGCCTTCCTGGAGAAAGGTGCCATGGTGAAGCTCGATTGTATGCGATTGCCCACCCCGATGGTCCCGGCCCTTCCACACACGATCCAGAAAAGCGACCCGGATGGCTATCCCGGGGTCGCCTTTCACTGGCTGGAAGTCGAGGGACCGATCATCAAGCAATGGCCGCCCGCATCCTATCGCGCCCTCTTTGGCGAGCTCCCTTTAAGGAAGCAGGACCACCAGGTCGAGGCGGTCTCGGACAAACCCCTGGAGGATGCCCGGGAGCTCTTGTCCAGCTTCATGGAACGGGCTTACCGGCGACCGGTTGCGAAAGCGGAGTTCGGCCGATTCTACCGGTATGCCGAGAAACAATTGAAAGAGGAGAACACTTTTACGGAAGCGATGATCGCTACCTATTCGGCGGTATTGGCTTCCCCGGAGTTCCTTTTCCAATGCGGACAACCGGGGGAGCTGGATGACTTCGCGCTGGCCGAGCGCCTTTCGTTTTTCCTCGGCGAATCGATGCCGGATAAACAACTCCGCCAGCTGGCTCGCAGGGGAGAACTGCGAGCGCCAGGAATCCTGCGGTCGGAGGTCGACCGCTTGCTGGACAAGCCGGAATCGGCCCGCTTCGTGAAGGCGTTCCTCGATTCCTGGCTCAAGCTGGACGAGATCAACGATACCGATCCCGACCGGGACCTTTACCCGGAATACGCCGGGGACTGGTGGCTCGTGAACTCGATGGTGACTGAATCGCGCCTCTTCTTCGCCGATCTCTTCGCGAGCAACCGCCCGGCCCGGAACGTGATCGACGCGAGCTACACCTTTCTCGACGGGCGCCTCGCGCGCCATTACGGCATTCCCGGGGTTTACGGGTCCTCGTTCCGACTCTTTTCTCTTCCCGGGGATAGCCCTTACGGGGGAATCCTGACCCAGGCCTCCGTGCTCAAGGTGACGGCGAACGGCACCATCACTTCGCCCGTCCTGCGCGGGGTCTACGTAATGGAACGTCTCCTGGGCGATCCGCCTGCTCCCCCTCCCCCGTCCATTCCTGCCATCGAGCCGGATATCCGTGGAGCCACGACCATTCGCGAGCTGTTGGCTAAACATCGGGAGGACAGGTCCTGTGCCGCGTGTCACAAGGCGATCGATCCCCCGGGCTTCGCGCTCGAGAACTTTGACGTCATGGGGCGCTGGCGGAACAACTACCGTTCGCTCACCCAAGGATCAAAACGAATCGCGGGTGTCGGGCGGAGCGGCAATGAATTCGTCCATTACATCGCGCAAAAAGTGGACGCCTCGGGAAAGACAGCGGACGGAGATGCCTTCGCCGATATTGTCGAATTCAAGAATCTCCTGTTGCAGGACGAGGAAGCCATCGCCCACAACCTGGCCGAACAACTCATCGTTTACGCTACCGGCGCACCGCTTCGTTTCGCTGACCGCGATGAAGTTGCCGCTATTCTCAACAAGAGCCGGTCGTCGGAGTATGGCGTCCGCACACTCATTCACGAAATC
>JAYGFS010000576.1:0-2895 GCA_046581765.1 Verrucomicrobiota bacterium
GATGGCCTCCGCGATGCGCTGGATCCCCGCTCGAGCAAGGATCAGTAAGGACTCGACCACACAGCGCCGGTATGGCTCGTCCCTGAGGGGTGGCAGGTGTATGGCTGACTTGACATATTTACCCCGGTTCGCTGACCTTGATCGCCCCGGGGGGGCTGACCCTGCTTGCGTGTCGCCGCCCGCTTGCCCGGCCTATTTAAGGACCACGTTTCCCAGGGCCTGCGCCAAGAGGGTGCAGGCCGCTGCCGTCAGGTGATCGTGATCCAGGAAGGCCTCTTCGGGATCCATTTGCCCAAACAGGGACAGCAGATCCGTCGCGGAAATGCCTGCGTTTGTGCAGTGGTCAATGATACGCTTTTGTGGTGCGGGAGGAGGTGCACCGTCCTCGAGTTGCAGGCGGAAGGGGAAGACGAGCACGAGCAGGGATACGCCGTCCGCGTCCAGTTCCTCTTTCAGTTGATCGAGCTCCTTGAACAGCAGGTCATAGGCATTGGTCACCCTTGCGGGTTCGGGGTGCTCAAATAACTCCTCCACCTGTGCAATTTCCGCCGCCTCGGGTCGCACCACGGCGCGGACCATGCTGAACCGGGCGTAGGCGAACTTCAGCCATGCCGGAGGTTCGGCCAGGTTGTTCTGCATTTCGGCAACATCATTTAAGCAGATACCCACGATGGCCAGGTCGGGTTCGTACTTCCGGCAAATTCGCTGCCAGGCGATATGTTGTTGGCGGGTGGACCAGCCGGGCAGGGCCACGTTAAACACCTCGGCATTGATATGTTCCTTCAAGTACACTTGGAGTTGCCATGGGTAGGCCTGCTTGGGGTGCAGCCCGTAGCCGTAGGTCACGCTGTCTCCCAGGCAGACGATACGCGGGCGTTTTCCCGGATTCAGAACGGCGTGCGGGTAGTCACGCAATCCTTCGTTGTTGATGAGATTCTCCTGTGGCCTGTAGAGGAAGAACTCGCCCTGGTACTCGCGCTCCCAATTGGCGATATCCTCATGGATATCCTTTTTGGCACCGAGACCCGCCAGGCGGCACCCGCATTCCAGCAGGAAGAGGGTGCCAAAGAATACGCAAAGGGAGAAAAGGATTTTTCGCCATGGAACCATGTATTCAAGATGACGCACATCCAGGGTAAACGCAATTCTCCTTTGCCTCCACGTACAATCTGGGATAGGCTGAACGGGTGTTCAGAAAGGCCTTTTATCTATTTACCCTCGGTGTGTTGCTTGCCGCCTGTTCACGCGATGCGGAGCCGGTCGGCCCCGCGAAGCAACTTGTCGAGCGCCCGGTTTCCGAAAGCCCCGACGCGGTCGGGGCGGCGGATGGCATCCCCTCTGATCGCCCGTACGAGAAGCTGGAGCCGGGCTTTGCCGGATCGGACAGCTGCATTGAATGCCATAAACATGAACACCAGACCTGGCATGCCTCCTATCACCGGACCATGACCGCTGAGCCGACGCCCGAAACCGTAAAGGGCAATTTCGACCGGCAGCAGGCCGCAGCTTATGGCATCTCGTGTGAGATGACGCACGATGCACAAGGCTATTATGCAAGGATTTTTGACGCCACGAAAAGCCAAGAGGTCCAGATCGCGCTGATGACGGGTTCGCATCATATGCAGATGTATTGGTTTCCTGCGGGGGAGCTGCGGAACCTCGCGATTTTGCCGGTGGTTTACCTGATGGAAGCCAAGCGCTGGATTCCCCGCGACGCGGTCTTCCTCGAGCCGCTGCGTTACGATCACAACTTCCAGGTTTCGCAGTGGAGCACCATCTGTATTCGCTGTCACACGACGCAGCCGAACCCGGCATTCAGTTGGCAGTCGGGCCAGGTGTTCGGCCCACTTGCGGCCATGGATACCCACGTGGCGGAATTTGGGATCGCCTGTGAATCCTGTCACGGACCCGCTGCGGAGCATGTCCGCCTGCGCCTCGCGTCGGGCGAGGCCCCGGACCCGGATCCCATCGTGTTGCCGACCGACCTCGCGCCGGATCGCATGTCGGTCGTTTGCGGGAAGTGCCATGGACTCTCCCTGCTGAACCCCAAGAGGGAGCAACAGTTTTACGAGCATGGGCGGGTACTCCGTCCGGGAATGGATCTGTCGGACGCCGGCTATACGATATGGGACCAGATGAACAACCGGGATCACCCCGAGGTCGTCAAGCGGAATGCCGAGCGACCGGAAACCGTGCCGATGTCTTTCTGGGGCGACGGGATGATCCGGGTCTCCGGCCGGGAATACAACGGCCTGATCAACTCGCCCTGTTTCCTTCACGACAACCCGGAGCAACAGATGAGTTGCATGTCCTGCCACACAATGCACCAGGGGAAGAAGGATCCCCGACCGGCGAAGGAATGGGCGAACGATCAGCTCAAGCCCGGGATGTACGGGAACCCGGCCTGCTTGCAATGTCACGACACCTACACGGACGAGGCGGTCCTGACCGCGCACACCCATCACCCGGCCGACTCCCTGGGCAGCACCTGCTATAACTGTCACATGCCGTACACCACCTATGGGCTGTTGAAGGCCATCCGCAGCCATACCATCACTTCGCCGAGCGCCCAGGAGACCCAGGCGCACGGTCGGCCCAATGCGTGCAGTCACTGCCACCTCGACCGCAGCCTCGCCTGGGCCGGGGAGCACCTGCAGGCCTGGTACGGGATCGAACAACCCCGGTTCAGCCCGGAGGAAACCGCGGTACCCGCGTCCCTGGTGGCCCTCTATGCAGGGGATGCCGGTCAGCGGGCCCTCGCCGCCTGGGCGATGGGTTGGGCGGATGCCCGGGAGACCTCAGGCGCGGATTGGCTCGCGCGGGCCCTCATGGAGGTGCTGAACGACCCGTATCACGCGGTTCGCTACATCGCCCAGCAGATCGGAAGAGCACACG
>JAYGFS010000617.1:0-6788 GCA_046581765.1 Verrucomicrobiota bacterium
GGTCGCCTTTCATGAGTGGCCCCCCGAGGCCCCTGAGGACCTGAAATTCGACCGGATCTGGTTCCAGGGCTTCATCAATCCACCCTAGGTGGGCTTTTTAATTATCAGTAATCAAAGTATATATTTTGATTAATGAAAATATATAGGCTACGCTCTGAAATACGTCGGGCTAAAGCACGATGAAACCTTGGATACCACACCGCATAATCACCCTGGCATGGGGCCTGTCTGCGCTCGGCCTGGCCCTTCCCTATAGCCCGGCTCAAGGGGCCTTATATCTCGTGACCACGACCACGATGGTGCGTGATATGGTGCAGGCGGTGGCCGGTGAAGGGGCGACCGTGGAGGGCCTTATGGGCCCGGGCGTGGACCCACACCTGTACAAGCCGGTTGCCTCGGATATGGCCCGCCTGCGCAAGGCCAATGCGGTTTTCTATTCGGGTCTCCTGCTCGAAGGCAAGATGGAGCGTCTCTTCAAGAAGATGCAGAGACGTGGCGACCCGGTCTTCGGGATTACCGATACCCTGGAGTCGAACCGCTTGTTGAAACCTGCGGAATTCGAGGGTCATTACGACCCCCACGTTTGGGGTGACGTGTCGCTGTGGCGCACCTGTGTTCCGGAAGTGGTGAAGGGGCTATGCATCGTCGATCCTGCGAGGGCCGCGACCTATCGAAGCAATGGCCAGCGCTACATGAAGGCCCTGCAAGACCTCGACGAGTGGGTGAAGCAGCGTGTTGCGCTTGTGCCCGAGTCGTCCAGGATCCTCGTGACCAGTCATGACGCTTTCAATTATTTTGGCAAGGCCTATGGCTTCCGCGTAGTCGCGGTTCAAGGCATCTCTACCGTGACCGAAGCGGGTTTGGCTGATATTGTAAAAATGGTCGACTTTATCAAGGATCAGAACGTCAAGGCCATCTTTGTGGAAAGCAGTGTAAATCCTGCGGCCATCAAGCGGATCAGTGAAGACGCCGGGGTGCGTATCGGTGGATCATTGTTCTCGGACGCCATGGGTACACCCGGCCGGATGCACGGCGTCGGGCTCGACCGTTACGATGAAGGCACCTTCGATGGCATGATTAAGCACAACGTAAATACGGTTGTTGAAGCGCTGAAATAGGGCCCGGGATGAACCCATCGAAGCCTCCTCTCGAAGTCCACGATATGACCGTGGCGTATCACAAGAGGCCCGTGCTCTACGGCATTGATCTGGTCGTTCCCGCCGGCAAACTCGTGGGTGTCGTTGGCCCCAACGGTGCCGGAAAGACCACCTTGATCAAGGCTTGCCTGGGACTCTTGCCGCTGAGCAGTGGATGGGTTAAGTATTTTGGCCAGGCATACAGGGAGTCGAAAAGCCGGGTCGGGTATGTTCCCCAGCGCGAATCAGTCGATTGGGATTTCCCTGTAAACGTCAACGATGTGGTTTTGATGGGGCGCTATGGCAAAACGTCCCTGTTCAGGCGGCCCACCCGCAAGGACCGGGCGATCGCCCGGGAATGCCTCGACAAGGTGAAGATGCTGCCCTACGCCGATCGCCAGATCAGCAACCTGAGTGGCGGCCAGCAGCAGCGGGTTTTCCTCGCCCGGGCCCTTGCCCAGGAAAGCGATGTGTATTTCATGGATGAACCCTTCGCCGGGGTAGATGCGGCGACCGAGACCGCTATCATCGAGTTGCTCCATGATCTGCGGGATCAAGGGAAGACCATTATCATCGTGCATCACGATCTCCCGACCGCAAAGGAATATTTCGACATGCTGCTCCTGCTTAACATGCGCGTTGTGGCTTTTGGGGACACGGAAGAGGTCTTCACCAGCGAGTTGTTGCAGCGTACCTACGGTGGTCGATTGACCATTCTGAGCGAGGTCGTGGACGTGGTGAAGCAGCAGGAGATCAGGTGATCCTTTCCCGGGCATGGGTCTGGTGCCTGCTGATCTGCTGCTTTACCCAACCGGTCTTCGCAGACCGCATCGGCGATGTGGTGGACACCCACCTGTGGGAACAGGCCGCACGCTTTTTCACCTTTCGCGACCCTTCCCTGCGCTATGCCCTCGCGGGTGCCATTTTGCTGGGCATCAGTTGCGGGGTGCTCGGCAGCTTTATCGTCGTCCGCAAGATGGCCCTGATGGGCGACACCCTCTCACACGCCGTGCTCCCCGGTGTGGCGGCCGGTTTTCTCTGGAGCGGCACCAAGGATCCCCTGGCCATCCTGATTGGTGCCACCATAGCGGGTCTGCTGGGGACCTTCCTCGTTTCCGTGATTCGCCAGACCACCCGAATAAAAGAAGATGCCTGCATGGGATTGGTGCTGGGGAGCTTTTTTGCGGTGGGCATCTGTTTATTGACGCGGATCCAGAAGATGGAATCCGGCAATCAAAGTGGTATCGATAAATTTATGTTCGGCCAGGCAGCCGCTTTGAATGCCGACGACATCCGGCTCATGGCCCTGTGTACCGTCGTGGTGCTGTTGCTGGTCGGCCTATGCTATAAAGGCCTGCTCGTAGCCAGTTTTGACCGGGATTTCGCCGAATCCCTGGGACTGCCCGTTCGCATCCTGCACTACCTGCTTATGGGCCTGCTCACTTTTTCCATTGTGGTCTCCCTACAGGCGGTTGGGGTGGTGCTGGTCTCGGCCATGCTGATCACCCCTGCGGCAACAGCCTACCTCCTGAGCGACCGGATGCATCGAATGATTTTCTACGCCGCCGGATTTGGCACGGTTTCCGGAGTCCTTGGCGCCTTCTTGTCGTTCCAGGGGAATAACCTGCCCACCGGGCCCTTCATGGTCGTCGGGGCGAGCAGTTTTTTTCTCATCGCCTTCATGATCGCACCTCGTTACGGCCTGGTCGTGCGGTGGCTACGCTGTCTTCGGCGGGACCGCCGTATTCAATTTGAGAACACCTTGAAAGGCATGCATCGTGTGCTTGAGAACCGGGATTTTGTCGGCGAGGGGGTGTCGCTTCGAGAGCTTGCCGAGTTGCGCCGTGAAACCATCGAAGAGGTGCGAAAACGTGTACGGGCGCTGGTCCGGTCCGGGCAGGCAACGCTGGGGGAGGACGGGAACATAGCCTACTTTACCCCGGACAGTCTAAGCACCGCCATGCGCATCGTGCGCAACCACCGGCTTTGGGAATTGTATCTGACCAATGAGGCCAACTACAAAGCGGACCATGTGCACGACGATGCCGAGAAAATCGAGCACGTGTTGGGGGAAGAAATCGTCCGCCAGTTGGAGCGCAAACTGAACTACCCGGTCCAGGACCCGCACGGCAAACCTATCCCCGGTATCCAGGAAATCCAGGAAGATCGGGTGCGCCCTGCAGGAGCGGGTGCCGGATTGGGGTACGGGGAGTCGTGATGGAATGGTCGATCGCGCCTTTCGATTTCAAGGCCTTCGTCCTGCAGCCATGGCAGGATGATCCTGCCGGCTACGGGTGGATCGTCCTCATGGCTTTCCTGGTGACCCTGTCCTGCGGGCTCATCGGCAACTACCTGGTACTTCGCCGCATGTCCCTGGTCGGGGACGCTATCAGCCACAGCGTCCTTCCGGGGATCGCGGTCGCTTTTCTCGTCTCGCACAGCCGAGATCCATGGATCATGTCGATCGGCGCAATTGCCGCCGGTGTTCTGACCACTTTTCTGATTGAAAACATACACGGTCGCAGCCGCATCAAGCAGGATGCAGCCATTGGAATCACCTTCACGACCCTGTTTGCGATCGGGGTGATCATCATTACGGTCTTCGCCGGAAAGGTGGATCTCGACCAGGAGTGCGTGCTCTACGGTGAGATCACGTTTATCCCGTTCTTTGATTATGTCAGCCTGTTCGGACGGGCGATTGCGCCGCAACCGGTCTTCGTCATGGCGCTGGTCACCTTGATCACGGCTGGGCTCATCATGCTGTTCTACAAGGTCCTGCTCGTGAGTTCTTTTGATTCCGGTCTCGCGGGTTCCCTGGGCTTCAACCAGCGGATGGTCCACTATGGCATGATGTGCGTACTCTCGGTCGTGGTGGTCAGTGCCTTTGAATCGGTCGGTGCCATCCTGGTCATCGCCATGCTGATTCTTCCCGGTGTGACCGCATACCTGATCACCTATCGTTTCCCACTCATGCTGGTTTTGACCGTGGTGCACGCCCTGCTCTCGGCCTTCATCGGCCTCCACCTCGGGATCTGGCTGGAGTGCTCGATTGCCGGTTCCATGGTCGTAGCCGGGTCGTTGCTGTTTGTCCTGGCGTGGATATTTTCGCCTTCACAGGGACTCTTGCGCCGGTTTTTGTACCGTTCCAGGTCGCGAGAAGACACTGAAGCCCAAGCCGATGGCAGCCCTGCATAAATATTGCCAGGGGTTCATTCTGGCGGTATACTGGGCGCATGGATCGTGCTGAGCACCTAAAGGCCGTTTTTGAAGCGGCCCCCACGACGGGTCGGACAAAAAAGGGCACGCACAGCTCTATTTTGATCAGTATCCTCGTACACATTATTATCCTGATTATTGCGGGCAACGTTATCGCGCTGTTCTACCAGCCCAAGCCGGAGGCACTCATGATCGGCGAACCCCCGCCGCGCCCGAAGGCCGAGCCCCGCAAACTGGAGATGAAAGTCCGGGTCCAGCAGTTGCAGAAACGGAGCGCACGGCCCAAGCTCGCCCCGCGGATGGTATCCATGAATCCTTCGGATATCGCGATACCGGAACTGAAAAAGAAGGTCAAGTCCAACAAGCCGGTCAAGCGTCGGGCCAGCAGCATGGCGAAAGGCGTCGGGCAGGGGATCGGTGGCGGTTTCGGAACCGGCTTGGGCGGAGGTGCCGGGGCTTCATTCTTCGGCCTGCAGTCGACCGGCCGGCGCATCGCCTACATCATTGACTATTCAAGATCCATGCACGGAGCCAGGGAGCGGACGATGCGCGAGGAGCTCAGCCGTTCCATTGAAGGCTTGATGCCGGGAACAGAAGTTTTCGTGGTAATGTTTTCCGGCCCCGCCTGGATTATCGGCGAAGATTCGAACAAGATCCGGAGCAAGTGGAGCAAGCAGGCTGGCGTTTACGTGAAAAAGAAGGGTGCTAAGTTCCAGGACCCGGAATGGATGGATGTCAGTGCCATTGCAAAAAACACCCTCAAGGAGCATATCGAGTACACGGAGTTGACGCTCGGCACCAATTGGCTTCCACCATTCGAGATGGTCTTTGAGCTAGATCCGCGCCCGGATGCCATTTATTTCATGACCGATGGGCGACCCCAGGCCAAGAATGAAGACCGGGTCCTCAAGACCGTGCGGGAGTGGAACAAGAAAAACAAGGGGACGGTGCCGGTCAATGCCATCGCCATTGGCGAACCCGGGGTCGAGAAATACATGAAGCAACTGGCAGAGGACTCGGGTGGAAACTTTACCGTGGTCGAGACCGGAAAATTTGCCGCGGGCGACAAGAAGAAAGCCCGGAATAAAAAGAAGTAACCCGGCTGGCTCGCCCCTTCATGCGCCTGCACCTAGTCCTGGAGGGGAACGATCGGGGTGTCCCAACCGGCCATGTCCTCGGGCCTGGTCCCGCTTTTTCGGCGGCCATGATTCCGCAGCCAGGTCCCGTTGTACGGGCCGACAAAAGAGACCTGGTTCCCCGCTTTAATCGCGTCTTCCAGGCCGACTGCCCAGAAGCAGGCGTTGACCAGGAGGCGACGGTAGCCTTCGTCCTCGATGTCGTTTGAAGCCCCGTAGGTGCTGGTGAAGACCCGGCCTTCTTTGCCGCCTTTTCCCTGGTAGCTGCGGGTCCAGGCTCCGGGGACAGGCGGCATCTTCTCGTTTGCGGGCGAATCGGCCGTCATGCCGTCCAGGGGTTGGGCCATGGCGAGAACCGTGCTGGGCGGCAGGGGGTCGGCCTTGTACCCACCGCACTGCGCCCACATGCTTTTTACCCCCCGAAGGATGGGGTGGTTCCTTTGCTCTGGCACGATATCCAGCCGGGTACTCGAACGGTGATTGCCGCCGTAGTGACCCGCCCACTTTTCGCCCAGTACCTGGCGGCCGAAACCACCCGTGTATTCCTCGCCGCCGTACCCGTTGTTGTACTTCCGGTAGGGGCCTTCCTTTATACCGTTAAAGCCGTGGGTTGCGGTGCGCAGGCCCACGATGGGCCCGGCCCGGTCGAGATAGTCGACGAAATGTTTCATCTGCTCCGCCGGCCAGTTCTGGAAACGGGTAAACACCACCATGAGATCGGCCGAGCCCAGGTGTTCGATGCCGGGCACATTGTTTGCCCCGGGCTTGATCACGCCCTGCTCGTCCACGCCCAGGACGACGGTACATTTAAAGCCGTGGTGCCTGGCCAGGATGCGTGCGAGAGCGGGGAGGGTCTCTTCGGATCGATATTCGTGGTCGCTGGCGATGAATACCAGGTGCTTGCCCTTTCCGGGGCCGGTATCCCCCTCGTAGATGATGGGAGCGGCGCTTGCAGTCAGGGTGAAAAGGCATGGGGTCATCAGTAGAAAGAGTATGTATTTCATCGTGGGTCTCCGGTGGAATCTTTTTATATCCTACGACTCAAGTACACTGATTTTGTCAATAAAATGCGTGGATTAAACCTTGGCGAAACCCGGGGTGGCAAATATAGTTCACCCCGTTTGGGTGTTGTAACCTTGATAGGAGTACTATGAAACGAAGCATTTCACGCCGTAATTTTGTCGGGGGCCTGTCCATGGCCGCGATGGCCATGCCGGGACGCTCGGTCCTGGGGGCCAATGAGAAAATCAACCTGGGCTTTATCGGTATCGGTGGGCGCGGAGGTGGCCATGTAGGGAAT
>JAYGFS010000618.1:0-4269 GCA_046581765.1 Verrucomicrobiota bacterium
GGAACGGGCGACATCTTTGTGCACCCGCGGTCCGTCCCGTCGTTTCGTATCCCGTCAAGGTAGACGGGGACGCCATCCTGCTGAAGGTTTGACATGCATTTCCCGATTAATGCGATCCGGGACGATTTCCCCATCCTCTCCGCAAGGACCGACAGCGGTGCGCGGATGGTCTACCTCGACAATGCGGCGACCTCACAGAAACCCGCGGTGGTTATCGATGCGATCCGGACCTACTACGAGACAAGCAATGCCAACGTCCACCGGGGGATGCATTATCTCGCGGAAAAGGCCACGGCTGAATTTGAAGCGGCGCGTCAGGCGATTGCCGGCTTCGTCGGGGCGTCGGAGGCCAACTGTATCATTTTCACCCGGGGCACGACCGAGAGCATCAACCTCGTCGCCCAGGCCTGGGGGCGGAAGTTCCTCGCGGCGGGAGACGAGGTTGTGCTCAGCATCATGGAGCACCACAGCAACATCGTTCCCTGGCAGATGCTGGCGCAGGCGAGCGGCGTCCGGTTGAAGTATATCCCCATGCTGGATGATGGCAGCCTGGACCTGGAGGCCTACCGGGCCCTTCTCAAGGGACCGGTCAAGCTGGTATCGGTTACGCACGTGTCCAACGCACTGGGCACCGTGAACCCCATCGCGGAGATCATCTCCCTCGCGCATGAAGCCGGTGCCCGGGTGCTGATCGATTCCGCGCAAGGGGTCCCGCATCGTCCCGTGGACGTCGAGGCCCTCGATGCCGATTTCCTCGCCTTTTCCGCCCACAAGATGTGCGGTCCCACGGGTTTCGGGGTCCTCTACGGCAAGGCGGAACTGCTGGAAGCGATGGATCCCTTTCTCGGCGGGGGAGAGATGATCCACACGGTCGGGCTGGAATCCAGCACCTGGGCGGACCTGCCCTACAAGTTCGAAGCGGGCACGCCGAATATCGCGGGCGCCATCGTTACCCGGACAGCGATCGCGTACTTGCAAGGCATCGGCCTTGATGCGATCCAGCAGCAGGTCCATGCGGTGACCGGCTATGCGGTAGAAGCCCTCTCCCGGGTCGGGGGCCTGACCCTGCACGGCAATCCACCCGAGCGGGGTGGGGCAGTGGCCTTCAGCCTGGAGGGGCTGCATCCCCATGACATTGCCCAGATCGTCAATGAGGAAGGGATCGCCATTCGCGCCGGGCATGTTTGCTGTCAGCCCCTCATGGAACGCCTTGGGCGGCCCGCCATCGCGCGCGCAAGTTTCTATTTTTACAATACCGTGGAAGAGGTCGACCTCCTGGTCGCATCGCTCGACACGGTAAAAAAGATCTTTCGGATATGAACCTCGACGAGCTCTACCAGGACATCATTCTTGCGCATTTCAAGCACCCGCGCCACCTGCGGAACTTCGCGGAGGACGAGGCCTTCGCGGAGGCCTTTAATCCCGCCTGTGGGGACAAGACCCGCGTCCTGGGGCAGGTGGCCGGGGACCGGGTGTCCGGGCTCGAGCACGACACCCGGGGATGCGCGATATCCATCGCGAGTGCATCGATCCTGTGTGAACGCCTGTCCGGGAAAAGCGTGGAGGAATGCCGCTCCCAGGTCCGGACCTTTGTCGACGGCCTGCACGAGCGCCGGGTGCCGGGTTACCCGGAACAGGATCCCCTGGCCGCACTCCTCACCGTGAAGCGTTTCCCCATGCGTATTCGCTGCGCGACCTTGAGTTGGGAGGCCCTGGAGAAGTGGCTGGATCGCCAGGATCCGGCCTAGGCCGCAGGTTACCCGCCCTCCCGTCAGGGAGCTCGTCGGTCCTCCGGCTCCATGTCCGCCAGCATTTCCCGCATGCCCGATGCCAGGGACGAGCCCGGGTGCCAGCCCGCGGCAAGGATCTTGTCCACCGCGGCCACGCTGTGCTTCAGGTCCCCGGACCGCTCCTCGGCGTGGACGATCTCTGAGGAGGACCTGGTGAGCTCAAGTACCATCTTTGCCAGGTCCAGGATAGACAGCCGGGTGCCGTAGCCGATGTTGTACACCCCGCTCAGTCCCCGCTCGTTCGCGGCAAAGGCATTCGCCGAGACGACATCCTTCACGTACACGAAATCCCGCGTCTGCTCACCGTCCCCGTAAATCGTGATCGGCTGGTTTGAGCGCGCCTGCTGAATGAAGATGGGCACCGCTGCCGCATAGGCGCTTCCCGCGTCCTGCCGCGGACCAAACACATTGAAGTACCGCAAGCTCGTGGTCTCCAGCTTGCCCGACTCGGTATAGGCTTGGCAGAGCGCTTCCCCCGCGAGCTTGCTCTCCGCATAGGGACTCTTGGGCATCGGCACCATGTCCTCCCGCTTCGGGACCTCCGGGTCATCCCCGTAGACGGCGGCCGAGCTGCTCAGCACCAGCTTCCGCACACCCGCGGCAGCCGCCTCCTCCAGGACCACCTCGAGCCCCTGCACGTTCAGTTCCCTGCAGTGCACAGGATCCGCCACGCTTTCGGGGACGCTGACCAGGGCCGCGAGGTGAAAGATGAGATCCACGCCATCCACGCATTCGCGCACCCTTTCCCGGTCGAGAATGGAGCCCTCGCTAAAGCAGGCCTCCAGCCCGCGCAGGTTTTCCCGCTTGCCCGTCCGGAGGTTGTCGAGTACGCGGACCTCTGCGATTCCCTGGAAATGCCGGACCAGGTGGCTGCCGATAAAGCCCGCCCCGCCTGTGACCAGGATTTTCATGGTCCGGCGAAACAGGTTGCATTACTAGTACTTTTGGCCATATGCGGCTGATTGTAACCGGCGTGGATTACGATGAGAAGGGCAAATTATAACGCGCAATTACCCCCTTGCTGGGCTAATCTTGAACCATGCCCGGATAGCCGGTCAAAAGATAGGCCAGGAATCGACCAGGAACATGAAAAATAAAGGAACCAAGATCGGGGAACCCTTCGGCATCGGCGTCTACATCCATTGGACTTTCTGGGTGCTGTTGGCGTACTTTTCACTTCCCACCCTGGCCCGGGGCGGCCTGCTTGCCGCGCTGTCCCAGGCCGGCCTGATTTTCGGGGTCTTTGGCTGCGTCGTGCTGCACGAGCTCGGCCATAGCCTGGCCGCCCGCACCTACGGCATACAGACCGCGGACATCACCCTCTACCCGATCGGCGGGGTTGCCCGGCTCGAGCGCATGCCGCGTACACCCACGCACGAAATGGTCATCGCGATCGCGGGCCCCCTCGTGAACGTCGCAATCGCCCTGGGCCTGTGGGCCTTGATGCTGCTGGGCTGGTCGGATCGCTTCATGCTGAATCTCCTGTACGTGAACCTCATGCTGGTCTGCTTTAACCTCGTTCCCGCATTCCCCATGGACGGTGGTCGGGTCTTCCGGGCCTTTCTCTCCCTGTTTCAATCCCGCCAGCGCGCCACGAATATCGCCGCCACCACCGGGAAGGTCTTTGCCAGCTTGATGGTCCTCTACGGGATCTTCAACAATCCCGTCCTCATCTTCATCGGAATTTTCATCTGGATGGCGGGCGAAGCCGAGCGCCGTTCCGTTGCCGCCGAGCTCACCTGGCATGCGCCTTCCGGCGGGCCGCCGCCCTTGCCGCACGAGGTGATTGAACCGGAAATCATCTGGCCCGACGACCCGGGTTCCTTCCGTGGTTGAACCCCGCGTGGCCGCGGCATTCGGCGGATTCGGGGAAGGCCTTTTCCCTGATCGGGACGCGCCCGGAAAAGCCTTCCGATCATCGGAAACCCCAGCAATTTTTGCCCCTTTGCGCTTGCAATGGATAGGGGTGCGGCTATCTTCACCGTCTACCCAGCGGGGGCTTAGCTCAATTGGTTAGAGTGCCGGCCTGTCACGCCGGAGGTTGCGGGTTCAAGTCCCGTAGCTCCCGCCATTTTTATTCCCCCTACGTCAACCTCGCTTGACATGTTGCCGATGTTTTGATCCGGTCCATGGAAAAAGATATGTTGCTATAACGTATCAATTGGTAAATTGAGCTGTGAAAACTTCACTGATTGTGTGGGTGCTCCTGTTATTTACGGGGATGCCGAAAGCGGCATCGTTGGACGATTCCCAGTCGAAATACACGGCCTCAACCAATAAAATTGCCCTCACGTATTTGACCGCGCAGGATGAAGTCGAAGCCGCCTGTCTGAAGTCGCTCAAGTCGTTGCAAGCGTTCTATCAATCCAAGGGTCGCTTGGAGGATGTGCTGGCGGTTGAGAAAATCATCGACTCGTTTCGCGTCTCCAAATCCCTGCCGGACGATTTCGATTCGGAGCGTTTGAAGGAGTTGGTTGCG
>JAYGFS010000638.1:0-2308 GCA_046581765.1 Verrucomicrobiota bacterium
GTCGATAGGTTGGCGCATCAGCACATCCAGGAATCCCGGCTCCACCGGTTCACCGGGTGATTGCCAACTCCCCTTTTCCAGGACATGCGGCCGGGTGATGCGAATGGGGATCCTTTTCTTTTTCGCTATCGCCGGTTCACGGACATCATCGAAAAAGACCGCGGTAAGCTGGTAGTACTCCCTGGTCGACATCGGGTCGACCGGGTGATCGTGACACCGGGCGCACCCGAAGGTGAATGCGAGAAACGCGTTCCCGGTCGTGGACACCATGTCATCAAGGCGATGCCACTGCCGGTCATTGGGGTCGGCATTGTTCTGCAGGCGGGTACCCAGGTGAATGAACTGCTTGAGGGCGCCGTAACGCGCAGCTTGGGATTCCGGCGCGTCAACCAATTGATAGCGCACAAAAATGTCGAAGGGGAGGTCTTCGTTCACGGCGTGAATGACCGCGTCGCGATAACGCCAGGCATCCTTGCGGGGCTTGTCCTGGTTCACGGTCAGGATGCCGTCGGTCTCCCCGAAACGGGCGACGTCCAACCAGTGACGGGCCCAGCGCTCGCCGAACTGTGGGCGCTCGAGCAGGCGATCGACCAGTTTTTCATAGGCATCCGGCGCCGGGTCGGAAACGAAGGCCTCCACCTCCTCCGGCGAGGGCGGCAGGCCACTCAGGTCGGCGGTGACGCGGCGAAGCAGGGTATAGCGATCGGCCTCCACCTGCGGGCGGAGTTTCGCCGCTTCAAGCTTGCGCAGGATAAAGCCATCAACCGGGGTCCGTGACCAGGCATCCCCGCGCAGGTCAGGCACGGGACCGGGCGCCAGGGGCCGGAAACTCCAATGGGTTTCCTCCGCCGCCACGAGGCCGGCCAGGGCCGGCAGGACCAGGAGAATACATGGCGAACGCATGCCGGAGTATAGGCATACTCGCTAAGCTAAGCCAAGCGGTGACCGGGCCGGGCAGGTGCCGCTTGAACGGATTTGACCTGGGCTAAAACATGGGTTATAGACCGCTCCCACGCATGCGGAGAGGTGACAGAGTGGTCGATCGTGAACGCTTGGAAAGCGTTTGTACCCTAACCGGTACCGGGGGTTCGAATCCCTCCCTCTCCGCCATTTTCACCCCCGCGCCACGCACCCCCCAACCCCTCTCGCATCCCAACCCGCATCGCCCGGGCCGGGAGGGATGAGAACCCCAGGGGTTTGAAACGGAGGCCGCAGGCCGGAGTAGGGCTTCGCCGCAGGCGGAGCAGGGAGCGAAGCGAGCGACAATCCCTCCCTCTCCGCCAATTTCACCCCCTCGCCACGCAACCCGGGCAGGTACCCATTGACAACGTGTCCGGCCTCGGCAAGAATGCTGGCATGGATGCACCTATGCCAAAGCACGCGTTACGACACGTGCTGTTACCCTGCGCTTTCCTGCTCATCATCCAGGGGGGTCATGCAGACCTGGTCGGTTATTGGTCACTGGACGGGGGTGCGGATGCAGATGCGGGCGGATGGGGTACGAGTACCATCCAGGCGGGCGCGAACACCGAAAGCGACACCAGCTTCCCCAATGACGTCCCCACGGCAATATCCCTGCGCATGACGCAATCACTCGCATTCGACGCCAACAACGACGACCGGGTCATCACCGGCTTCAACGCCGGGACAGCCGGCATAAGTGGGATGCCCGGGTCCACCATTTCATACTGGATCAAGCGCGCGGGCGGAACGACAAGTAACGGGGGCATGGTTTTTCTCGGCAATGCAGGCGCAGCATCCGGAGCGGTCATTTCCCTGGAGCGAAGCGGAAACAACCTCGCCGCGTATTATTTTAACGGCAACCGCATCAGCGCCGGGGGATTTGTTGCCAACCAGTGGATTCACGTCGCCCATACCTACGATACAAACCATGGAACCTCGCAGCTGTATTTCAATGGCGCCAACGTCTCGGGATCCACGGGCAACCCGGGAAACATCCTGAATATCCCCACCGATGCTACGGTCTCCTTCGGCGACCGGGTCGGCGGCATCGACCCGACCACGGATTTCCGCCTGTCTGAATTCGCCGTCTGGAACGAAATCCTGGATCCCGGGCAAATCATTGCCCTGGCGGGCGGGACCAACCCCTTGTTGATCCCGGAGCCGAACACGGGGTCGCTGCTCATCCTCGGCGTGCTCCTCCTCAACTTCAGGCAGCGGCGCAATAAGCGCTAGATCCCCCCCAGGCCAAGCCGCATGGCCAAGGCCGGGCCTACATTTTTTACGGATAAACTATACAGCTGTTTCCCCGCCCACTAGTATGGGATGCCCATAAACCACCAGACAC
>JAYGFS010000641.1:0-2790 GCA_046581765.1 Verrucomicrobiota bacterium
AACGTGGCGGACAGCTTAATGGGCATGCATCAAGGGAGACAACCACCAGGAGCTGCCGATGAACGGCAGACCTAATAGTTATGTGGCTAGTTGAGAGGTAAGGAAGCAGCGGGATGAGCGATAGTGAGCACCCCAAAGCGAAAGCGTCCCTGCCCGGGCGCGGCACATGCCGCATTCTGCGGAGCTGGAAGCCCTGTGCCAGGAGACTTCGACGAGTGGTGGTGCCCTGGTTGCAAGCGCAACTATCCAAAACCAGCCTTCAAATGTCATCATCCTGATTGTTGGGAGTATGTGTTTCTTGAAAACTACTGTGAACGTCACAAACCGTCTGGAGAGAAAACATGAGATCTACGAATTGAGAATGGGGTTAGTCTTATGGGTTCCGGGAACCCCCCAAAGATGCGCTCCCGGGCCGGGAAATCCCATTTATCCAGAAACCCTTCAAAGCCAAAGAACTGGCAACCCGGGTCCGTAAAGCCCTCGACGCACCGAAAACTTCCTGAGCCTCGCGAACTTCCCCGAGCGCTTCTTTACGAACTGTATCACCATCTGTACTTGCCGCCCGGCGGACAGATCGATATGCCTCCCCCGCAATTATGGCCTTGATCAGTTTACAGAATGTTTCCATCAGCTACGGAGGACCCCGACTCCTCCAGGATGCCAGCCTCCATATCGAGCCCGGCGAACGAATTTGCCTCGTCGGCCGGAATGGGGAGGGAAAATCCACCCTGATGCGCCTGCTCACGGGCGAAGAAACACCGGACGGCGGCGAACGCGTGCTTAGCAACGGTGTGCGGATCGGCTTCCTCCCGCAAGCCGTGCCAGCCGAAATACCCGGCACCGTCCATGACATTGTCGCTGCAGCCCTCCCGGGAACGGAAAAAGATGCGGAGGGTGAGCGGCTGATCGGCAAAGTCATTTCCCGGTTCGCCCTCGATCCCGGCGCCCTCTACAACAGCCTCTCCGGTGGGCAAAAACGGAGGGTCCTCCTGGCCCGTGCGCTCGTATTGGAGCCTGAAGTCCTCCTGCTCGACGAACCAACCAACCACTTGGACATTCCATCGATCGAGTGGCTGGAAAGCGTGCTGCTACGCTACAGCGGCTCCATCCTCTTCGTCACACACGACCGTTCATTTCTGCGGCGATTGGCCACCCGTATCGTGGAACTCGATCGCGGCCAACTAAGAAGCTGGGCCTGCAGCTACGATCAATATCTGGTACGCCGCGAGGAAACATTGCTCGCCGAAGAAAAACAAAACGCGGTATTCGACAAGAAGCTCGCCCAGGAAGAGGTCTGGATTCGCCAAGGCATTAAGGCCCGCCGCACCCGAAACGAAGGCCGCGTACGGGCGCTGGAAAAACTCCGTGCGGAGCGCAAGGAACGACGGAACACAACCGGTACGGTCAACATGCAGCTCAACAGCTCAAACCTGAGCGGGCGAAAAGTCATCGAGGTCGATCAGATCAGCTACGGCTGGGAGAACGAACCCCTCGTCAAAGACCTGTCCACCTTGATCCTGCGTGGTGACAAGATCGGCATCATCGGCCCCAATGGTTGCGGAAAAACGACGCTTCTGAATCTGCTCCTGGGCAAACTACAGCCTCAGGCAGGCCGGGTGGAGCTCGGCACCAACCTGGAGATCGCCTATTTCGATCAACATCGCGTCACCCTCAAGGATGATCAATCGGTCGCGGACAATGTTGCGGACGGGAATGAGTTCATCACCTTTGAAGGCAAGCGGCGTCACGTCTTCAGCTACCTGGAAGACTTCCTCTTTTCACCGGAACGCTCGCGGACACCGGTACGCGTGCTATCCGGCGGGGAACGGAATCGACTCTTGCTCGCTCGTTTATTCACCCAGCCCTTCAATGTCCTGATCCTCGACGAACCGACCAACGACCTGGATGCAGAAACCCTGGAACTACTGGAGGACTTGCTGGTCGAATACCAGGGCACCGTCCTGCTCGTCAGCCACGACCGCGCTTTCCTGAACGACGTCGTGACCAGCACCCTGGTCTTTGAGGAGAACGGGCGGATCGGAGAATATGCCGGCGGATACGATGACTGGCTGCGGCAACGCCCGGATCAAGCCGTAAATAAATCTTCCACCAAGCCCAAAGCCGTCGCCCGTACCGCCCGGCGCAAGCTGTCCAATCGCGAGCGCGAGGAACTGGAGAACCTGCCACAAAAGATCGAAACCCTCGATCAGGAACTCGATGAACTGAACGCACGCATGGCCGATCCGGACTTCTACAAAGAACCACCCGCGCTGATCAAATCGACCAAGGACCGGGCGGAAGCCATTCCGAATGACATCGGGATCGCCTACGAACGCTGGGCAGAGCTCGAAGAGCAGTCCGGGGTATAAAAAAAACGCCCACGGCATCGCGTGAGCGCTTAATAAGCTTAAAAAGAGGATCGTCTACAGGGCACGGGCCTTGGGCTCTATCCAGCCAGGAGTAAACCAACCTGCCAATAGTCATAAGTCGCTGACGAGCAAAATAGTGGAGGCGGGGGGAGTCGAATCAGCTAAGCCGATACTTGCCGATGGTTGCAAATGGTTGCGGGTGCTTGCATGGTCCCATTTTTATTATTGATTCAATGTTGCCCTTGCTTGTGTCCCTGAGTAGTCCCTGGCCAAAAATGGGCCTTTATCGTCCACCCATTAGTCACTGGTTAGTCCCGGAAAGGCGGGGGGAGAAAGGCCCTTCCCGCAGCAGATTCTGCCCATCTTAGTCCAAGTGTCGCCTGATCGCGACCTTCAGGTCACCGTTGGTTTCGTCGTAATA
>JAYGFS010000646.1:0-4746 GCA_046581765.1 Verrucomicrobiota bacterium
GGCTACGGGTGAAACGACGGACGGCCCACTCTGGCTCCTGCCCGATGACATGAACGGCGATGCCATGTTCATCGCGCGCATGATCAACACGAACGATCCGGGATGAAGAAGCTGGTCCAGTTCATCGACCGAATGAACACCGGGATTGCCCGGTGCACGTTCTGGTTGATGCTGATCATGGTCTTCATCGGCACCTACAACGCGATCGGGCGCAAGCTGGGGCAACATTTCGGCTGGAGCATTACCTCCAACGCCCTGCTGGAGATGCAGTGGTACATGTTCAGCATCATCTTCCTGTTCGTGGGTGCGTACAACCTGCGGAAAGATGCACACGTGCGTGTCGATATCCTCTACGATCGGCTGTCACCGAAAAAGCGCGCGTGGATCAACTTGATCGGGGCGCTTTGTTTTCTGATGCCGCTGGCCGCGGTCTGCTTCTGGACCTCGCTCGACTTCGTGGGTGATTCCTGGACAGACCGGGAAACATCTTCGGATCCGGGAGGCCTGCTGCGCTACCCGCTGAAAACCGTGATCCCGGTCGCTTTTGTCCTGTTGATGCTCCAAGGCCTGTCTGAAATCCTGAAGTCCATTGCGATCATTCGCGACCAGCCCATGGATGAACCCGGGGAAGCGGCCTAGCATGGATCCACAGGTCATGGCACCGATTATGTTCGGCATGGTCCTGTGCTTTATCTTCTGCGGCTATCCCGTGGCTTTCTCGCTCGGCGGCACCTCCATCATCTTCGCCGCCATCGGCGTCGGCATGGGGTTTTTCGACTTTCACTTCCTCAACTCGATGCCCAACCGGATTTTCGGGATCATGGGCAACGGGGTATTACTCGCCATCCCTTACTTCATCTTCATGGGGACCACGCTGGAGAAGTCCAAGCTCGCGGAGGATCTCCTGCAGACCATCGGACAACTCTTCGGGCCGGTCCGCGGCGGACTGGCCATGGCGGTCGTCTTCGTGGGGGCCCTGCTCGCGGCGGCAACCGGGGTGGTCGGTGCCTCGGTCGTGGCGATGGGGATGATTTCACTCCCGGTCATGCTGCGCTACGGCTACCAGAAGGAACTCGCGACCGGGGTCATCGCGGCCTCCGGAACCCTCGGCCAGATCATTCCGCCCAGCATCGTCCTGATCGTGCTCGCGGACCAGCTCGGTACCTCGGTCACCGACCTGTTCAGGGGAGCGCTCGTACCCGGGGTCATCCTCGCCTGCTGCTTCGCACTCTACGTCGGGGTCATCGCGGCGCTCAGGCCCGAGCTGGCCCCGGCCCTGCCCATCGAGGAGCGCAGCATGCCGAAAAAGGTGCTCGCACGCCGGGTACTCCTCGTGCTCATGCCCCCCCTGGTCCTGATCCTGCTCGTGCTCGGCAGCATTTTCGCGGGATTCGCGACGCCGACCGACGCCGGGGCCTTTGGGGCCATCGGGGCCATGGGCTTGGCTGCAACCAACAAGCGCCTGAACTGGGGGATGCTTAAAGAAACGACCGAGGCGACCTCCCGCCTGACCTGCATGGTGATTTTCCTGCTCATCGGCTCCACTGCCTTTGCGCTCGTCTTCCGCAAGTTCGGCGGCGACCTCTGGATCGAGGACATTCTCACCAACCTGCCCGGGGGCCTGGTCGGTGCCCTGGTCGTGGCCAACCTGACCATCTTCATCCTCGGCTTCTTTATCGACTTCTTTGAGATCGCCTTCATCGTCGTTCCCCTCCTCGGCCCCGTATTCAAGGATCAGTTTGGCGTGGATCCCGTCTGGTTCGGAGTGATGGTGGCGATGAATCTCCAAACCTCCTTCCTCACGCCACCCTTTGGCTTCTCCCTGTTTTATCTCAAGGGCGTGTGCCCGCCGGAGGTCAAGACCACCCATATTTATCGCGGGGTGCTGCCTTTCATCGTAATCCAGTTGATCGGACTTCTCGTGGTCATCGCATTCCCTCAGACCGTGCTCTGGCTGGTCCATTGACCGGCCAAGCCTGGCCGTGGACAAGGCAGCCGCAGCTCCTTTCGTGTCCAGGGCCCCTCTACCTATCGCCGGGCTACGACCTGTACACAAAATTCGCGTAGGTCATTTCCGCGGTCGATAACCACGCCGACGACTCGACCCGGTAGGCATTCCAATGGTCGTATACCTTCTTGAAGCCGGCATCCGCGGCGACCTTCTCCTGCATCAGGTCTTTGGCTTCTTTTTGCGCCGCAACCATCATGTCCTCGGGGAAAGGCAAGATCTTCACGTCAGGCATCCCACGCAGTTCCTTGAATGCACCCGGATTCTTGGCGTCGTAATCCATCATCATGCCGAGGTTGGCCTCTGCAGTCGCCACTTCGAAGGCTGCCTGGTAATCCGCGGGCAATCGACCCCAGGCGTCCTTATTCACATAGAAACTCAAGGTGGGACCGGGTTCCCACCAGCCGGGGTAATAGTAGTTCTTGGCAATCTTGTGAAAGCCAAGTTTCATGTCGTCGTAGGGACCGACCCATTCAGTCGCGTCGATCGTCCCCTTTTCCAGTGCCGGGAAAATATCACCCCCCGGAATCGCGGTGGCCTGGCCACCAATGCGGTTGATAATCTCGCCTCCCTGCCCGGGAATGCGCATGACCAGGCCCTTCATATCCTGCAGCGAAGCAATTTCGCGACGAAACCATCCACCCATCTGCACGCCGGTATTTCCCCCGGGGAAATTGATGATGTTAAAATCAGAAAAGACCTCGCGCATGAGTTCCAGGCCACCAGCACTGCCCAGCCAGGCATTCTGTTGCCGTGCGTTCAGGCCAAAAGGCACGGCCGTGTCAAAGGCCAGGGTCGGGTTCTTTCCGATGAAATAGTAGCTCGCGCTGTGCCCGCATTCACTGCCGCCATTGCGCACCTCGTCCAGGACCTGGTTTCCCGGGACTTTCTCTCCCGATTGGTAGACCCGTATCTGGAACTTACCTCCGCTCAGTTGCTCCACGCGCCTGGACAAGACCTCCGCTGCGGCAAAAATCGTGTCCAGGGATTTGGGAAAACTGGAAGCCAGATCCCAACGGACCGTTTTCCGGGTCTGCACATTCGGCCCCTCAACGGATTTCGATCCGCATCCGTTTACGGCTGCTACAGCCGCCGTGGTGATTCCTGCCTTCGTGACAAACTCGCGACGTTTCATAAGGACCTCCGATTAATGGTGGGGATCATGGACGATTGAGACCCGAGTTCAAGCCTTTAGAATCTTGCATTGATCCCCACTTTCTTGTCAGATGGCTTTCTTTTAACGACATGGACTACATCGCCGCCGCCAAAGCGCTCATCGAAACGGACATCGCCGGTCTCCGACAACTGCAGGATCAACTGGATGATTCGTTTGCGGCTGCCGTGGAGCTCATCGACGAACGCATCTCCCAGGGTAACCGCATCATCATAACCGGCGTGGGCAAGAGCCACGATATCGGCTGCAAGATTGCCGCCACCTTCAACAGTACCGGCACCCCGGCATTTGCCCTGCATGCCTCCGAGGCGATTCACGGGGGACTCGGCATGGTTCGTGAGGGGGACGTGGTACTCGCGATCAGCTATTCCGGGGTCACCCTGGAACTGCTGAATATGCTCCCCTTCGCCAAGCGCGCCGGGGCCTATATCGTCGCCATCACGGGTAGCCCGGAAAGTGATACCGCCATACTCGCGGATTTCGTCATCCCGATCAAGGTGGAGAAGGAGTCCTGCCCCTTCAACCTCGCTCCCACAACCAGCAGCCTGGTCACCCTCGCGGTGGGTGATGCCATCGCCATGCTGCTGAGCCAGCGCCGCGGTTTCAGCCGGGAGGATTACGCGAAGCTGCATCCAAGCGGCGCCATCGGGCACTCCTTGCTCAGGGTCAATGACCTGATGCGCAAAGGTAAACAGGTCGCCCGCGTGCACCGCGACGACACCTTCAAGCAGGTCGTCGTCGCGATTGGCGAGTGTCACGGCGGGGCGGCAGCAGTCGTGGACGATGACGACAAGGTAATCGGCATCGTCACCGACGGCGACATTCGTCGCCTGGTGGCGGGAACGGATGAAACATCCGGTGTACTCGTGGCGGATATCATGAGCGGAGACCCGATCCTCCTTAGCCAGGACCACCTCGCGACCGAAGCCATGGGCGCGTTCGATAAACACGCGATCAACACCTTAATCATCACCGATGCGAACGGCGTATTCGTCGGCATGGTGGATATCCAGGACATGCCTAAGATGAAGCTGATGTAAATAGACCGTGTCCGGCGCCCTGTTCAAGCATTCCTAATCCCGATCCATCCATGACCATGTTTCGCCTTCGCCGCCGTCTCCTGCTCCTTTCACTTATTTCGCCTTTTTTCCTGTTCTCCGATGCGCACGGCGAAGTTCGCCCCCCGCCACCCGTCTCCGAAATGAACGCGATCCAGGCCGCGGTCATCGGCCTTGTCGAGGGCCTCACCGAGTACCTCCCCGTGAGTTCCACCGGGCACATCATTCTCGCCCAACGCTCAATGGGTATCGGCTTTGACCCGAACGACAAAGCATCCAGGGGAGCCGCAGGCGCCTTTGCAATCTGCATCCAGCTCGGTGCGATTCTGGCTGTGCTTGGCATTTTCTTTGGGCATATAAAAAGCATGGTGCTCGGCGTCTTCGGCCGGGACGAGGACGGGCGTCGCCTGCTGATCAATATCGCCATCGGCATGCTCCCTGCTATCGTCATCGGCCTGGCCCTGAACGACCTGATCAAGGAGCACCTCTTCGGTCTCTGGCCAACC
>JAYGFS010000099.1:0-3717 GCA_046581765.1 Verrucomicrobiota bacterium
GGTCGCCGTTCCCGACGATGTGGCCGTCTTCCACCTGCCAGGCCTTGGCGGTCTTGGCGGGGATCACGGTCCATCCGTCGAGGGTCTTTCCGTCGAAGATCGAGGTGAAGCCTGCGGCATCCTTCTCGGCTGCTCCGGTGAACAGGGGCATCAGCAGGGCGCTCACGAGGGGAGCCCAAAGGGGTATGCGGGTACGGTTCATCATCAGGTATCTCCCAGGGTGGTCAGGTATTTTACCAGGTCTCTCAGCTCTTTACGGGTCAAATGCCGGGCGACATCCCGGGGCATGGCGCTTCCCGGTTTCCCGATCGATCGAATCCGGTTGCGGGGAATCCGAATCGGGCTGTCCTGCGCCAGGTGGCGCATGCGCAGCGCGTCGCTCGACGGATGGCTTGGCCGCGCATAGCCCGGGTGGACTTTCCCGTCATGGGTCGTGACGAGCAGCATGCTGTAGCCCTCTTTCAGGACACGGGCCGGCCAGAGGACTTCCTCAATGATCTGCTCGGGTGTCATGGCGGTCCCGATCGCGTTCAAGTCGGGCCCGATGAAGGCCGGATGTTGTTCCACCCTGTGGCAGGCAATGCAGCCCGTGGTGAAAAAGAGTTGCTTGCCCCTGTCGGCATCGCCCCGGGCCCCGGCTTCCGTGGCCAGGGTCCTGATGTAGGCCGGGTCGTAGGGGAGGGCCTTGCTTTCGCGCTCCAGGGCCTGGTCCAGGACCGCCGTCAAGGCTTCGTCTGAGCGTCCGGAAAGCTGCAGGACCTGCAGGCAACGCCGGGCCGTCGCCTTGGACATATCCCGCGTCGCCAGGGCCCCGGCCAGGGTCTCGGAGCCACCTGAGCGGGCGAGGAAGTAGCGAAGGGAGACCGAATAGTCCGGCGTCGACCGACGGGAGAGTTTCTCCGCGGCAAGGAGCGCAGCGGCCTGCAGGTCCGCTTCGCAGAGGGTTTGCAGGGCGCTCAACTGCAGGTCCGGGTCCCCTTGCTCGATCATCTCCCGAAGAAAGGAAATCGTTTCCCCGTCGGAACCTGCAAGGGCTGAAATGGCGGTGCTGCGAAGGCCCGTGTCCTGGGTGGCGTCCTTCGCAAGGGCCAGGATGTGTGCCTGCAGGCCTTCCTCATTCCACGCGTGTGCCAGCAGCATGGCGGAGGCCTTCACGATTGCGGGACCCTCCTCGACCAGGTTTTCCAGGATCCGTGCCGGCGAGCCGCTGGGTTTCGTTCCCCGGTCATTGAACAGCATCCGCAGGTCGTCCAGCAATTCCGCCTGCAGGACGGCTTCCGAGGGCGTGTAGTTTTTCGGGTCCAGGATCATGCGGAGATCATCCGGGTTCCCGATATTCACGATGCCCTGGAGGATGGACCGGCGTGAAGCACCGGTCAGGCTCCGCTTGGTGGCCAGCTCCAGCAGCTCCTTGCGGATCGTCTTCGCATCGACCTGGGCAAGGGCAGCGGCCCGGTGCCGGGGTTCGTTTTTGAACAGCCTGCTGTCGTGGATCCAGTAGGGGCTCAAGTGATCTGCCGCCTGGGCAAAGGCGTACCGGATACCTTCATCCATGGGGAGCTCCGTCACCCGGGCCGCCACCTCCATCGCCCGGGCATCGGGGACGTGGGCACAGCCCAGGATGGCCTTCAGGCGGACCAATGGGTGCGCATCCCGTACCGGGTCCTGCAGCCGCGCGAGCGGGTCCTTCAGCTGCCGGTGCCAGTGGCCCGTCCATTCCGCCGCAAACGCGCGCAGGCGGTGATCCTTCGCCTGGCTTGCCTGCTGCAAGAGCTTTTCGTCCGCCCGGTTGATCGTGGCGAGCGCGGCGAGCGCCTCGTACAGGTGGTGCTCATACCCTGCCGTGGATGCCTCCAGCCCGCTCACCCAGTCCTTGATGAGCGGGGCGAGCGTGTCCGGATCACGGCAGGTCATCTCCCGCCGGGCCTGTTCCCGGTTCCATCGCTCCGGGGAGGCCAGCTGCCGGACGAGTGCCGCGTGGTCGAGGCTTGAGAGGTCGGTGGTTGTTCCTGCACCTTGCCCTTTCCGGCTGATCCGCCAGATGCGGCCGTGGGTCTTGTCGCGGTTGGGATCGCGAAAGTAATCATCCTGGTGGCAGGTGACGGGATTGTACCAGTCCGCGATATAGATCGCCCCGTCCGGTCCCATGCGGATATCCACGGGCCGGAAGTTGCGGTGGCTGGACTTCAGCAGGTCGCCTTTCCACTCCACGGCAAAGCCGGAGCCCTTTTCTTTCGTGGCAAAGCGGCGTATCGCATTGCGCTTGAAATCGCCGACGAGAAAGTGCCCCTGGAGATCGGCCGGGAGCCGGGGGCTGCTGATCATGTCCATGCCGCAGTAGCCCCCGGGGGAGCCGATACGCCGGATCTTGCGCCGCCGCTGGTTTGGCAGCATGGCCTGGGTGATGTAGTCGATGCCACCGGCCCCATCGCAGCTGAAGCACTGGCCCCAGTCATCAAAAACCATGCCCCAGGGATTCGCCGGCCCCCCCCAGTTGTTGAGGATGGCTTCCAGTTTACGGCTGCCCGGGTGGTAGCGGTAGAACCCCGCGGTGTACAGGGCCACGATGCCGTCCGGGGTTTCAACCCGTGACTCGATGCCATCCCCCTGGCCGAAGAGCAGCATGCCGCCCGGGCTCCAGGACAGGGAGTTGGCGGTCTGGTGCGTGTCCCCGGTGCCGAGACCGGACAGGAGGACCTTCTTCACGTCGGCCCGGTCATCCCCGTCGCTGTCCGCCAGGAAGAGGAGCTGGGTCCCATGCGCCAGGTAGACGCCCCCATGGCCCAGGGCCAGGCCGGTGGGGATATCCAGGCCGTCCGCAAAAACCGTGGATCGATCGGCGACCCCGTCGCCATCGGTATCCTGGAGGATGACGATGCGGTCATCGCCCGCCTGGCCGGGCTTGAGTTGCGGGTAAGCCGTGGTCGAGATGACGTAGAGCCGACCCTTGCTGTCCCAGCGCATCTGCAGGGGGCAGGGGATGCCCTCGGCCTCGCTGGCAAAGCAATTCACCTGGAGGCGCTCATCCAGCGTAAAGGCCGCCTTTTCGGACTGGATGTCGGCCTCCTTCGCTCCGGCCAGGGATTCGACCGTGATCCGCTCGGGTTCCGCTTCCTTGCCCTGCAGGATGGACTGTATCCGCTTCTCGGCAAAGGCGACCAGGGAGGGCAGCTGTTCCCACTCACTTTTCAGGGTTAGCCCCGTACCCTTGCCCCGGCCGATACTGAACACGCGCCGCCCGTCGTCTCCGAAGAGGCATTTCCAGTTTTTCGGCCGTTGATACCGGGACCACAAGGCATTCTTGTAGCGGATCGCCTGGCGTAAGGGTTCAAGTGCCGGGGCATAGGTGCCGGGCAGGCCCACTTGTTTCGCCAGGTGTTCGCCCAGGCGGCGTTGGACCTCCGCCTCACCGCTTCGTGCAGCATCGATCTCGAGGCTAGTCAGGTCTGCGACGGTGCACGAATGCATCTTCGCCAGGTCGGTGATTGCACGGGCATATTGCGCGAGGTCGCGCTTACGGGAAGCCGTCTCCGAGCTCCCCGAAAGCGGGATGGGTGTCAGGAGGACCACGCGCCTGGTGACGCGCTTTACCTGCTCGATCAAGGTCCCGTATCGCGTACGGAATGCATCGAGCCCGGCCGGGCCCTGCAGGCATTCCATCTGCCCGAAGTGCAGGACCGCGAGGGTGGTTCCCGCGGCCCGCAGTTGTTTTTCAAG
>JAYGFS010000105.1:0-2503 GCA_046581765.1 Verrucomicrobiota bacterium
TTCCGTCTCTTGTGCAAATTCCAGGCGACAAAACCAATGGCAACAAGCAGGGCCATAAACGACTTGGATACCACGTCGCTCTGTCCAAAAAGAAGGGCCAGGTGGTCGGCTTGACGGTCAAACAGGTATCCTCCGGAGCGCATCGCCACGACCCACCCGGCATGCATCCCGATGACCATTCCGATGTGACGATAGGAATCGAAATACAAACACAGCACCAGGCCCATGAGGAACAGCGTGAGCATATGCGGAAAGTAATGATTACTATCGTGGCCCCCATAGAACATGTGCGGAATCATTTGCAAACCGCTATCCCAATTACCGTGCACCGGGCTGATCGGCAATTCCGGGCGGGCAAAATGAACGATCATGAAAATAAAACTGGTGATCAAGGCTGCGCTCCATAGGCCAAGGGATTTCCGCAGGCTGCCAAACAAGAAGCCACGGACCAGGGTTTCCTCGAAAAAAGCCAGCAAGAGTGAGCCGGCAAAGATTTCCACCACCTTGGAAATGGACTTAAACTTGTCGTCGACCTGTATGAAATACGCCCCCGAGGCCCACCCGAGGATAAAAACACCCCCCAGGCTGAGGAGGCCCAGCAGGAACCCGCGCAGGAGCAGGCGTCGCCCCCTGATCCCGGGTACAAAGCCCAATTCTCGTACATGCCGAATTCCGCTCAGCTTCAGCGCAGGGAAAAAGCCGACCAGGATACACAGCATGACGCAGCGGCCCGCTACAGACTCAAACTCGAGATCCCGCAAGAACGCCAGGTCGGGCCAACGCCGACCCAGTCCGAGCAGCAGATTAAAGACCTGCGGGGCGATCAGGGAACCCAGCAGGGTCGCTCCGAGGAAAAGGGCCAGGAAGGCAATTCCTGTTCGCGTCCCTCCGGCTGATTTGTCGGGTGAGGTCATTCGACTCAAACATGAAACATGTCTGAATCAGGGTCAAAATGTTTTGTTTAAATCGTCCACTTCTTTTTTGACAAGCCAAAGGGCTTCCATTACTTTCCGCGCCTTGACCTTCGCAGTGCGATTGAGGTGGGCCGGTAGCTCAGTTGGTAGAGCAGCTGACTTTTAATCAGCGGGTCCGGGGTTCGAGCCCCCGCCGGCTCACCATTTTGTCCCCTTTTTGTTCCGGCAAGCCTTGCGGAGCCATTCCCGCCCACCCACGGTCACACGGGTTTTCCCCGGCTCGGCCCAGAGGTGGAATGGTACGTGGATCCGTCCGCGCATAATCCGAATTCCATCTGCTTGCTTCTTTCCGGCCCATCTGCTTGTATTTCCCCATGGGAAACCCTCATCCAATTCGCGCGCGTTTTGAAGTACTGGGCGTACGCCTCGGCTTTGTGTTTATCCCCTTGATGCCGCGGTGCACGGTCCTCGCCCTCGCGCGGTTTGTCGGGGCCGGCATTTACACCTGTTCCGGTCGCAACCGCCGGGTGGGGCTTGCCAACCTCGATATCGCCTTCGGTGACACCAAAACCCCCACGGAAAAGAAGAAGATTCTCCGTCGAAGCATACAGCACTTTACCCTGTCCCTGCTGGATCTATTCTGGTTTATGCGCCATCAAGCCGAACGCCTGGACCGATATTTCATTTCCGAGGCAGCCTATGAGCATGTGTATCTACCCGGTGCACGCCTCGTGGTCACCGCGCATATCGGCAACTGGGAACTCATGGGCATACAGGCCGCCCTGGGAGGAATCCCCATCATGGGTGTTGCGGCACCACTCAAAAACCCGAAGGTGGATGAGTACTTTCAGCGGGCCCGAAAAAGCACCGGGCAGGTGATCATTCCCCAGCAGGGCGCGATTCGACAATTATTGAAAGGCCTGCGCGAAGGCAAAACGGTCGCGGTTCTGCTCGATCAAAATACCCGCCCACGCGATGGTGGCGTCTTCATCGAGATGTTTGGCCTGCCCGTGCCCATCTCAATCGCCCCGGCTGCGATGGCCCTGAAGACGGGGAGCGAAATCATCCTGGTCTACAGCCGGCCCGACGGGAGCGGAAACTACACCAACTGCAGCCTCGGACTGGTCGAAATCAAGGATGACGATGACCCCGTAAGCCTCACCATGCGAATGACCGCCGCCTACGAGACCGCCATCCGCGAATACCCCGAAATGTGGTTCTGGCCGTATAAACGCTGGAAACTCATGCCGGAAGGCGAAACAAAGCCGCCCTACCCCTTTTATGCGCGTGCCCTGCGGGACAGCGACCTCTCCTGAAGGATCATCGGTTGGGCACACCCCAGCAGAGATCACCGACCCCGTTGCTCAATGCCATGCATATTTTTCGGCATTTTCCACTCACCCCTACCGGCCGGGTTCGCGTATACCAGACCCTATGAGACTCCTGCTGATCAGCCTCCTTGTCCTGGCCTGTTTCAACAGCGTTGCCCAACAACCCTTTCGAACCTGGACCAACACCAAGGGCACGACCATGAACGCCCGCTACCTGGCCACGGCAAGCGGCATAGTCAAGCTGCAGGCCAGGAACGG
>JAYGFS010000152.1:0-2448 GCA_046581765.1 Verrucomicrobiota bacterium
CGCGAGCTCGAACAACCGGTCATCCGGCATGGACGACCACAGAAAATAGCTCAAGCGCGACGCGAGCTCGTACGCATCCAGGCGCCCTTCATCCGGCTGGATGTAGACGAAGTCCGGCGAGCATAAAATCGCGATGTAGGCGGCCTGGACCGCTTCGATCAGCGGGGTGCCCTGTGCCTGGATGGTTTTGACCAGTGCCACGTAGTCATCGGCTTCCGTGGGATCGACCGGCCGGCGATAGGCGCGCGTGAGGAATGTTGCCAGCAGGGATTTCAGGTCGACGGATGCCAAGGGCCCCTTTCCATACAGCGCCGTGTGGCTTTTCGGTGGCCAGGCATGCGGCAAGGGCTCAATCGTCAGGCTGTGCACCCGCACGGTCGGCCCCTTGTAGCCCTGCTCGAGCAGCAGGTCCGCCATCCTCTTCGGCCATTCTTTCTGCGTCTCCTTGGTGCCCTTGAAGTAGTGGTCCGGATAAAACTCCTTCACCAGGTTGCCATGTACATTGTGCTTAATTTCCGGGCCGTTCTCCCACCCCACCCAGGGCATCCAGGTGGTGTCGATCCAGGTCTCGAACGAGAAGGTCCGTTTTTTTCCATCGCCGGGCAGCTCCCATTCGACCACCTGGTGCATACGCGGCCCCCGCAGGTGCTCCATGCGTTCCAGGTAGAGCCCCATCAGGAACGGTTTGGATTGATCGGTCTGCAGGATTTTTCCCCAGGGGTGGGCCTGGTTGTGCCCCGACATCTCGACCGTAACCCGGTAATGTCCCGCCACCTTGATCCCCCCCTTCCGCATCGCGCTCGGACCAATGCGGTCGTAGCGGTTGTGCCGCACGAAAATTTCGTCGTAGCCTTCATTGCGGTCACGCTGAAAACGGGGCAGGCTGTTGCCGTGGAGATTGTCGCTGATCGGGGACCGGTAGGTCTTCTTTGCCAGCGCGGGATCCTCCTCCGGATGCGTGGCCATCTTGATACTCTCCTCGGCCGCGCCCAACATCAGCTTCAGTAAAAAGTCCGACATCACCAGCTTGCTTCCGATGGTGTCGATCCCATGCACGTTCTCGTCCTCCGGGAAACTCCGGGTGGGCGCGATGGTTTTCTGGGCGGTAATTCCGTTTCCGTTCCAGTCATATAGGCCGGACACCACCGCTGGATGAAAATCCGGATGTTCGAGATGAAAGAGATCGCGGAGCGTATTCCGGAGCTCGAAGCGGTTCAGGCGCCGGATGACAGCCTGCCGCCCGGTGCTGCCCTGGGCCGCATAGGCTTTCATCAACGCCTGGGTCATCCTGTCAACGACCGCCTGGCGCTCCGCGGGCGTAGGTTGCAATTCCCGCTTCTCCGGCGGCATGTCACCCAGGTTCAGTTGATCCACCACGTCCTGCCAAAGGATCAGGGTATCCTTGTCCGAGAGGTCGCTCTTCATCCGATCGTAGCGGATATCCCCCTTGTGCTTCTCCGGGCCATGGCAGTCATAGCAATACTTTTTAAAGAAAGGGGTGATCTCCTTGAAAGCCGCGTCGGCCTTGAGCGATAAGGGGTCCCCGGTTTGCGCCAGCACCGGGTGAAAGGTCGAAAGCAGCCCAAGCCCAACCAGGAAATGCAGGCTAAGCAGACGAAACGACGCCGGCATCAGGTTTTCCATTCGAGACCGCGAAGCGTGCCGCTGCTGTTGCCGAATCGATCGATTTCCAGCCCGAAATTCTGGGCCATGGAAAGCAGCAGATTCGAAGCAAGGATCCGCTGGCCCTTTTCTTCAGGCAGCACCAGGTGTTCCCCGAGCTTGAATCCGCCCCCGGCGAGCAGCAGGGGCAGGTTCTTGGTGGAATGGGTGCCGGTGGCCATGCCGCAACCGAAAAGAATCATGGTGTGGTCAAACAGCGTTCCTTCACCGTTCAACTCGTCCGGCTGGGCTTTCAGCAGATCGATCAGGTGGGCCAACTGGGTCATCATGTGGGCATCGACCTGCTTGAGTACCTGGGTTTTCTCTTCAAGCTCACCGTGATGCGAGTAGCCATGGTAGCCCCCATTTATGCCGAAGTCGCCGTTGCCGAAGCCCATGGCCAGGGTGATGGCCCGGGTCGAATCGGTCTGGACCGCCAAGGCGATCAGGTCCATCATCAGTTTGAAGTCATTTTCCGCCGATCCGGTTTGCACCGGTTCCTTGTACGGCGCTTCCGGCTTTGCGCGGTCCAGCCACGGTTCGCGTTGCACGATTTTTTTCTCCAGCGTACGCACCGAGTCCAGGTATTCCTCAAACTTGGATTGGTCCTGCCGGCTCAAATTCGCGTGCACGGATTTGGCTTTCCCGAGAACCACATCCAGGATGCTGCTATCCCGCTTGAGTCGCCTGCGCTCTTCCACGATTGCGTCGGCGGAGTCGCCCAGGAAGAGTTTGCGGTACAAGCCGCGCAGGTCGAGGCTCGGAATCTGGACCCCGGCGCGTGAA
>JAYGFS010000258.1:0-4064 GCA_046581765.1 Verrucomicrobiota bacterium
CGACGCTCTTCCGATCTCGACGCTCTTCCGATCTCCCGTGCTCGTCGGTGGCGCCGTAGTTCATGCCACCCTTGACGCCCCCGCCCGCCATCCAGAAGGAGAAGCCGGTACTGTTGTGATCACGGCCATCCGGTTTTTTCGCGTGCGGGGTGCGGCCGAATTCGCCTCCCCAGACGACAAGGGTATCCTCCAGCATGCCGCGCTGGTGCAGGTCGCGAAGCAGGGCGGCCAGCGGTTGATCGGTGGCTCCGCAGTTGCTTTCCAGCTTGGCTTTCAAGCCCCCGTGCTGGTCCCAATTCGCGTGCGTAATCTCGATAAAGCGCACGCCCGCCTCGGCAAAACGGCGGGCGAGCAGGCATTGCCGGCCAAAGTTGTCGGTCTTGCCTGCGCCGATGCCGTACATGTCCAGCGTTGATTGACTTTCGTCACTCGTATCCATGACCTCGGGCAGGGTTGCCTGCATCCGGTAGCCGAGTTCATAAGACTCGATGACCCCCTCGAGCTGTGCGTTGTGCGGCTTGCGTTGTTTCAGGTCCCGGTTCATGGATTGTACGAGGTCGAGTTGCCTGCGTTGCTGTGCCTGGTCGAGGCGTGGCTGCTTGAGGTTGCTCAGCTTGGCATCCTTGAGCGAGCGCCCAAAATCGCCGATGCGTGTGCCCTGGTAAATAGCCGGCAGGAAGGCGCTCCCATAATTCTGTGCGCCGCCCACCCGGGAAGGCGGGGAGATGGTGATGAAGCCGGGAAGGTTTTCGTTCGAGGTGCCGAGCCCGTAAAGCGCCCAGGCTCCGACCGATGGCCGCACAAACTGGAAACTCCCGGTGTGCAGCTGGAGGAAGCATTCGGGGTGACTCGGCACGTCGGCATACATCCCGTTGATCACGCAGAGACGATCAGCCTGTTTGGCCAGGTGCGGAAACAATTCAGAGATCCAGATCCCGCTCTCGCCCCGCTGCTTGAACGCCCAGGGCGAGGCCATGAGTTTACGCTTGGTCCCCGGGGCGGTCTTGCCGTTGTCGCGCTTGAGCGCGGGCTTGTAGTCGAAGGTGTCCACGTGCGAGGGGCCACCGCGCATGCAGGCAAAGATTATGCGCTTCGCCGTGCCCGGGAAGTGCGGGTGCCGGGGGGCGAGGGGGCTACTTGCCTGGGTGCTCAGGCCGGAGAAGGCCATGTAGCCAAAGCCGGTCGAAAGGCTTTGCAGGGCTTGGCGACGGGAGAAGGTTAGGTCTGGCATGAGTTGGTCCGGGTTCATTTGTCTATTCGATGTAGCGAAACTCCGCGCTGGCGAGGAGGGTTTGCATTGCGGCAGCCCAGGCCTCGTGTTCCGGGATATCTTCCAGTGACGAGACAAAGGCCTGCATCTGCTCCCGTTCAGCCGAAACCGGTTCGCGGTTCAGGGTCAGGGCATATGCGCGCTCGATGCGTTCCGCAGGAATGTTTCCTGCTTCCTTGATTACGCGCTCGGCCAAGCTGCCCGAGTATTTCAAGATGAAGGGGCTGTTCATCATGAACAGGGCCTGGGTGGGCACGGTGGTGATGTTGCGTCGCCCAACGATAATACTCGGCTCGGCAAAATCGAAGACGCTGAACATTTCCGGGAGGAGATTGCGGATGACCGGCAAGTAGACGCTGCGGCGATTGTTCTCGATGCCGTTTACCGCCTCGCTGAGCTGCGTATTCCGACCGACGTTCACCCCGGCTGTTTCCGCGACAACCGAGCCTGCTGCGGGCGCGAGATCCAGGCTTCCCGAGACATGAAGGATTGCATCCCGCAACGATTCCGCATCCAGGCGCCGGTGGCTCATCTGCCACTGGGTGCGGTTTTCCGGATCGGCCCTGAAGTTTATCTCATCGTTATCACTACTGAGCTGGTAGGTGCGGCTGAGCACGATGTCCCGGACCACCCGCTTGATCGACCAGCCCTGCTCCATGAAGCGCAGGGCGAGATGATCCAGCAGCTCCCGGTTGGCAGGGCGTTCGCCGGTTTCACCGAAATTGTCGACCGTGCGCACGATGCCCTGGCCGAATAAATGGTGCCAGACGCGGTTCACCGTGACGCGGGCGGTCAGGGGATTCTTTTCGGAAGCAATCCATTCCGCAAGCTGTACCCGTCCGCTTTGCTCCTCGGGGATTTCCGGCCGCTGGTTTCGGGCGATTACCTCGAGGAATCCGCGCTCGGCAAGCGGCCCCTTTTTTGCCACGTCGCCCCGCAAGAGGATGGGCGTATCTCCCGGGTTGCCGTCCTTTACCCCCATGGCCATCGCCCGGTGCGGGAGGCTTTTCTTTTGCTTGTTAAGGTTCTCCACCTTTTTCCTCAGGCCGGCCATTTCCCGCTGCATCTCCTTGCGTTGTGCGGCCCAGTCCTGTCGCTCCATGTCGGCGGGCTTTTTAAATTTCTTCAAGGCACCCTGTTTCTTGGCCAAGGCCTTTTGCGCCGCTTTTATCTTCAGGGCATGGGCTTCGTGCAGTTCCTTTTTCGCGCCGTCGTCTTCGCCCCCGATGGCCATTAACTTGGAGGGTTGCCGATTGCCCTGCCCACCCCCGGTCCCGTAATGCGTGACGGTGCTGGTAAAGAATCCCGCGATGGCGTAGTAGTCCCGGGTGGAGATGGGGTCAAACTTGTGGTCGTGGCAACGCGCACAACTCACGGTGAGGCCCATGAAGGCGCGGCTGGTCACGTCAATCTGCTCGTCGACCATGCCCATCTTAAAGATGCTCTTGTTGCGTTCATTCAGCGACTTCGGCCCGATGGCGAGGAAGCCCGTGGCGATGAGTTGCTCTGTTTCCTGCTTCGCATCTTTCGCGGGGAGCAGGTCGCCGGCGATCTGCTCGCGGATAAACTGGTCGAAGGGCTTGTCCCGGTTAAAGGCGTCGATGATGTAATCGCGGTAGCGCCAGGCCGAGGTGAAGGTGAAGTTACGTTCCATACCCGTCGATTCAGCGTAGCGTGCGACATCCATCCAGTGGCGTCCCCAGCGCTCGCCAAATTGCGGGGATGCGAGCAGGCGATCCACCAGCTGCTCGTAGGCCCGGGGGCTTTTGTCTCGCATGAAGGCCCGGCTTTCCTCGGGGCTGGGCGGCAGGCCGACCAGGTCGAAATAGACCCGGCGCACGAGGCTTTGCCGACTGGCATCACGAACGGGCTTGAGGCCCTTGGCTTCCTGGGCTACCCGCACGTAGCGGTCGATATCGCCTCGGGGCCAGGCGTGATCTTTCGGATGGGGCTCGACCCGAACCGGGGACTGGAAGGCCCAGAATTTTCGCCCGGCTTCATAGTCCACCGCGCTTTTGACTACCCGGGCGGGCGCACTTTCGCGGGGATCCGGGGCACCCATGCTCACCCACCTGCGAAAATCAGCCACCACCGATGCGGGCAGGCGTTTCTTCGGCATCTTGCGTTCCGGGTCGTGGTGGCTGATGGCGGTGAGCAGGAGGCTTTCTCCCGGTTTGTGGGGCACGATGGCTTTCCCCGAGGCCCCGCCACGGCGAATGCCCTCCCGCGTGTCGAGCAACAGCTCGCCCTTCACCTTTTCAGCCCCGTCAGAGTGACACTTATAACAATTATCTATCAATACGGGTCGTATGCGCTCCTCAAAAAACTTAAGGTGTTTAGGTGGAATAGCTTGCGCGAACAAGGAGCTGAGCGGAATCACGCTCAAGAGCCCGGTCAGGCAGCTTATCAGGGTCGTTTTTATCATCGAGTTTCTAGGTAGCCTCTCCCGTGCCTAATAATACGCCCCAATCGTTCCAAATTTTGTGTGAAAAGGCCATGAAAATTCCCAGGCACGGGCTTTCTCAACCGGGCCAGGCGGCAGATCCGTTTTCACCCCCTCGTGCCGAGGGGAGTCCTTTAAAAATGGGCCTGATCCCGTACACTCTTCCCGGTTCAGTCATGGATTGCGTCGCACCGAAAATCTTTATTGGGAACAGGGTCGAGGCCAACAGCCGCGAGGCACTTGAGCGGGACCTTATCCGGGCCACCATCTGCCTCGATGGCTGCATGAAGGGGATCGATGCGGCGCCCTTGGGCTTGGCGGAAATCGTTGTCGTTCCGCTCAGTGACGGCC
>JAYGFS010000265.1:0-4844 GCA_046581765.1 Verrucomicrobiota bacterium
GGTGCCTGCCTGCCTGTCCCGCTGGCAGAACTACACCAACCGGCTGTACACGGCAATGATCGCGGAATCCGCCCGCTGGGGGGATTACAAGCGCGACACCACCGGGGAAACCACCCTCTACACCCGGGATGACCACTGGATCCCCGAGAGTGTCCGCCTGGTGGAGCATTACTTCCCTGCCCGCTCGGCGGAAGTGCTCGCAGACTGGCGGACTGCCCAGTGGTATCCCGACGTGGAAGCACCCGCCTTCAACCAGCATGGCGGCGGGGTGCAGCACGGGTTCAACCTGATCATCGATCCCGGCAATGCAGGCACGCTCTGGTACACGGTCGATGGCAGCGATCCCCGACTGGAAGGGGGCAATGTTGATCCACATGCCCGTAGCGGACCGCTCGGCACCAACCTGCTGTACACCACAACCGTGCGCGCCCGCATGCGGGATGGGCCTGACTGGAGCGCGCTGAATGCAGCAACCTTTTTCCTGCCGGCGACAAATATCGTGGTCAGCGAGATCATGTACAACCCACCCAATCCCCTGCATGCATTCATCGAGTTAAAGAATGGGGGTAGTCACCCCCTCGTCCTGGACGGCGTACGGTTCACACAGGGTATCCGTTTCGATTTCAACGCAAGCTCGATCCCGAACCTTGCGCCGGGGATGTACCTGCTCGTGGTCCGGGATCGTGCAGCATTTGAAACACGTTACGGGACTCAATTGCCGGTGGCGGGATGCTTTACCGGAAAGTTCGACAAGGGCGGGGAGCAACTGGTCCTGGTCGATGGCCAGGGGAATACCATCGTGGATTTCACCTGGAATGACAGCCGCAGTTGGCCCACCACCCCGGACGGGGCAGGTCATTCACTGGTACCCCTTGAACCCAGGGATGCCCTGCTGGATTTCGGCGGGAACTGGCGCTCGAGTGCCTTCATCGGTGGGTCGCCTGGCGAAGCGGATCCCGAACCCATAACCGACCTCGTGCTTAATGAAATCCTCGCCCATACCGACTTCTCAGACCCGGGATTTCCCGACTACGACTCCAATGACGGCATTGAGATCTATCACGCCGGACCGGGAGCACTCAGTCTCACCAACTGGTATCTCAGTGATGATCGAAACAACCTGATGAAATGGGGGATCCCGGGCACGAACACGATCACCGGCCCGGGCTGGATCCACTTTAACGAGGTCGGGGATTTCCACAATCCAACCAATAGCGGCTTCGGCCTGGACAAGACCGGTGAAGAAGTACTGTTGTCCTACCTGCCGGCCAGCGGGCCGGGCCGGGTCGCGGATGCCATCCGCTTCAAGGGGGAGGAAAAGAACGTGGCACTGGGACGCTACCCCGATGGAGCCCAGGCCTGGTATCACCTTGTACCCACACCCGGAAGTGCAAATGGCCTGCCACCCCAACCACCATTGGTCATCAGTGAAATCATGTACCACCCCCCCCCTACCCCGAGTCACCCCGCAGACAACACCTTTCATGAGTTCATTGAGTTGTATAATCCCGGCGCACAAACCGTCAGCCTCGAGACCGATGCCGGTCCCTGGAGAATCGATGGCGGTGTTTCATTCACCTTCCCCGCGGGTACTTCCGTGTCCGCCGGAGAGTACCTCCTGCTTGTCCAGTTTTCCCCAATGAACACGTCGGAACGAACTTCGTTCCTTAACCACTACACCCTCGACCCGGCAACATGGGTATACGGGCCTTACAGCGGAAAGCTGTCCAACCGCGGGGAGCGAATCGCCATTGAGAAACCGCAGGAAGCGGACCAACCCGGGGACGATCCCTCATGGGTAATCGTGGATGAAGTCTTTTACTATGACAACGCCCCTTATGCCACGACGGCAGACGGGCAAGGATACTCCCTTCATCGACTGCTACCCGATCAACCGGGCGAACAGGCCGAAAACTGGATATCCCTGCCACCCTTCCCCGCGACACCGGCTGAACAGGTCACCCTGAGCCAAACGATCGGCGGGAAAATTAGCTGGAGCGCCCAAACCGGCGTGACCTACATCCTTGAATTCAAGGATCAACTGGATGAAACAACCTGGCAAGCAATGGATACCCCCTTGGGGTCCGGGCCGATCCAGCTCATCGACCCAGGCGCGTCAACGCAACCTTTCCGCGTCTACCGAATCCGCGCCATTCCCTGACAGGCCCCTCACCAGCACCCCACAAGGCCGAAAAAGAATTCCGGACGAGAAGAAAACCTGATACAAGTCCATCATTACCGGAGAGCAGCCCGCATGAAAGCATACCTATTATTCTTTTCATATTGCCTGTTCACCGGCATCTGCCTGGCCGAGTTTGAAAAGAAACAACTCGAGCCCCGCTTTTTCTGTGAAGGAGTAAGCGTAGGCGACATCAACCGGGACGGTCACCCCGATGTCATCTCCGGCCCGTACTGGTACGCCGGCCCCTCCTTCACGTCACGAACGGAAATCTACTTCCCCCGGCCGTATCCCCCCGCTTCGTATTCAGATAATTTCTTCAGCTGGACCGGGGACATCAACCGGGATGGCTGGACAGATGTCCTCGTCGTCGGCTTCCCGGGAAAAGCCGCCAACTGGTTCGAAAATCCGCAGGGCAAGGAAGGGCACTGGAAAGAACACACCGCGGTGGATACGGTCGACAACGAATCGCCCAACTTTAGCGACATGAACGGGGACGGCTCGCCCGAGCTGATCTTCTCCCGGGGCGGGGCCTGGATGCTGGCCTCCGTCAACCCGGATAAGCCGGAAGAAAAATGGACCGTGCGCGTCCTCTCAGGGAAGGCCACCGGGGGCAAGTTCACCCACGGCCTCGGATATGGCGACGTCAACGGCGATGGACGCATGGACCTGTTGGCAAAGAACGGCTGGTGGGAGCAGCCGGCAGGTAAAGGCGAATGGACACACCACGCCTTTACTTTCAGCCCGGGTGGAGGTGCCCAGATGTATGCCTATGATTTTGATGGGGATGGAGATAACGACGTGCTCACCAGTCTTGCAGCCCATGCCTACGGCCTCGCCTGGTTTGAAAACACCGGGGGTAAAACCTTCATCCCCCACATCATCATGAGCCGCAAGAATGAGCCCGGCCCCCTGGACCTATCGTTCAGCCAACTGCACGCCATTGAGCTCGCCGACATGAACGGCGACGGCGTTAAAGACATCATCACCGGTAAACGCTATTGGGCGCACAACGGGCGCGACGTGGGCGGGAACGATCCGGCGGTCCTGTACTGGTTCGAGACCCGGCGGGGCGGCACATCCGGCGCCTGCAGCTTCATTCCCCACAAGATCGATGGCGATTCGGGCGTGGGCACCCAGGTTGCGGTCGCTGACATGAATGGGAACGGCAAACCAGATATCATTGTCGGTAACAAAAAAGGCACTTTTGTCCACCTGCAGTAAATGCCCCATGTCGAGCGAGACCGAAGCGAATATCTATGGCCAGGCCTTTATCGCAGACCTCTTTGACGAGATGTCACGGACCTATGACCGGGTAAACCACATCACCTCTCTTGGGTTTTCATCCCGTTGGCGAAACCAATGCGCCAGCCACCTGGCCTACAAGCCGGACGCGGTAATCTTCGATTTGATGACCGGTATGGGTGAATGCTGGCCCTCCCTGCTGCCCGGACTCACGAGTGGACGCATCGTGGCAATCGATTTTTCAGAGGGTATGTTGTACCATGCGCACGCCCGGAAAACAAAGCTGGATACGGAACGGGTCCAGATTCATCAGGCAGACGTGTTGGCCAACGAGTTCCCGGAAGCCTCCGCCGATCACATTATCTGTGCCTTCGGGTTGAACACCCTCACGCCGGGTCAAATCGCACAATTGGGCGTGGAAATAGCCAGGCTCCTGAAGCCGGGAGGCACCTATTCGATCTTGGAAATTTCCGTTCCGCGAATCCCCCTGCTGCGCGGACTCTACCTGTTTTACCTGAAGCACGTAATCCCGTTGATTGGCCAACTCTTTCTCGGAAACCCCGATAATTACCGAATGCTCGGCGTATACACGGAGCGTTTTGGGGATTGTGCCGCAGCCGTGGAGCGGTTCAGGGCCTGTGGGCTGAGCGCCATGTACCACTCCTATTTTTTCGGCTGTGCGACCGGTCTCACCGGCAAGGCCCCGGAATCAACGACTGGGGACCCGGCCAAAAGCCCGACAACCCGCCCCGCAGCATCCGTGAAATAATCAACAAGAGGGATGATTTGTTCATTGCCCGCCGCCCTTTCAGACCCTACGTTTCGGCCTTTGTCGAAATATGAAGGAAAACCTCATGAAATATTCCCTTATCGCCCTGTTCACCTGCACCGCAGTGTGGGCACAAGACGCCATTAAACTCGAGACGCTCACCCAGCGCGCCAGCTATGCCATCGGCATGGACATCGCCAACAACTTTAAGCGCCAGGGACTGGAAGTAGACGCTGAAGTTCTTGCCCGCGGACTAATCGACGCCATGAACGGCAAGGAACCCCTGATGGATGCGGCGAGTGCGCGGAGCACCCTGACCGAATTCCAGAAAGTCATGCAGGAAAGAATGTCCCGGAAGCGGGCTACAGATTCCGCCGCAAGTAAAACGCAGGGCATAACGTTCCTGGAAACCAACAAGGCGGCCACGGGCGTCGTGACCACCGCCTCCGGCCTCCAGTACAAGGTGCTTAGCCCCGGCAAGGGCGACAAGCCCACTGCGGCAAACACGGTAACGGTCCATTACACCGGCAAACTCTTGAGCGGTGATGTCTTCGACAGCTCGGTGGAACGCGGCCAACCGGCGACCTTCGGCCTCGGCCAGGTCATCCCCGGCTGGACCGAGGGCCTGCAGTTGATGGCCCCAGGCGCCAA
>JAYGFS010000295.1:0-11909 GCA_046581765.1 Verrucomicrobiota bacterium
GCGAGGATATCCCCGTTCCCAACCTGGCCCGTGCCGGGATCGGTAAGATTGATGAGGCCCACCTCGCTCTCGGCGACGATGACCTGGTTGCTGAGGTCGAGGCTCACACCGCTGAACAGCGGGTGAGAGGGCACCACCGCGACCAGGTTGCTGCTGGTGGCCGATGAAAAGGCGTTCCCTGTATCCATCCAGTCCCAGCGCGAGGTCCGCAGGAGGTAGGAACTGGCCAGGATCATGGGCGAGGTCACGCTGTTCCAGGTATCGACTTCCGCCTGGTCGGTCGCGTAGTTCCCGCTATTGGTGTCCCGGCTGACGATGACCAGGTCCGCCGCGTTCAACTCGTCGAGATCGGTGGAAGGGGAGAGGAATATCTTGAGGACCTTCCGGGTCACCGTGTGGCCCTGTGCGCTAAGCAGGTCGGTCCAGCCGGAGTCATCCGGCGACGGCGGATTGGCCGCATTCGTGTCCTCCGTGATCCACACGATCGTGGCTCCCCCGGCGGGCAAGGCCAGCAGGGAAAGCAGCACAAGCAGGGATACCAGGGGCCTAAAACACATGGCACGGGCACTCTTCATGGACGCATTCAAGCGGCTCCACCTATATCACACACCCGCCAGCCATGGAAAGGATATTCAAGTATAGGCTGGGCGAATCCATCATGGAGCACGACTTATTTATCCGGCGGGCGGCGAGCTTCCCACTCGTAGTCCACGTATTCCCAGCCCACCTGGCCCCCATCGATCGTGACCACGCCAAAGCCTTCCTGGGTGCCGAACCAGGGACCGCGCCACCACTTGGCACAGATGGCGCCGCCGCAGATATGAGTGATTCCGTTCGCCTGGATAAATTCGTTTACATGCAGGTGACCGGACAGGACCGCGACCAGGTTGTACCGGGCGAAGAGCTTCAATACGGCGAGGTTGTTCTCGACGATGTAGCGGTTGCTCATCGGCTCCAGGGCCCCGTGGGTGAACTGCCGGTAGGTCGACATAAACGGCATGTGACAGACAATCAGCACCGGCGTGGACACGGACACTTTCGAGAGGTCGGCGCGGATCCATTCCTGCTGCTCCTCACCGATCCAGCCGCGGAAGGCCTTGCCCTCCCAGCCGATCTCGAACGGGTCCAGGACCATCACGTGATGCCCCACGGCATCGAAGCTGTAATAGGTCCGGTCGAGGTGAAACTTTTCGCGGAATACCCGCCGCGGGTCCTTCTCCGGATCGCTCCCATCCGCGGGCTCGGCGCCAACAATGTCGTGGTTGCCCATGGCCATGTACACGTCGTTCCTGAGGCGCTTATGGCCGGAAAAATACGCCTCCCAGCGCGGCTCCAGGGAAGCGGCGCCACCCTCGAAACCGTCGGTGATCGCATCGCCACCACACACCAGGAAATCGGTCTCCTGCCGGTTGATCCACTCCGCTGCCTGTTGCCAGGCATCCGGCACCTGCCATTCGGTCCGCATGTGAAGGTCGGTGTAAAACCCGATCCGCAAGGGTTTTCCACCTTTCGGCGCCGCGAGAATGTTCGGCACCGCCAGGGCCGCCGCTCCGGATGCGACAAAGGCCCTACGCTTCATCCGCCGCTCCACCGCGTCCTCCGAACCTCACATTCACGAACAGGCTGAGCACGATGAGAACTCCCAGCATAATCCAGATCCGGGTCAAGGACACCCTGGTGATCAAGTGCTTACTCACCCCGCTGAGATACGGTCCCGGGATGAGATGATCGAGCTGCTGGGCGAGGAAGATCTGGTCCGGTTCGTAGCCATGCAGCTTCATATACTCCGGATATTTATCGAACAGGAGTTTGTTTTCGAACACCATCTTGGTGACCTTGCCGGGGAAGTCCGGCTTGGGCGCTTCGATCTGTTCACGAACCCGCTGCTCGTTCTTGTCCCGGGAGTATAGATGGACGCGCAGCTCGTGCAGCCAGGGGTCGCCGCCCGGACTGTAGTCCACCAGGAACTTCTTGTACGCTTCCAGGTTCAACATGTGGGCCTGGTTCCCCAGCGGCATGACCCTGGCGGCTTCTTCGGCGCGCGTCCCATCGGCTTTCTTCAGCGCATCGGGATTCAGCCGCGACTTGAACTGGATGACATACGGGCCCTTGCTCCGCACTTTCTCGGCCGGCACGATGTGCTCCGTGGTCTCCGGCATGTAGCGGGGGTCGTCCACCGTATACTCATACAAAAACCCGTACTCCGCCATCGGTCCGTCGTTTTCCGCGCCTTTGGCGACGGAGGGAAAATTCTTCTCCCAGAAGGGGCTCCACTTGGCCGTGTTCGAATAACACAGACCCAGGTAGAGGAGGAAAATAACCAGGACCGTCGTGAACACGCGAATCGACTTGCCGCTCCATTTGGCGCTCAGGTAAGCCGGGTTCAGGCCCAGCCAAATGATCAATAACGACAAGCTCGCGCTGTATCCGTTCAGCACCAGGTCGGTGAAATCCCAGTAGCGGTCCGGGTGGCCCCACTGGATCGACTCGTCGATGGAGCCGAAGGTGACCGTGATCCCCAGCGCGATGAAAAACACCGCCCAGTCACGGAACGAATGGGCCAGGGCCCGGAACATCAGGACGCCGAGCACCCCGTACTGAACGAAATGCATTGCCTCCCAGCGGGAATGATGCGGCGAGGTGTAGATATAGTAGACGCTCTTCACGTACAGAAAGAGCAGCAACGCGAGCGCGATGTAATTCCAGATCCGGTAGCGGGCACGGTTCAGCATCATCACCACGACCCCGCCGATCACCCCGGCGGAGGCGAGACCGATCACGAACCACTTGACGAACTGCTTGCCAAAATCGTCGTCGACCTTGGTGCGGATGTCCTTGTAGTCGGTGATGGTGTAGATGATGTAGGCCATCCAGGCGATGACGAGAATCCAGCTGAGCCATTTCGGCTCCCAAGGCTTCTTGATGATCATATGCTCTTCCTATCAAATCGCGGGCCACGCGAAAACAGAAAACTCCGCACGTGCGGAAGGTCCCGGCTAACAGCCGGTTAAAGCACAACCGGCCGGCCGTTTTCCTTTACCGATTCCGAGGCGGCCTCCATCACCCGCACAATACGGCGGCCGGATTCGGCATGGGTCAGGGGGGTTTTACCGGTATGGATACATTGGACGAATTCGGTGACCAGGTTGCGCAGGGCCTCGCCATGATCGAGGTGCGGGGCCCACATGTCACCGGCCCGGTAACCCACCCGCATCTGGTAGACGCTCTCCGGTGACTGGTCGGTCGTAATCCCCTTGTCGTAGACCTTCAGCTTCTCCGTGAGCTCGGTGTCATCGTAAACGATCATTTTTTCTGTTCCGCCAATGAGGGTCTGCCGCACCTTCAAGGGCGCCAGCCAGTTCACGTGGATGTGGGCAATCAGCCGCGCGTCGTATTGCAGGGTGAGGTAGGCCTGGTTTTCCGGATGGCCCTCGACATGGCTGATCCCGGTCGCGGAGACCATGGTCGGCTTGTCGTCGAGCAGGTATTCCAGGATGGATAAATCGTGTACCGCAAGATCCCAGATCACGTTCACATCGTGCTGAAACAGGCCGAGGTTGACCCGCACCGAGTCGTAATACAACACGTCGCCAATTTCGCCGTCGTCGATCAACTGCTTGATTCGTTGTACCGCCGGGGTAAAGGGAAAGGTGTGGTCCACCATCAGGACGACGTCCTTGGCGGCCGCGGCGGAGATCAATTGATCGCAGCACGCGACGTCGTGCGCGAGCGGCTTTTCCACCAGCACGTGCTTCCCGGCCTCGATCACCTTCATCGCGAGGTCATAGTGGGTCGAGATCGGGGTGGCCACGGCCACGGCGTCGACGTCGGGATGCGCGAGCAGTTCATCCAGGTTCTTCGTCGTCTCGATGGTCGGATAGCGCACGCGGACCTTTTCCAGCAAACCCTCGTCGAGGTCGCAGACCATGGCAACCGCGGTTTCGGGATGCTCGTGGAAATTTCGCACGAGGTTCGGACCCCAGTAACCGTATCCAATTACGCCGACTTTAATCATTTCTGCACCTCAATTCCGTCATCCGATTGCGTAAAGGCACGATTGCAGGACAGGCAGCTTAAGGCTTCATCCAGGCGATGCCCACAAATGCAGACCCAGCCATGCGGTCGGGCGGGCATCCCCACTACCAGCGCATGGGCCTGCACATCACGGGTCACCACGGCAGCGGCGGCGACCATCGCGTAGGCGCCAACGGTTACGCCACACAGGATCACCGAACGCGCGCCGAGCGAAGCGCCCTCGCAAATGCGCGTGGGCTCCAGCCAGTCACTCCGCGGGCCCAGCACGGGATTGCGCGCCGAGCGCGGCCATCGATCGTTGGTAAAACTTACGTCGGGTCCCACGAAAACATAGTTCTCCAGGGTTACGCCCTCCCAGATGGACACCCCGTTTTTAACCGTGCACCCGTCACCGACCACGGCCCCGTTCTCCACGAATACCTGGTCGCAGATAGTGCAATCGGTGCCGACTTTCGCACCGGCCAGCACATGGGCAAAGGCCCAGATCTTCGTGCCGGATCCGACCTCCAGGCCCTCGTTGATCGCCTGGGGGTGTACGAAGACCTCATCCGCCATAATGGATCTCCACCGCCGCCCCGTTCTGTTGCAGCGAACGGTCAACCCCCTCGAGCACGTCGACCACCTCGGCACCCTGGCGCGCCGAGCCGCGTGCCTCGAGGGAAAGCTCGCCCCCCCCACCGTCACGACACCGGTCGACAAAAGCCCGGGCTTGCGCCCCGAGGGGTTCCGAAGCAGGAATGCGCGGCAACATCAAGTCCCCTTCCCGCGTGAGCAATTGGAATTCACCGAAGGTTTCATACGCCGGCTCTTTCTGGACCGAACGGTCATGCACGGTGATGGGGCCGAGGTTGGCCAACTCATCCCAGGTGATCATCTTCTTCTCGCCCACGAGGGTGATCTGCCGAACTTTCTTGGGGTCAAGCCAGCTGACGTGAATATGGCCCATTACGCAATCCGGGTAGAACAACGTGATGAACACAATATCTTCGACCGGTTGACGCAGGTAAGATTGTCCCACCGCGGAAACCGACACCGGGCGGGTGCCCAGCAGTTGGTTAAAAATGTAAATATCATGCGAGGCGAGATCCCATGCGGCATTCACATCGGAGCGAAACGGCCCCAGGTTTGTCCGGGTTGCGTTGAGACAATAAATCTGCCCGACATCCTGTTCCCCCACCGCGTTGCAGAGATAGTTAATCCCTGAGTTAAACAGAAATACATGCCCCACCATGAGCACCACGCCATTCTTTTCGGCCAGCTTCTGCAATTCCCAGGCGCTTTCGCTCCGGTTGGTCAGGGGCTTCTCGCACAAGACATGCATGCCCGCATTCAAGCCCGCCTTGACAATGCTGAAATGGGTATCGGTCGGCGTCGCGACCACGAGCGCATCACAGGTATCTTCGGACAACAGCGACTCCAGCGAGTCATGCAGCGCCACGGCCGGATACAGGCTGCCAATCTTCTCCCGGGCCTTCTGGTCCGGATCCACCACGGCCACCACCTCACATTCGGCCAAGGTTGCAAAGTTTCGAACGTGGTTCGGACCCCACCGGCCCAAGCCGACAACAGCGATACGCAGATTTGACATGCCACGACTATAGAGGGGTGTTGAATTTTCGTCGAACGGAAAACGTTCCAAAAAAGCTTCCGTTGACCGGAACGGGATCGGTACAATTTACGGCCAACGGAGCGAATCCCGCTACCGCTGCCACCCATCGGAATACGCATGACACCGGAAATTGAGCAACATATCGAACGGTTACGCACCAGTTATGCGCGCCTGACCGGCAAGGTGCTCGCCCCCGACGCCCAGGCCGTGTGGGAGGCCCCTTTCGTCGTGGTCAGCCATGGCATAGAAAGCGACCCGGTATTTAACTTCGGCAACCGGGCCGCCCTGGCATTATTCGAATTGGACTGGGATGATTTCATTCGCCTCCCCTCACGCAAATCCGCGGAACCGGTCGAGCGGGCCAAACGGCAGGACCTGCTCAAGCGGGTGACCCGCGACGGCTTCATCGACGACTACGCCGGCATTCGCATCTCCGCCAGCGGCAGGCGCTTCAAGGTGCGAAACGCGGTGGTATGGAACGTTGCCGACGACGCCGGCATCCCCTGCGGCCAGGCCGCCACGTTCACTGAATGGACGCCGGTTTGAGGCCCGGGGCCATCGTCCGCGTCAAGCGTACACCGCAGGGAGGGAACGGGCTACTCGTCCGGGATTACCCAGTCGACGGGCTCCAGGCCCCAGTCGCTCAAGATGGCATTGGTACGCGAAAATGGCTTGCTGCCGAAGAACCCGCGATCGGCCGAAAACGGTGAAGGATGCGGGGACTTGATCACCCGTTGACGCGTGGTGTCGATCACCGCCTCCTTGGCCTGGGCGTACTTGCCCCAGAGGATAAAAACCACGTGGTCCTTCTCCGCCACGACCTTTTCAATGACCGCTTGCGTAAACGCCTCCCAGCCCTTGTCCTGGTGCGACCCTGCTCGCCGGGCTTCCACCGTAAGCGTCGCGTTGAGCAACAGGACGCCTTCGCGCGCCCAGTGGGAGAGGCCACCGTGCCTCGGGATGGGGCAATCGAGATCGCTGCTCAACTCCTTGAAGATATTGACCAGGCTGGGCGGGGGCTGCACGCCCGGGTTCACGGAGAAGCAGAGACCATTCGCCTGCCCGGGGCCATGGTAGGGATCCTGACCGACAATCACCACTTTCAACCGGTCCCACGGCGTGTGATCAAAGGCGGCAAAGATCTTCGATCCGGGTGGATAAAGGACCTTGCCCGCCTGGCGCTCGGCAAGCAGGAACGCTTTCAGCTGGCTAAAGGAGACGGTATTAAATTCATCGGCCAGGCGCGCTTTCCAGCCGGCCTCAATACGGGGCTCGATGCGCTGGCTCAAGACGAATCCGGGATGGGTCAGCCACGCCCGGCTATTCTGAAGCCGCGAGGATTTCCAGGCCCTTTACCACCTGGCGCGTGTGGATCTTGGGGCAACGGGTGCACTTGTACTCCTCGGTCTCGGTCTTGATGCTGATGGCAGGATCGGCGAGCTTCGATCCGTCGTGCCCGCCGGACACGATGGCGCGACCTTCCTTGGTGAGGAAATCGCCATTGGATTTCAGCATGACGAGGGCCGGGATACCCTTCACCCCGTACTTTTCCGAGAGCGCCTTGGCGGCCGGGCCCTTGTGGGCAATCGTGTACTTGCTCATGCTGACCTCGGCCATGTATTTCTTCTGGGCGGCAGGGCTGCGGTCCGAACTGACAAAAACCACGTCGAACTGGTCCTTGTACTGTTCGCGATACTTGGCCAGTACAGGGCTGAACGCCTTGCAGGGGGGGCACCAGGACGCACTGAAGTAAATGCCCACGGCCTTCCCTTTCAAGACATCGACCCCGACCTTGTTTCCTTCGCCATCCAGCAGGCCGTCAGGGAAATGTTCCGTGAGCGATTCCAACTGGTCGGCCGCATCGTCGGCATGGGTCATGCCAAGCGAGAACAGGAGGGCGAAAGCGAGGAGGAGCGTAAGGTTCTTCATAATGGATCTTTCAATGATGTTTTACATACATACTATGGAATCGTCTTGGAAGAGGTGAAATCCTTGCAATTTTACCATGAAAGGGAAGCATAAACGTATGCAGAAGTGGCTTTACCCCCTGTTTTTCCTGCTTGCGGGCCTCGCCGGGGCTGCCGAAAAGACCCTGGTTATGGCCTACGATGCCGATCCGGTCTCCATGGATCCGCACGAGCAGCTTTCGGGCGGCACGCTCCAGCTTTCACACATGATCTTTGACCCGCTGGTGCGCTGGACGAGGGACCTGCACTTCGAGGGCCGCCTCGCCGAAAAGTGGGAACGACTGGACGCGCGCACCATGCGTTTCCATTTACGCAAAGGCGTGACCTTCCACAGCGGTCATCCCTTCACCGCCACGGATGTAAAATACACCTTCGACCGGCTGAAGCGCAGTCCGGATTTCAAGGCGCTTTTTGAGCCGGTAAGCGTTTGCCGGATTGTGGATGACCACACCGTTGAGCTCGTAACGGCCAAGCCCTATCCGCTCCTTCTCCAGATGGCGACCTACCTGTTCCCCCTGGATCACCGATTCTATGCCGGGAAGGACGAGTTGAAAAAACACGGGGACAGCTTCGCCAGCCGAAATGCTTCCGGCACCGGACCCTTCACCGTGAGCGAGCGACAACAGGGGGTGAAGGTCGTGTTTGATCGCTTTCCGAAATACTGGGACACGCGGTCCCCCGGGAACGTGGGCAAGATTATCCTGACCCCGATCAAGGAGGGGCCAACCCGCGTGGCTGCCCTGCTGTCCGGTGATGTGGACTTCATCGCGCCGGTGCCCCCGAACGACCATGCCCGTATCAAGCGCGACCCGAAGCTCAACCTGGTCACGATGAGCGGCACCCGGGTCATCACCCTGCAGTTAAACCAGAAACGACGGCCTGAATTTCGACGGGTCCAGGTCCGCCAGGCGATCGTGTACGCGATCAACAACGACGGGATCGTGAAGAAAATCATGCGCGGGTTTGCGACCACGGCCGCGCAACAAAGCCCGAGGGGTTACGCGGGGCATCATCCCGGCTTGACCCCGCGTTACGATGTGAAAAAGGCGCAGGCCCTCATGAAGGAGGCCGGGTATGCGAAGGGGTTCTCCTGCACCATGATCGCGCCGAACAACCGCTATGTAAACGACTACAAAATTGCCCAGGCCGTGGTGAGCATGCTGGCGAAGATCAAGATCAAGGTAACCCTGAAGACGATGCCCAAGGCGCAGTACTGGCCTGAGTTCGACAAGCGCTCCGCCGATATTCAACTGCTGGGCTGGCATTCGGATACGGAAGATTCCGCGAACTTCACCGAGTTCCTCTGCATGACGCCGAACGCGGACACGGGCTATGGGCAGTACAACAGCGGCAACTACTCCAGTCCCAGGGTGGATGCCCTGATTATGGCCTCGCGCACGGAAACCGATACCGGCAAGCGTGCAGCCCTGTTGCAGGAGGTGGAAAAGATCCTCTACGACGATGCCGCCTTCGTGCCCCTGCACTGGCAGGATCTCGCCTGGGCCGCGCACAAGGCGATCGATATCGCTCCCATCCTCAACGTGATGAACGTCCCCTACCTCGGGGACCTGGTCATCCGTCGCTGAGACGACCCGGGGCGACGGGAATCGTGCCCCGCTTCACCCGCACGGTTATTTCCGGTCAGCGCCATCCGGCTTAGGCCCTGTACCGATCTGCTCATCCAGGAAGGCGATTACCTCTTTCCAGTAGGCACCGAGTTCAAAAAACATCCGGTGGCCGTCATCCTGATAGGGCGGATACACGATCAGCTTGGGTTCCCGGCCCGCCGCATCGAGCACCTTCCCGATCTTCCGGGACCAGCCGACCAGGTCCGATCGCTTATGGTCGTTCTCCGCCACCAACAGCAACACGGGTGCCCGGGTATCCCTTACCTTTCCCAGAAAAGCCTCCTGGTTACGCCGCCCCGGGGCGCAGGCCATGATGACCATCGCCTTGGGCTGCGCATGGTCGACCGCGCTGTAAAAGGTAATATACCCACCCCGTGAGAATCCCAGCAAGCCCAGGCGGTCCGGGTCGACCCGGGGCAAACTGCGCAGGTACGCCATCGCCCGCCCCGCATCCTCAATCGCATCCTTCATCGGTTCTGTTTTTCGCCGCAAGGGCGAAAAACCCACGTACCCGGCCTTTGCCAGGGCGATGCTGGTTCCCCGGGGATCGCCCCCCATCCGCTTGCCGAGACCCCCGTGGTGATAGACCACGACCGGAAACGGGCCCTCACCCTTCGGGTAGGCGAGGTATCCCTTCAGGCCCAGGTCTTTCGCGTAGACCACTTCCTGGAGGGTATAGGCGTGTTCGGCCACGGCGAGTCCCGGCACACACAGTAGCCACAATGCCGCGAGGGACTGTTTTTTCATCTCAAGGGCACGGGGCGGGTTCAGAAGGACCGGGTCCCGTCCCGGAGCTTCCCAATGTCCTTGCCCAATGCCCGGAGGGTTCCGAGCACCCCCGGGGGAATCCGTCCATCCCCTGCAATCGGCACATCAAAAGTGACCGTACCGCCCTCCGCATTGATCAGGTCAACCCGGTCTTTCAGCGTCTCGAGGTCAAAGCGGGACTCGGTTCCCGCTCCCCATCCCGCGCTGAGCGGCAACAGCAAATGCCAGATCACCCCCTCGGGAGCGGGGAAATTTGCCGGGGTGAGTGCCTTGCCGTGCCCTTTCTTTAATTTTTCATAAAACCCGTGATTTTCGCCCGAGGTGAAGGTCTGGTGCGGGCACAATTTTCCCTTGGTGCACAGGGAAAGGGTTGGATGCGCCCCGGCATTGAAGGCCAACTCGGCATCGGGATTGCCGGAAAGAACGGCGCGGACCCAGGTATCGATATTGTATGGTTCCTTTTTCAAGCCCTCGTAGGCATCCCTCATCTCGGTCTTGTACCCGTCAAACCACCAGCCGGATACCCGGGTTCCGTAGCGCCGGGACCACTCCCCGCAAACAGCCCCCCAGTGCTTGAGGAAGGTCGGGTTGGGAGCTTGGTTTTCACTGCGCAGGAAGCCCTTTACCCTGCGCGGATGCGACATGGGATCCACATCGGGGCCCGCCGGCTTGCCGGCAATGCTCGGCAGCGTATCCCCCATGGCCTCGATGATCCTGTAATGCCGCATGGGGGCCCGGGCGGTCATGTAGATAATGAGCCGGATATTCCGCTTCTCGAGCTCCTCACTGATCTCCTGGATAAGGTCACGCCGGGAGGTCCATACGCCATTTTCCACGCCCAGTCGTTTTTCATACACGCTGTTCGGGGCGCAGTATTTTCCCCAGTGCTGACCAATGACAAAGATGACATGTCCGGCCCGGGTACTGGCAACCGCGTCGGCAAAGGGCACGACCTCAAAGCTGTCGATCACCCGGTTGTACATTTCCGGGCTGTGATTCTTGAACGCCTCATAATGAAACATCAGTCCATAGCCCGACTGCTGCAGCCAGCGCGCGGGCTCGGCACCCGGTGCATCGAAAACCGACCCGATCAGGACCGAAGACACGATAACGAGAAGACGGTGAATCCTATACTTCATATTGGTCTATCCTTGGACCGGGGAGCCTGGTCCAGGCCCGTCTCCCACCTTTAAAATCGATTCGAATCGCCGGAAAAAGACCCGGACCAGGACCCACATCAGGCTGCCCGTGACCAGCATGGCCAGGCTCCCACAGAGCGCCGGGACCAGGGGGTAATTCAAGACCACGCCGAAGACCGTGCTTTCCGGCGCGAAATACAGGTACACGCTGATCCCAAGGGTACCCACTGCGATCAATACAAAGAGGATACAAAAACCCAAGGTGAGCCCTTTAAAGATCCCCATGAGACGGAGGATCCTCGCCCGCCTGGCATTGATTGCTTCGCCGTGATCCGCTTGCACCGTGTTCCCGTCTGCCATCTTGTTCGCCCCATGCCCTACTGGAAATCGGCGATAAAGAAAAATTCCTGGGGCTCGCCCACCAGCTCGCTGCGCCAGTCCGGCCCCATCGGGAAAACGAAGCCCCACGACAGGTCGAGAACCAGGGCATGTGCATCGCCCTGCGAATCGGGGAGGTCTTCCTCGTGGATCTGGCCACCCGGCCCGGGATCGACCCCGGCCAGCGCCTGGCCACCCGTGAAAAGAAGGAACGCGATCCCCGTGACCCAGGAGCGGACCTGGAAGCGCAAAACCTGGAAACAGCAAAAAAATATATCATCGCGATTCATCGCGGTCCTTTTACCAATTTTCATCTGAGTAGAGGGATCGTAATGGCTCGGGGAGCCTGCTGTCAAGGGAATGACTTCCCCACAGGACAAGCCCG
>JAYGFS010000299.1:0-2747 GCA_046581765.1 Verrucomicrobiota bacterium
GGGCTTGCAAAAAAGCTGGTCATGCAGGAAGCGGATCGGCTTTCCACCAAGCAACTGGTGACATACGATGCGCAGCACCGGGGCCCACAACACGTCGTGGAACAAGGGACTCGTCCGCCACGCCCCGAGGGCATGAAAGAGGCAGGTCTCGGGATCCTGCGATTCGTTTGCATGGTATTCGTAAAACAGGTCCCGACCGGGAGACGCCGGTCCCGCCAATCGGGCCAGGTCACCCCGCAAGCGCTCGACCTGGGCTTCGTCGAAGACCCGGATACCACTGAGAAATCCGTCACGCTCGAAATCCGCCACGCGTTCCGGGCCCAGGGCCAGGGCTTCCCAGCCTTCGCGCGTATCGGGTGAACGAACGAGATCACTCACCGCTTCGTGGTGCAAGGCATAATCAATCATGAGCCCTCTCGTGGCACCGTCCCTTCCTGTCCGGACCGTGGCAGCACTCAGGCATGGAAATCTTCAAGCGGGCCCGTACTGTCGCCGTGGCGCTCAATCTTCACCCCGTGCATCCGGGCGATGGAAAGCCATAAGTTGCTGATCGGGGTGCCCTTCCCGTATCGGCGATGCCGGTTCGATTTTATCCGCCCGCCGCCGCCCGCAATCACGGTAGGCAGGTTGACCTGCTCGTGAAGCTTGCCACTGCTCAGCCCGGAGCCCAATACCACCAGCGAATTATCCAGCAGGCTCTTTCCGTTGGCCTCCTCGACAAGGTCCATCTTCTCGATCAATTGTGCGTATTGACGGAGATGAAAGTAATCGAGCTTGCGCAGGTTTTCCTTAACCGCCGGGTTATCCTGGGCGTGGGTCAGGTTGTGATGGTCCTGCGCCTTGGCCCACACCCCGGGCAAAGGATAAGCCGTGGACCAGCGCTCGGGACCGATCATCATCGTTGCCACCCGGGTCATGTCGGTCCGGAAGGCCAGGATCATCAGGTCCGCGATCACCTGGATGTAGGCATCGCGTTCCAGGGCGACGGTAAGCGACGGGATCTTGAGATCCATCCGGGCCAACTCCTGTTGCCGTGCTTCCACCCGTTGAATCTGCATTTCGACCACTCGTACCGAGTCCATGTACTCATCCAGCTTGTGCGCATCGAGTCGTCCCAGTTTTCCGCGCAGGGCCTTGGCATCCCCCATAACCACGTCGAGGATGCTGCTGTGCGCCTTTTGTTCCTCGACCGCAAACAAGCGGTTGAAGATCCGCTGCGGGTCCCGCATGGAGCGCGCCACGTGCCCATGCCCATACCAGGAAATGGCATCAAAATAGATCGACTCCTTGTTGTCCTTAAACGGATTGCAGCTCAATTCAAGGGAGCGGAAAGCGGTGTGCTTACCCGCTTCACGGGCGATGGTTTGGTCCAGGGTGCGCTTCAAGGGGTACCCCGCCGGGGACAACTCGTTCGGCCGGGCACTGCTCAACCAACAGGATCCGCACTGGGCATGGCCATCGGTCCCGGGGACCTTGGTCCGGTCCAACTGGGTCAGGACCGCGCACTTATGTTTCATGCGGGCAAGTGGCTCCAGGGTGGGGCTGAGGCGGTAATCCGAACCGGTCTCCGCTGGGTGCCAGGCTTCCTGCTCGACCCCGTTGGGGATGTAGACAAAGGCCGTGCGCAGGGGCGCGGACACCGACTTCGGCCCGGCCATGATCTCCATGAACGGCAGGGCCATGCTTGCGGTAGCGCCTCGCAGCAGGGTCCGGCGGGACAGGGGCTGGTGTTTAAGGATCATCACCATTTATTCTACCTGGTTCGTCTTGTGCTGAAAAGGAATACTCCGGGTAATCGCGTGCACCAGGGCGTTGAAACGCAGGTCCCGGTCGAGCACGGTCGCGACAATGCGCTCGAGCGCCGGGCTGTCGCTGACGGCCAAGTCCCGTCCCAGCGCATAGGAGAGCATATGTTCCGAAAAGGGCCGGATAAAGCGCCTGGGCTCGGAAAGCAGCGCATCCTTCAAGGCCACGACATCCTGGATCGGCTGGTCGCCGAACAGCACCACGCTCGCGTCCACGGCCTTGCCGCCGTGATAGGTGTCGCGCCAGCGGCCCACCGCATCATAGCTCTCCAGCGCAAAACCCAGGGGGTCGATCTTGGCATGACAACTCTTGCACCGGGCAAGGTCCCGGTGCTGCTCGAGGCGATCGCGAACCGTCAGCCCCAGCGCCGCGATGGCCTGGTCATCCGCCTCGATATCGGGCACGTCATCCGGCGGCGGGTCCGGGGGATCATTAAACACCACCGTCGCCACCCAGGCCCCACGGGTAATCGGAAGGGTCCGCAGGGGAGACGAGGTCATGGTCATCGATGCCGCGGTAAAGATCGCCCCACCCTGCCGGCGATCATCCAGGTCCCGTAGCTTAAAGGTTTCCTTGTACACGTTGAAGCGGTGCTTCTCATGCTTCCCAGCAAAAGGCTCCGGATCATTGTACCAGGTGTGGAGGCTGTCGGGACGGTAGGTATACGGCGAGTCCACGAGCTCCAGCAAGGAACGATTTTCGACCTGGATGCGTTCAAAGACGAGTAGCGGTTCCAGCATCATGTGGGAACCCAGGCCCCAGTACTCGCAGCCCATCCGCGAATAGAAGGTTACAAAACGCTCGATATCGGGCTGGGCCGAGATGAGACGATCCAGCTGGAGCCACTGACGCGCAAAATTCTCGGAGAGGGCCTTCGCCCGCGGATCCTGGAGCATGCGCGTGACCTGGCTTTGCAAAATATCCGGCTGGTGCAGGACCCC
>JAYGFS010000402.1:0-12270 GCA_046581765.1 Verrucomicrobiota bacterium
AGCACCTCGGGCACCGCCAGCAGCGGCGGGACCGACTACACCCTCTCGACCACCGCCATCGTTATCTCCGCCGGGATCCTCAGCAACACCGCCACGGTAACTGCCCAACAGGATGTCCTCGACGAGGATGACGAGACCGTCATCGTCGATATCGACTCGGTCAGCAACGGAACCGAGAGCGGGACCCAGCAGGAGACCACCACCATCCTGGATGACGATGCGCTGCCGACGGTGACCTTGTCAGTTGATGACACCACGATCGCGGAGGCTTCCGGCATCGCCATCTTTACCGCCACCTTGAACACCGTCGCCGGACGTGACGTGACGGTAACCCTCGGCTTCACCGGAACCGCCTCCGGTGGGGGTATCGACTACAGCATCTCATCCAGCACCATTGTAATCAGTGCTGGAAACCTCAACGGTACCACCACCGTCACCGCCGACCAGGATGCCCTCAGCGAAGACGACGAGACGGTTATCGTGGACATCTCCAGCGTGATCGATGGCACCGAGAATGGTACACAACAGGAAACCACGGCCATCACCGACGATGATCCCCTGCCCACCGTCACCCTTTCACGGGATAACGCGACCATCGCGGAGGCCGCCGGGATCGCTACCTTTACCGCGACACTGAACACGGTCGCCGGCCGCGATGTGACCGTGAACCTGTCTTTCTCGGGTGCCGCAGTCGGGGCGGATTATTCATCCAGCCCAAGTATCACCATCTCGGAAGGCACCCTTAGCGGCACCATGGATATAACCGCCATACAGGATGACATCGACGAGTTTAATGAAGACGTGGTTGTCGATATATCCACCGTCGATGACGGTGCAGAGGACGGGGTTCAGCAGGAAAGCACAACGATTACCGACGACGATGCTCCAGCGGTGGCCACCCTGTCGATCGACAACGCCACCATTGCTGAAAATGGAGGTGTCGCCACGGTTACTGCCACCCTGGATACCGTCTCCGGAAAAGATGTCACGGTGAACCTGAGCTTTAGTGGAGATGCCACCGGCAGCGGGACCGATTACAATGCCTCGGGTGCATCGATCCTGATCACGGCCGGGAATCCATCCGCCAACATCACGCTTACCGGCGTGGACGACCCGCTGGACGAACTGGACGAAAGCATCATCGTCGATATCAGTACGGTTACCAATGGGGATGAAGGAACGCCCAACCAGGTAAGTACCTCGATTCTTGACGATGATGATGGTCCGGCGGTCACGCTTTCCATCGCCGGAACCCCCCAGTTGGAAAACGGGGGCATTTCCACCGTGACCGCAACCCTCGGGGCCGTTTCCGGATTGGACGTTACGGTCAACCTCGGTTACACCGGAACCGCAACCGGCAGTGGCACCGACTACAACACCTCAGCCAGTTCCATCGTTATACTTGCCGGGAACATAGACGGAACGGCCACCATCACCGCGGTCCAGGATTTTCTGGACGAGGACGACGAGACGGTTATCGTGGACATCACGGGCGTGACAAACGGAAGTGAACTGGGCACCCAGCAAGAGACTGCGATCATCACCGACGATGATCCCCTGCCGACCGTCGCCTTGTCCGTCGACGTGACCAACATCGCAGAAAATGGTGGTAAAGCCATCCTCACCGCAACCCTGTCCGAAGTATCCGGCCGGAATGTAACCGTGAACCTGGGCTATAGCGGAACAGCGATCGGCGGCGGGATCGACTACACCGCCTTCAGCGCTTCGATCTTGGTTCCGGCTGGCCAACTGAGCGCCAATGCCCTGCACTTTATCGGCCGACCTGACCTCCTGGACGAGGACCCGGAGACGGTTATCGTCGACATCACCACCATAACCAACGGACTGGAAGAAGGTCCGAGCGAGCAGCAGGTAACCGTCACGATTGATGACGATGACCCCGAACCCCTGGTCACCCTGTCCGTGGCTACGCCCAACATTTCCGAGGCCGCGGGAAGCAGCTTGGTCAAGGCCATCTTGAACACGGTTTCAGGCCGGGATGTGACGGTGACCATCAGCACCAGCGGAACCGCTACCGGGAGCGGCACGGATTATACCCTATCCAGCACGACCATTGTAATTCCCGAAGGCAGCATCGTTGCTACGGCGACGATCACCGCGGTCGAGGATCCGATCGATGAAAATGATGAAACCGTCATTGTGGACATTGTCTCCATCATAAACGGTATAGAGGATGGCGTACAATCGGACATGACCACGATCATTGACAACGATGCGGCCCCGCTCCTCACCTTGTCTATAGACAATGCGAACATCGCGGAAAACGGAGGTGTTGCAACCGCAACCGCAACGATCGATGCCGTTTCGGGATTGGACGTCACGGCGAATCTGACCTTAACCGGTACCGCAACCGGCGGCGGCGTCGATTATACCCCCTCGTCGGCCAGCATTGTTATTTTGGCCGGCAATACAACCGGCACGATGACCATCACGGGCGACGACGATTCCCTGGACGAAGATCCTGAAACCGTAATCGTGGACATCGCCAGCGCAATAAACGGAACCGAAAGTGGAACGCAAACCGAGACCACCACCATTACCGACGATGATCCCACGCCGAGCGTGGTGCTCTCCATCGATAGCGCCACGATTGCTGAGGCCAGCGGCGTGGCCACCGTCACCGCCACCCTCTCAGCAGTATCTGGCCGTGACGTGACCGTCAACCTCGCGTTTTCGGGTGCGGCCGGAGGACTGGATTATACCGCGTCCAGTGCCAGTATCGTGATCCCGGAAGGTAGCCCCACCGCATTCATGACCATCACCGCTGACCAGGACCTGATCGACGAGCTGGACGAAGATGTCATCGTCGACATCGATACGATCGCAAACGGCACCGAAGCCACTCCGCAGACCGTCAGCACATCCATAACGGACGATGACCCACCGCCGAGTGTCAGCCTTTCTCTGGCGAATGACCCCATGGCCGAAAATGGCGGCGTGGCCACCGTTACCGCCACCCTCGATGCGGTTTCCGGATTGCCGGTCACGGTCAATCTCGTGCTATCCGGCACGGCCATCAACGCGACGGATTACACGCCCTCCGGAACCAGCATCCTGATCCCGGCCGGCACCTCATCCTCGAATATCACGCTGACCGCGATTCAGGATACGATCTACGAAACGGATGAAACGGTCATCGTCGATATCGATACTGTACAAAACGGCACGGAATCAGGCGTCCAATCGGTGACCGCAACCATTACCGATGATGACAATTCACCCTCCGTGACCCTTTCGGTCATCACCTCCCCCATCGCTGAGTTGGGCGGTTCCGCCATTGTCCGCGCGACGCTTTCCCATGAATCCGCCTTCGCCACCACGGTAAATTACGCCCTGAGCGGTGATGCCACCTTGACGGATGATTACACGATCACCGCCACATTGGTCATCATATCCGCAGGATCCCTGAGCGGGGATGTCACGGTCAATTCGGTTGACGACCCCATATTCGAGCCGAACGAGCAGGTACTCGTGGACATCACCACCGTGCTCAATGGGACAGAGAACGGCGTCCAGCAGGCCACGGTCGAGATCACCGATGACGAACCGGCACCGTTGGTTTCGCTTTCCATCGACAATGCGGTGATTGCGGAGGCGGCAGGGGTAGCGATCGTCACGGCCACCCAGGACCGGGAATCGGCCTTCACCACAACGGTTACCCTCACCCTCAGCGGCACGGCCACCGTAAGCAATGACTTCACCAAGACCTCCCTCACGCTGCTCATTCCAGCCGGGTCGTTCAGCGATACCCTGACCCTTACCGCGGTGCAGGACTTCCTCGACGAATTTGACGAAACGATCATCGTCGATATCGACACGGTGATTAATGGCGCGGAGAATGGCACGGAACAGGTGACAACCACGATTACCGATGATGACCCTCCGGCAGAGGTGAGCCTGGGCCTGGCCGGGTCCCCATTCGATGAGAATGGCGGCACCGCTACCGTGACAGCGTCCCTGAACGTGGTGTCCGGCAAGGCCATTACGGTCAACCTGGCCTATGCCGGAAGCGCAGGTGGAAGCGACTACACGACCACGCACGCCACCTCCATCCTGATCCCGGCCGGCACCTTGTCCGCGGATATCACACTCACGGGGGTGAATGATTGTGACGATGATGACGGTGAAACGGTTTCTGTCGACATCACGACAGTCGGGAATGGGATTGAAGCCGGGCCCGGTGAACAACAGGTCACCGCAACGATCACCGATGACGAGGAAAATCCAACCGACATAACGCTCACCCCTTCCGCGACTGACGAGAACAACGCGGTCAACGATGTTGTGGGTGCCTTGGCCACGGCGGACGGAAACGTTTTGGATACGCATACCTACACCCTGGTGAGCGGGAGCGGCAGTACGGACAACGCCTCATTCAACATCCTGGGGACCAATCTCCGGGCGACCGACATCTTCAACGAGGAGGTTAAGAATTCCTACAGCATCCGCGTTCGCACAACGGACCCCTGCGGCTTGGTCTTTGAGGAGAGCCTGACCATCACCATCAATGACATCAACGATGCCCCGGTGGTGAATAACAATACCTTCAACATCGACGAGAACAGCGTCAACGGGACGATTGTCAATAACGTCGGGGCAACGGATGAAGACGTTGACCCGGTCCAGACCCTGAGCTACTTCATCACGGCGGGCGACCCGACCTCGGTGTTTCTTATCGATAGCAGCGGAAACATTCGCGTGGACGATGTCAGCCAACTGAACTTTGAAGCCACCAGCCAGTATGTGCTGACGGTACGCGCACTGGATAACGGGTCACCGAACCTGGACGACTTCGCGACCATCACGGTGGACGTAAACAACCTGAACGAAACACCGGTAATGACACCCCAGGCATTCTCCCTGTACGAAAACACCGCGATCAGCATCAACCCCTACGACGCCATCGCGACCGACCCGGACATCCTGGGACCCCCGGCGTTCAGCAACCTGACCTTCACGATTACAGGTGGCAGTGGAGACCCCTTCTTTGACATCAACTCGGCCGGCGAGGTGACGATTGCCAACTATGTAGACTTTGAAACCGATGGCGCGACCTTGAACCTGGATGTGCGCGTGCAGGATGATGCGGGGTTGCAGGATAATGAGACCTTTACCATAACCGTCAATCCCGTAGATCCGCAGATCTTTGACGGCTTTGCTTCCATCTCCAGCCTAAACGCAACCATGTTGTGGAGCACCGTCGTCAACGTGCTCTACGACATGTACACCTCGACGGATAATCCCGGCGGCAGCATGACCTGGACAAAAATCGTTGATGCGCAGACGGCCAACTCAACCAGCATTGTTGCAACGGTTTCGTCTTCGGAGGACCGGCGTTACTTCCTGGTCGTGGACCGCGGCGACCCCGTGGACACCACGGCCATGTGGGGCGCCATTCGGAATACGTATTTGCCGATCGACATGAGTACCAGCCAGCGCGGCTTCACGATGGCCGCCCCTCCAATCGATACAGATCGCGCCTTCAATGGCGGCTTCGGCCTCATGTTGTCCGAGGGCCTGACGGGTCACAATGGCGGAACCATGGATGGCCTCGGCGACGAGGTGATGATCTACGACCCGAGCAGCCAGACCTGGAGTGTCCTCTACCTCGACACGAGCGAACAGTGGCGTGAGTCGACGGGTGTTCTCAGCACACGTGTCATAGCCAAGGGTCAAGGCTACTTCCTGCTGAACAACTCCACTTCAACCACCAAGGACTCCGTTTTCATCGGACCCGTAGGCAACAAGCTGACGGCGTCCATTGAAGCCGTGGCGGGAAGATGGAACATGATCACCATGAGTGAGGGAGCGGAGCTCACCCTCAACCAGGCCTTCGGCCAGGTCTCGGGCGGCACCTTGACAGGTAGCTTCGACGAGACCCAGGCGGACTTGATTGTCAAGTTGCTCAGTGACGGCACCTTCCGCCGCTATCTCTACGCGGGAGACAACCTCTGGCGCAGCCTGGATTCAGCCGACTTCGGCACGGTGGTCACCGATACGGTGGCGCCCGGCGAATCCTTCTACTTCTTCCGCCACGCAAGCGGTGGGAATATTACCATCGGATTCTAAACCGTTACAGAACCCCGAAGGGCAAGGCCCCGACACGAGAAAACCGCGACCGTAGACGCGGTTTTCAAGCTGCTTAACCAGGGACGTTCAGTTTGCCCAGAGGGCATCCATCACCAGTTGGCGGGGAATACAGATCGGCTCATCCAGGGCGGAGGGAGGGATCTCCCCGATATAGAAATCCGGTACATCGGAGAGGAGGCTTAGCAACGGCGTGGAGACCATGCCCTCGTCCAGCTGATCGAACATCTTTTCTATACAGATGGTGGTAATCGTCTCGTCCGAGTATTCCGCTCCGGGAAATTTGTGGTATTGCTCGGGAACCATCTCCATCACCACCGCGAGAGGCAACTGGATGGCAGCAACGCTACCATCGCCTTCCAGCAGCATACTATAGCTCTTGCCGGGACCTATTAGATTCGCGATTGATTTCAACTCGGAGCTGATCCGGTTGATGTCTGGCTTACTTATCAAATTCATGTTTTTTCCCTGATACGTTGTTATATCGGGCAAGCGGATGACCCGTTGCACTTCTCGATATACCTAACAGCAACTGCCATGCCACCGGGTAAAATGTCGTGGATTAACAGGTTCGATTTACCGCAAGAAGGTGCATAATGTTCAGTAAAGCTGGGTAAAAACAACATTTCCTACCTCATGGGTGCTTGCATGATTTAGCATTTGCAGATGTATCACATTTGCAAGCCGTTCCGCGTAAATGCATAACAAACGCCCACGAATTTTGTGCCGGTCGCACAAAATGTAATGCCCCTAGCCGAGCAAAGCGTAGGCGGTATGCAATTTTTCTCGAAAGCGGGCCCAACTGTAGTGCTGTTCGACCTTTGCTGCACTCGCGGCTCCCAGGGCCTTCGCTCTTTGCGAATCTGACAGCACGTCTACCAGGCCCTGGGCAAGAAAAGAGGGCTCCGGCTTAACCAGCACGGCAACCTGATCATCCAGCACCTGGGTGTGGGTGAGCAGGTCGGTCGCCACGATGGGCTTGCCCGCCTGCATTAGCGTATAAATTTTCAGGGGCGTGTTCGTCCCCTTGATCCGGGGCGAAACCAGCACATCTGCAGCCGTCATGTAACCCGGCATATCCTCCATGGGCCGGGTACCAGTGAAGGTGCAAGCACCTGCCACGCCGCATTCGGCGGCCACGAGCTTCATTTGTTGAAGATGCTTCTCGGGACCGCCCACGATCAGGAAATGGGTATGGGGAAGGGTTTTTACCACCTCCTCGGCGGACCGGATCAATAGTTCCACCCCCTGGTAAGGCTCCAGATTCCCGGTGTACAGGACGATCTGCTGGTCCTGAAGCCCATGGGCGGCACGAATCTCCTGCGCGCCCACTTCGTCCTCTGTATAACGCTCTTGCAGCGGGGCATCTTCAATCTGGACAATCCGAATACCGGGAGCCAGGGCCTCCACCCCGTCTGAAAGCGACTGGCAGACGGTCAAAACAAAGACTGATTCCCGGGCGGCCCAGCATTCCATGCGTTCCACCATGCGCAGGATCCAAGCCCACTTAACAAAGCCCGAAGTACGAAGTTGGTCGGAAATCATGGAGTCCATGTCGTAAATCAGCTTGGTTTTAAACCACTTCTTTAACCAAACCGCGAAGAATACCGACTCTTCGACCGCGTGTATGACCTCGTATCTCCGCCTCCGGCAGAGCCCCCACGCCTTGAGGAAGAGAAGCCCATCCAGGGGAAACTTGGCCAGGGAAGGGCCTATTTTCACGTCCCGAATACCTGGAAAACCCGCTGATCGAATAATGCGGACGCCCGGTATGTCCACAGAATCGCCAAAGGGGTAGCAAAGCAGGTCGACCTCGTGGCCCTGCTCGGCCAGGGTCCTGACCACAAGCCGGACATTAATGGGCGTACCGCGGATGCGAAAAAACGGTTGAGGGGCAATAAAAAGAACTTTCATTCCACGTTCCATTCAGGCCAAAACAAGATTACCCTGCGAAAGCTTAAAAAATCGCGTAAATCACGCTTGCCCTGTACTTTGGCATTTGCCATGCTGGTTCCACGTACAGCCATTCTGTATCATTATCGCGTTTTGAGGAAGCTAAGATGGTTAAATTTTTAAAGACATTGATCGTGCTTTCGTTCCTGTGCAGCATCGCCTGCCTGGCCTTGGGTATCAAGATCTTCATGGATCGCGAAATCATTAAGTTGCGCACCCAGAACTTGGAATACAATGCCGAGAAAGTGGCCCAGCACCTGAAGTATGAGAGGGCGGGTTCCTTGAAAAGCGAGCTCGTCGCCCGGACCGAGAGCGAGGTAAGCAGTGCTGAAGGTGCACTCAAACGACTGGCCTCGCACGCGCAGCTCAAGCAGCAGACCCTGGAAGAAACCGAAAACCTGCTCCGTGAGACCGAAGCGGTTCTTGAACAGACCAAGGATGTCCTGAAGTCAACCGAGGTTCAACTCGCGGAAGCCAGAAGCCAGATTGAAAAGCTCGATGCCGATCTGGCCCGGACGATGGCTGAGCTGGCCAGTGCCCAGAACCGGGTCGAAACGCTCACCATCGAGAAGCAGGGCCTGACGGAAGAAATCTCCGCGCTGGGCGATACGATTGCGCAAAAGGAAAATGACATGCTCGGATTGGAAGCCGACCTCGCATCGGTAACCAACGAGCGTGATCGCGCCGAAAAGGAACTGGACCTGTGCCTCGCGCAACTCCAAGGCCCGGGTGGCGGAAAGGCGACCGGCGACCTCGAGGGCCTTATCGCCGGGGTCATCCGGGTAAACACTCCATGGAACTTTGTGGTTCTCGACATCGGCCGGGAGGGAGGTGTTCTCTTGAATGTTGAGGCCACCGTTTACCGGGGGGAGGTTGAAGTGATCGGAAAAGTGCGCGTCATCGATATCCAGGAAAACACGTGCATCGCGGAGATCGACCGGGAGTTCAGCAACCTGGCAGATATCCAGCAGGGCGACAAAGTCGTATTCTAAACCCCCTTGATCAGTACCACGCTTAACCGGCGCACGGGAGCGTGGTGGCCACCCTCGAGCGATGGCCGTCAAGCGAACAAAGTTTCGACTCCCCAACTAACGATACCCATGACGGATGCTTTGCTGCCTCCTGTAATTTTTGATCTGGATGGCACCCTGATTGATTCGGTTGCAGATCTTGCCGACGCCACGAACACGGCGCTCTCCCGGGAACAACTCCCCCCGCATCCCATAGAGGCTTACCTGGCCTTTGTCGGAGACGGGATAACGCAGCTCGTGTTGCGGGCACTGCCCAAGGACCGACGCGAGGACCAGGACTTTGTGGCACAGGTACAAGACCACATGCGCGAGGCCTATGAGCAATGCTGGATGAATAAAACCGTCCCCTACCCCGGCATCGGCACCGTCCTGACGCAACTGCAAACGCGCCAACAAGCGATGGCCGTTCTTTCGAACAAACCGCATCCCGCCACCGAAGAACTGGTGCGCGGCCTTCTCGGGGAATGGACCTTCTCGATCGTCCAGGGTGCCGTACCCGGTGTACCGCTGAAGCCGCATCCCGCGGCGGCAATCGACCTCGCCGCCCGGTTGGACGCCGCCCCATCGAATTGTTTCTTCGTGGGGGACACCAATACCGACATGCAAACAGCGCGCGCGGCGAAGATGCGAGCCATCGGCGTTACCTGGGGATTCCGAACGGCCGGGGAATTAACCGCTGCCGGAGCGGATTACCTGGTCGATCATCCCGACGAAATCCTCGCCATCACCGGGGAAAATTGCCGACAAAAGGATTGAAACTCGCCCGACAAAGGATTGAGCTAAGTACCGTTGAACGAGGCTTCCTGAACTATGAAAAACCATTCATTCATACCCTGTCTTTGCACCTTAGTCCTCCTGGCCGGCACCTCGCAAGGCCTGGAACGGCGCATCACCGACGGTTTGCATATAGCGCCTGTCACCAGTGGCGATATCCAGGACGACACCATCGCCTTCGGGTGGCAGGGAGCCTATGATTTCAGCCGGTGGCTGACCACCGAGATCAGTTATTCCTACTTTGAAGATTCGCTTCCCCTCTCTATCCTGGACAGCATTCTCCTTCCGGTCGGATCGGGCGTGGATACCCATGTACACGAAGTTGCCGTGACCGGGCGCATCCACATCTGGCATAACGAGGTCGCAAGCCTTTATGCCGGTGCCGGCATAAACATGCTCTTCATCAACGAAGACGCGGAGGACGTAAACAGAGCCATCGCCGCCAACCGGGCAAGCAGCCCCATCTCCGAATTCTCCGTTGATATCAAAAAAGACCTCGGCTACCACGGCGCGATCGGTGGCGAGATATCGCTACACGAGCACTGGGAGATCTTCGCGGAATGGCGCTACGTGCTGCAGGAAGCCGAAACGGACTTCAACCTCGTCAGCCCGGCAGCTAACGGGCAGACGACCACGCGGAAAATCGACCGCGACATCGGCTTCAACCACCAGATGGTTCGCTTTGGGGTAAATTACCGATTTTGATTGCCGGGCCCCCGGGGCGCGAAAGATCCGTGCCCGGCAGGGGAAGCCTAGCCCTTCTTTAAAGCGGGAGGGCACCCCGGCTATTCCAATTCCGGAAGCCCGGGGTCATCTTTCGGAACCGGACTCTGTTGCCGCTCCTGATCCTCAAGATCCTGGTACAAACCATCGATAATCCGGCTGGCTTTTTCCTTATCATTTACCTTCGGCGGCACTTTGATATCGAAGGTTTTCGATTCCCATTCCCTGATCGTGGCCTGCGTGTTGGCGATCTTTTCCATGCGCCTGCGTTCGCGGTCTTCACCATTGAGAACAGGGATCTTCGGCGTGTCAAAGGCTGTTTCTGCCGGGGCCGGAGAGCCGCCAAAAATAATCGCGCCTGTGCCCAGGCCCTTTAAGGTGAACCCCAGCAGAAACCCGATACACAGCCCAATCCCAATGCCAACCCCCAGCAGCTCAAATCCCGCCGGGTCCTGCACCTTGCGACGGCGACTGCTACCCAGGCGGTAGGTCTTGCTGTTGCGCAATTCACGCTTGCTGGAATATTTGCGAGCCTCGGGAAACATCTCCACGGAATATAACACGCTTGGGTCGCTTTGTATGTACTAATCCCCCTTGAGCCGGGGCCTAAGTCCCGCCAAAACCCGGTGAATCGCACTGATTAAACGTCCGCGGACAACCTGGCCTTTCTTCCAGACCGCCTCCTGGCATTCGGTGTAGATCTTTCGACCCGCCTCGGTTTCGATCTCAATCGCCTCGTAGCCCAGCTCACGCATATCGTACGGGCTCGCCCGCATATCCAGCTCCCGTGCTTCCACCGCCAGCCAGAAGGCGTCGGCGATCAACTCGCTATCGATCCAGGGCGAGAGCTTATGCGCCCACTTATACAAGTCCATGTTCGTGTGCAGGCAACCCGGCTGTTCGAATTGCTCCCGGGTATTGCGCCGGGGTTGCAAGCCGTTCATCGGGACAGCCTCTTTAGAAAAAAAACGAAAGGCATCGAAATGACTGCAACAGATATGCGCGCCCTCCACAAACGCGACCAATTCGGCGTGGGGCATTCGTAAGGGAAGGCTCGCATGGCGGATATCCCGCTCATTGTACACCATGGCCCACTCGTGCATCCCCATGCATCCGAAGAAGGGTGCCCGATGGGCGGTCGCTTCCAACAAATGAATGATCCATTGGGCCGCGGAACGCCGGGACTCCGGCAGGGAATCCGGATAGAGCCCGATGCCCTGTGTGCCATCACGAAAATGCCGACGTGCCAGAAATCCTTCCGCGGATCCTTCCAGGTAGACCTGCATACCCGGGGACCAGCGCAAGAGCTGCGCCGGGCGGTAGTTGTAATACTCAAACAGGAAATCATGCACCGGATGGGGCACTCCCTTGTGCTTGCGTTCCAGGTGCGCCTCCAGGAAGGGTTTCAGGCGATCCTGGTGGGCCGCCTCGCGGGCGCGCCACTCGGCTTCCGGCAGGGACCGGACCTCGCTTGGACTTTGCTGGGTGATTTCCATTGGCAATGTAATCGTGCCGCGTAAGGTAACCCTATTCTCAACGAATATACACAGTAAATCGCAATGACTGAAAATCCAACGCCCCCGGTCCCACCAGGGCCTTTGCCGGAAGAAGACCCAAGGGGCTACAGGTACAACCCACTCTCCAAGCGAGCCGGCCGTACGTTCATCATTTTATTTTTTGT
>JAYGFS010000420.1:0-12663 GCA_046581765.1 Verrucomicrobiota bacterium
CGGCTTGAGGAACTTGGTGTACGCAAAAATGCCCAACATCAGGACGATGATCACTTCTATGAGAATACGCGCCTTCATGAATACCACGTCGGATGATGCATACAGGATACCCAATCCGCAGGGTCCTGCCTAGGAAAAAGCGGGAGGATGTCTATATGTACAAGTTATGCACGCGCCCGTGCAGCAGCTCTCGGCCCCTGGTTGTACCGGGAGGCAACAACCCGGCTACTTCGGCTCGGCGGCTTTGTTCTGCATCCGCTCGCGCGCCTTGCGCAGGCGCTCCTTGAGATCGATCATCCGCTCCTGGGCACTGTTCACTAGCGGTTCCGCGGTAGCTGGTTCCGCTGCCTTTGGCGGCATCGCTGGTGTTGCCCCCGGCTTGGGTTGAGGGGCTTCGGGAGGCGGCACCTTCGGGGGAGCCTTGGGTAAACGCGGCTTAATCATATCCGGCGTCAGGAGCCTGGGGGCCCCGGTAGACGGGGCCGGAACCAGCTTGGATGTCGAGGCCTTGGGCAAGGTCACGCTCGGTTTTTTCACCCCGGGGGGGCTTGCTTGGGGCCCCTCGGGCTTCACGCTCGGCACGACAGGCTGTGGCGGTTTCGGTGTGTTTTGCGCCGGGACGGGAAGGCTCGCCGGTTCAATGGTTGGCAGCCGGGGTTGCTGGCCTGGCGCGGGCAGGGTGACGCTCGGCGTTCGCGGACTCGGCACCGGTTGCCTGACCACGGGCGGGCGGGCCGTGGGCAGGCCCGGTCTCGGGATCGCGGGCTTTGGCACCGCAGGTTGCACCACGGCGGGTAGCGTGATCCTGGGTGGGGCCACGGGCTTCGGTTCAGCGACCTTCGCAGGAATCACCCCGGGATTTGGCGGGACGACGGGAATCACCACCCCGGGCGGCACTCCGGGGGTGACTACGGCTGGCTTCACGACGACCGGGGGCACGGCAGCCGGGGGAAGGCCGGGCGCCACAGGCTTGGGTTGCTTCGGCTCGACAACATTCTTCGGGGGGGCTTGCTGGACGGCGACCGACCGGGGGGTGCCCGGGTTAGCCAGGTCGATGATGTGTTCCTGTACGTTCGGCTTATGCAAAATCGTGTGGCTGCTGGTTTTGCCGCCATGGTTTACGCGCAGCTCGTACTCCCCGTAGAAGGCGCTGGTCGTTCCGCCCGCCAGCTTGCCCTTGCTGGTCCATTCCTTATTGAAGAGGTCGAGGAAGACCTGGCCATTCGGCTTGATCGACCAGTCCCGGCGGAAGAGGGCGCAATCCTGTTTCCAGTGCTGGCCTTCCCAAAAGCCCCACAGCGTGATGCCCGTGACCTGCGGATGGCTGAACAGGACGGTTACGAAATCGCGGGTAAAATCCGCCTGGGTCGCCTCGTCAGCGATGTTGACGTCAAACTCAGTGGCCTGGATGTCGATGCCGAGTTTGCCGAGGCGATCGAGGATTTCCTGCATGCGCTCAGGGGAGGGCAGGTAGCTGTCGAAGTGGGACTGCAGCCCGATACCGTGAATGGGCGCCCCCGCCTGCTGGATGGCTTTAACCGTGTTCTCCAGCTCGGTCACCGCCGTATCGGAACCGTTCAGGATGCCGAAGTCATTCAGGTAAAGCCGTGCCTGGGGGTCGATGCTTCCCGCCAGCTTGAACCAGCGCGGGATCGTGTTTGGCCCGAGTACCCGGGTGAAATCCTTGTTGGTACGTGGCTCGTTGACCACGTCCCATTCGCTGACACGGCCCTTGAAGACGCCGACGAGGTCGCGAATGTGATCGTCCACCCGCTTCTGGAGCTCGACGGGTTTCAGGTTCTTCAGCCCGGCGGGATTCTGCTTGTCCCAGCCCGGCCAGACCAATGCGGTGCCACGGATGGCGAGCTTGTTTTCGCTCAGCCAGGCGACGGCTTTCAGGGTGTCTTCCTTGAGGAAGGGCGCGTAGCTGCTGTCCCACTGGTTCCACTTCATGCCGTTTTCCAGGACCGCCTTGTTAAACAGGCCGGTAACCTCTCTTGCGTAGCGTTGATAATCCGGCGTGTCCTGGTGGACGACCAGGCGTTTATTCACGGCGGTGCCGATGCTGAAGGCGTGCTGCTTCAAGGCATAGCTGACCTGGGCATTCCTCGCAGGTTTTCCGGAGGTGTCGAGTACCCGGATGCGCATCGGACCTTTGCGGTGCTGTTCGATCCGTTGGGCGGCGGCCTTGCGCCATTCGGCGTTGGTGCTGCGTCCGGCATAGGTTGAAGACGTTGCGGCTTTTTCCGCGTCGGGTTCGATGGCGAGATCCCGGAGCCGAATATTTCCAATCTCGACCGTCTGTTTTTTCTGGCCGATATCAAAGGCCACACTGAGTTCACCGGCCTGATAACTTTGATCCGGGGTGAAGATGACGGAGTACTCCCGCCACTGGTCATCCACGACGATGCGGTTCGCGGTCAACTGGTGCCAGGGATCCTCCCGGTAGACGTAGAAGCCGATGACCGCGTCGCGTGCAGCGTTGTACGGGGCGGCTGAGCGCGCGTGAAAGGTGGCGATGACGGCCGCTTCCCGCGGCATTGCCAGGGTATCCACGGTCTTGAGAACCGCCATCCAGGGGCCGTGATCGTCGTGGGTGTAGCGGGCCCGCAAGGCCTGCTTGAAGGCCTGGCCTTCGACCGCCTGGATCCCGGCGCTTGCGGCATCGGGGTTGACGGTGCTGAGTTCGAAAGAAATGGCATCGCTGTTTGCCAGGTAGGAGCCTTTTACCCTCGGCGATGCCGGGGCTTTGGCGGGACCTTCCAGGTGCTGGCCCATACCCTGGACCGGTCGTCGGTTCGGACCAGCCACCTGGGTACAGGAGGTGATTGCGGTGAGAGCGGCCAGGCATCCAGTCAGGCAAAGCAGGTGTTTTGTTGAGAAGATCATCTTGGAAACCCGGGTCTCGTGGTCAGTCAGTCAACCAGGATACATGCCCTAATTGCCTGAGTGAAGTCAAAGCAAAATCCCGCTTGGCCATCCTGTAACGGGGCCATTCCGGGCGAAAAAGGCCCCGGATATCTTCGCTATTGCCAAGGCCTCCAGCTATATTCCCGCCCGACATGCGTGAGCAGGAAGAGGCCTTTGATGTGCGAGCGGTCCACCGCCTGATCCGGGGGCGTCGGACGGTTAAACCCCCGCAATACAGTGAGCGGATCATCGACCGGTCCATCATCTCGGAGATCCTTGAGAATGCCAACTGGGCGCCGACACACGGCCTGACCCAGCCCTGGCGCTTCAAGGTGTTCACCGGTGCCGGTTTGCAACGACTATCACGAGGGCTCCCCGCCCTGTATGCCGCGGTGATTCCGCAAGAAGAGCAGCAGCCGGAAAAGCTGGAGAAGCTCGCAAGCACCCCGCTGAAGGCCTCGCATGCCATCCTCCTCGCGGTGCAACCCGGCCTCTCCCCGAAGATCCCCGAGGTGGAGGACGTCGAGGCCCTGGCCTGCGCGGTCCAAAATATGCAGTTGACCGCCCGGGCCTACGGCATCGGCTCCTTCTGGAGTACCGGCATGCAAACCTATGATGCGCGCGCGTGCGATTACCTGGGGCTCAAAGACGGTCTGCAGTACCTGGGGGTCCTGTACCTGGGCTACCCGAAACACTTTTTTCCGCCCGGTGCCCGTGAACCCCTGGCCGAGCGCGTGGAGTGGATTGACACCGACGGATGATCGCCCCCTCTCCCTTGCCCCCATCCGGACGACCTGCTAAGCTTGTCCCGCTAACTGGAATACATTATGAAAAAACTGCTCTACCTGGCCCTTGTCCTCGGCTTTTGCACCATCCCGTACGCGAGGGAAAAGAAGGCATCCGTCCTCCGGCACGTGGTCATGGTGAAATTCAAGAAATCCACCAGCGAGGAAAAGGTTGCCGCCCTCGTGGAACAATTTTGCGCACTCCCGCGTAAAATCGATGTCATCCTGGATTTCGAGTACGGCGTCGAGGTCAACGAGGGGGAACGCGTCGACGGCTGCACCCACTGCTTCCTGGTGACCTTTGCGGATGTATCCGGGCTGGAAAAGTACCTGCCGCATCCCGCCCACCAGGATTTCGTTGCGGTGTTCAGGCCGGAGATCGAGGTGCTCAAGGTCTTCGATTACATGAGCAAGGAATAAAGGGCACCGCATGAAAAGCCTGCTCTTCACCCTCTGCCTGCTCTTCACCCTCTGCCTGCGTCCCGTCCTGCTGCCGGCAGGCGACTGGCCCCGGTTCATGGGGCCCAATGCGGACAACATCTGCACCGAGACCGGCCTCAACTGGGATTGGCCCGAAGGGGGACCGCCGCGGCTGTGGTCCCTGGACTGTGGCGAGTCCTACAGTGCGCCCGCGATCCGCGATGGCAAGGTGATTCATTTCGACCGACTGAAAGACCAGGCGGTGGTAGGGTGCTTCGACGCGGTCTCCGGCGTGTCGCAATGGACCTATGCCTATCCCACGGCCTACCGCGACCGCTACGGCTATAACAACGGCCCGCGTTCGACCCCGACAATCGATGGGGAACGGGTGTATGCCTACGGTGCGGATGGCGTGCTCAGCTGCCTTGATTTCGCCACCGGCAAAAAGATCTGGGAGCGACGGATGAACGATGAGATGCCCGCGCCTCCGGACAATTTCTTTGGCAATGGCCTCCCCGCGGTGATTGAGGGCGAGACCATTTTGCTGAACGTCGGGGGATACGAGAAGGGGTGGATCCTCGGGCTCGATAAGCTGAGCGGGAAAACCCGGTGGCAGTTCGATACCCTGGGGGCGAGTTACTCCGCCTGCGTGGTGAAGCCTTTCGGCGGCAAGCGTTACGCGCTTGTCCTGTCCCGTGAGGGCCTTTTTGTGGTCGACCCGGCGACCGGGAAACGGAAATTTCAACCGCATTACCCCTTTCGCTCTCGCCTGCGGGATTCCGTGAACAGTGCCTCGCCGGTGGTGGTGGGCGATACGATCTTTCTCTCCGCGACCTATGGCACCGGTGCAGCCCTGTTGCAGTTTACCGGGGACCGGCTCGTGCAGAAATGGCGCGATGTGGATGCCATGCAGAATCACTGGAGCACCAGTATCCACGACGGGGGCTACTACTACGGCTGCAGCGGGCGACACCAGAGCGAGGCGACGATTCGCTGTATCGAGGCGGCCACGGGCAAGGTTGCCTGGGAAAACAGCTCTCGCGAATTCGGCCGGGCCACCCTGCTCAAGGTCGAGGGGCACTTTGTGACCCTTGGCGAGCGTGGCGAGTTGGGCCTGATCGAGGTCAATCCCGGGAAATACGTGCTCAAACACAAAATCGAGCCCGAAACGCTGGGGCTGCGCCCGCCCTGCTGGGCCCCGCCGGTCATCGCCAACGGCCTGCTCTACATCCGGAGCGAACGCAGGTTCCTCTGCCTCGATCTCCGGAAAAAGACCGAGTAAGCTTCCCGGGAAAGAAGGTGAAAATAAGTTCACTTATTTTCGCACCGCTGCTTGACAGGGGTTCCACGCGGCGGGATACTGCCTGCATAATTCCGATCCTTCCTCTCCCCGAGCGTGGCCGGGGATGCGTGTCGGACCGGTGTGGGCCCCGAAACCAGAAGCCAATCATGAGTCGAAAAGGGAAAACGGTCCGTGGGGATATGGACCGCTGTGTATCCGTCAACCTCGACGAGACCTTGCGGGTCAGGCAGACCGCCCGGACCTTCGCCCTGCAGGTCCGGGGCGATTCCATGATCGGCAAACATATCTGCGACGGGGACCTCGTCATCTGTGAGCACGGGCTCACCCCGAGCCCGGGGGATGTCGTTGCCGCGCTCATCGATAATGAGAGCACCCTGAAGACCTACATGGTCAAGAATCGCAAGCCATACCTGAAAGCGGAGAATCCGAATTGCTCCACCGCAATCCCTGCCGACGAGTTGGTGATCCAGGGCGTGGTCATCGCGATGATCCGCTACGTGTAATGCTCGGGTCCCCGAAAGCGGTGCCCTGAGAACGCTGCCCCATGATGAATCTCATCCATATGGATGCCGACGCGTTCTTTGCATCGGTCGAGCAGGCCTCGGATACCCATCTTCGTGGCCGCCCCATGGCCGTCGGCGGAGAAAAGCGGGGCATCATCGCCTCCGCCTCCTACGAGGCGCGGGAATTCGGCATCTGCACGCCCATGCCGACCGCCCGGGCACGGCGGCTTTGCCCGCAGTTGATCGTGGTGCCGGGCGACTATGAGAAGTACGAGCGCTTTTCCCGCTGGATGTTTTCCTACATCTACGATTTCACCCCGATGGTCGAGGTCTGCTCGATTGACGAGGGCTATTTCGACCTCACCGGCTGTCGAAAAAATCCGCGCGAGGTCGCCGAGACGGTGCGCCGGGCGATTTATCAATCGTTGAAGATTACGGTCAGCGAGGGCCTGGCGAGCAACAAGCTGGTCAGCCAGATCGCCTCGAAGTTGCGCAAGCCCGCGAGCTTCGTCGAGGTCTTTCCCGGCCAGGAGCGCCGTTTTCTCCATCCCTTGCCCAATCGCTGCCTGCCCGGCATCGGTTCCCGCACCGCCCGGCGAATGGATGCAGCCGGGCTTGCCCGGATCGGGCAGATCGCGGAGACCGATGTTGATTCCCTGGCCCTCCTTGTCGGGAACCGCGCACCGCAATTGCATCGTTTCGCCTTCGGTGAGGATCCGCGCCCGGTTGTTCCCGAACGCCCGGCGGCCAAGTCCTACAGTCACCAGCGCACCTTCGACACGGACGTGACCGATGAGGATTACATCGAAGCCGTACTCCGCAGCATGGCCGATCAGCTCATGTCCAGCGTGCGCCGGGACCGGAAGATGATTCGTACGCTCACGGTCAGGGTGCGCTATAACGACTTTGCGGAGGACCAGTGCAGCCGCAGCCTCGATGAGCCGACGGACCTGGAGATCGAGCTCTACGGTCACCTGCACCGCCTGCTTCGCCAGGCCTGGAAGCGCCGGGTCAGCCTGCGCCTGGTCTCGCTCAAGGTCTCAAACGTGTACGATGCCCTGTTTCAGCTCGACCTCGCTCTCGACGGGTCGCCCCGCGCGAACGATGCCCGTCGCCGCCTCGCCTTGACGGTCGACGCGCTTCGCGACAAACGTGGCCGCCACGTTATCATGCGCGGTCACGACCTGGTCTTGGCGCGCGGAAAGACGTGTGGGGTGCCGCCCCGGAATGCGGACGGCGCCGGCCTCCCGGCACTTTCGGAAAAGGGTACGTACAAGGCGGGGAACCCCGCCCAGGGTTCCGGGAATGGACGACGGGGAACGCGCCCGCCCGTTCCCCTCCATACGCACAGTTATTATTCACTGATGGACTCCGTCCTCTCCCCCGGGGCCATCATCGACTTCGCGGTCGCGCACGAGATCCCCGCGGTGGGGCTCACCGATACCGGGAACCTCCACGGAGCGGTTCCGTTTTTCCGGGCGGCGACCCGGGCCGGGATCAAGCCGCTGATCGGTACCGAGCTCAAGGTCGATGGCAAGACCCTGCTTGTCTATGTCCAGAATACCAGGGGCTATCAAAATCTCTGCCGCATCCTGAGCGCCGGACCTTCGTTTTCCGTGTGCGATGCGGGTCGTGTTGCGGATCCATCCCCCCCTCCCGCGCGCTTTGATTTCGACACCTCCGGCCTCCTCGCCATCGGCGCGGACGACCGCCTCGGGCCCCTTTTTCCCGGGGCCTTCTACCTCGGGGTTTCCTGCCCCAGGGCCGCCAGGGAGCTACGCAATCCCACCTGCCTCCCCGCGGTCGCCGCCCCGGGGATCCACTACCTCCGTCCCGCAGACCGGGAAAAATACAACATCGTCCAGAGTATCCGTACCCGGACCCTGTTGGACCAGAAACACCCGGAAAAACAGGCGGGCAACTTCCATTTTCGCGATCCGGCCTCTATGTGGGAGTGGTTTGAGACCGATCCCGACCTGATCGACCACAGCCGTGAGATCGCCGACCGCTGCACCTTTGCCTTCGACTTCGATACCCTGTATTTCCCCGGCTTTGATCCGCCGGGTGGCGTTTCCTCCGGGTATTTCCTGCGCGAGTTGGTCCTCCGCGGCGCGCGGGAGCGTTACGGGAAACGCCTGGCCCGGGTCAGCCACCAGGTGGAGGAGGAGTTGGCGATGATCCGCGAGGTCGGCTACGAGGACTATTTTCTCGCGGTCTGGGACCTGCTCCAGGATTGCCGGCGCGAAGGCATCGACTGGATTACCCGCGGGAGTGCCGCCGATTCGCTGGTTTGCTACTGCCTGGGCATCAGCGATGTCTGCCCTGTGCGTTTCGAGCTGGATTTCCGCCGCTTCCTCAATCGTGAACGGATGCAGATGAACAAGCTGCCCGACATCGACGTCGATTTTCCGCACGACCGCAAGGACGACGTGATCGACCTCGTCTTCGCCAAGTACGGTGCGGCATACACCGCGGTGGTCGGCGGCTTTTCGACGTTTAAATCGCGCAGCGCGTTTGCCGAAATCGGCAAGGTGCTGGGGGTGTCCGACTACCAGGTCCGCCGGGTGACCGAGCACCTGCCGCACACCCGTGCAGCGAACATCTTTGAAGCCGCGAGGCAGTCGCCTGAGTTTAGCGAGATACCTTTCGAGGAGGAGCCGTACAGGACCGCCTTTGAAACCGCCGTCTTCCTCGATGGCTTTCCGCGTTATGCCAAGATGCATCCGTGTGGCGTGGTGATCTCGCGCGTGCCCATAGCCGACCTCGTGCCCTGCTTCACGTCCGCCAAGGGGTATCCGACCACCCAGTTCGACATGGATGCGGTGGAGGATATCGGCCTGGTCAAGATCGATCTCCTCGCCCAGGGCGGCCTCGCGGTGATGCGGGACGTGGTCAGTAGCTGCATCCATGAGCGCGTGGAGAACCGGGATGCGGTGGTGCGGGATGGACACGCTGGCCCGCTACCCAGCGGTGATGGACAGGTGCGTCAGGCCACCCCTGGACCTCCTTTCCAGCTTCTTCGACCCGAAACGGTCCGCGGCCTCCCGCAAGACGACCGCTTTGATGACGAAGGTGTCTGGGACCTCATCTCCTCCGGTTGTGGCCGGGCGGTCCACCACATCGAAAGTCCCGCCATGATCAGCCTCGCCCGCATGCTCAAGGTCCGCGACATCGACACCCTCGTGGCCATGGTCAGCATCATTCGCCCGGGTGCTGCGAACGAGCGGAAGAAACGCAATTTCACGCTTCGTCACCAGGGGATGCAGGCGGTTGAATACGCGCATCCCGCGCTGGAAGGCTGCTTGAAGTCGACCTACGGGATGATCATCTACGAGGAGCAGGTCCTCCAGGTCTGCGAGGCCTTTTGCGGACTCAATCCGGGCAAGGCGGACCGTCTCCGTCGCAGCCTGGTCAAGCAGGATTGGGACACGGTTCTCGATATCGGGAAGGATTTCGCCGGGCTCGCCCGGTGCTGCGGCCACAGCGACGAGGAAATCGAAACGGTCTGGGAACTGGTCTGTGGGTTCAACGGCTACGCATTCTGTAAGGCGCACAGCACCGCCTATGGCGTCGAGGCCTATCACTCGGCCTGGCTCAAGCTCCGGTACCCCGCCGCGTACATGGCCGCGGTCTTGAGCAACGGGAAAGGCTTTTACCGCCCCCTGGTATACATCCTGGAATGCCACCGGCTCGGGATCCCGCTCCTGAAGCCGGACGTCAACCATCCGGGCCCGGAATACGCGGTGCGCGGAGGCGCGATCCAGGTCCCGCTGAGCTGCATCAAGGGCCTGGGGCCTCCCGCGGTCGACCGGATCGTGTCCGAACGCGCGCGGGCTCCGTTTAAAGCACTCGGCGATTTTTATCGGCGGGTTGTCCCGGGGAAAGATGCCGCGGAGTTGCTCCAGCGGGTCGGGGCCTTTGATGCCTTTGGTCGAACCCGTACGGAACAGTTCTGGGAGATTCAGTGGCTGGGCCAGGCCCTCGATCACGATCTCGAACCCGGCCAGGGCTGGTTGCTGCCCGATCCGGATACGCAGCGTCGCCCGGGCACCCTGCTCACCGAGCCGGACGCGTCGCAGAAGCTACAGTGGGAAATGGCCTTGATGAATTTCACCGCGAGTGCCCACCCGCTGGCACTGCATGGAGATATCGACTGGGACAGCTACGTGCCGATTGCCGAGCTGGGGAAGCATGTAAGCGAGGTTGTCACCTGTTGCGGACTCATCATCGAGCAGCGCACCGCCAGCCAGGTCACGGGTGAATTGATGAAATTCATGACCATCGCCGATTACTCCGGGATGATCGAGACCGAGCTCTTTGCCGCGGGCTACAGGAAATACGGCCTGGCGACCGTGCGCTACCCGGTGCTGGAGCTTACGGCGAGCGTCGAGCCCTTTGCCAGCGGATGCGGGTATACCTTGCGCATTCACCGGGTGGGGAAGCCGCGCGGGGGTCCGTGACCGGATTTAATCCGCGCGAAAGCTGCGGGCGGGGGTGCCGGGGTAGATGGGGATGCGTTACATGGCATGGCTTGGCCCGTACCATGTGGGCGGCGGCACGCCATTCACTTCCCGCTGAACGCCGGGTTCGGCTGTGGCATCTTCGCGCCAATTCGTTTTTGCCAAGCGTGCAGTTTTGCCAGTAGTTCTTCCTTTTTCTCGGGAAACTCCGCCGACAATTCCTTTCGCTCACCGATGTCGTCCCTGAGCCTGTACAGTTCCGCTTTTTCGTCCTCGTAGAACTCGATCAGCTTCCAGTCGCCCATGCGCACCGAGGCCCCGGGCTCCCAGGCGGAGCCGTGGTAGTGCGGGTAGTGCCAGTAGAGGGCCTCGCGGTCCAGGGTTTTGCCGCCTTTCAGCAGGGATACGAGGCTCAGGCCGTCCACGTGCTGCTTGGGCTTGAGTGCAAGGCCCGCCAATTCCAGCATGGTCGGGTAAAAGTCGGTGCTGGTTACCGGGACCTTGCATACCGAGCCGGGTTTCGTGACCCCGGGGGCCCGGATGATGGTCGGCTCGCGGATACCGCCTTCATAACACCAGCCTTTGCCCGCCCGCAGGGGGGCATTGCTGGTCGACCCGGTTCGGTTTCGCTGGAGCGTGCACAGGCCGCCGTTGTCGGAGGTGAATATCACCACCGTATGGTCGTCAATGCCGAGCTTTTTCAGCGTATCCAGGACCCGGCCGACGTTGTCATCCATCGCCGCGACCATGCTGGCGAAAGCCGGGTTATCCTGGCGGACACGGGAGCCGCCCTCGTGTTCCTTGATCGCGGTTTTTTTGAGCACCGGAAGTTTCTCGGCCTTCGCCTTGTAGTGGTCGATAAACTTCTCGCAGGGCTGGACCGGCGTGTGAACATTGTAAAACGAAAGGTAGGCGAGAAAGGGTCGCTTTTTTTCGGCCTGCCCGGAGATCCACTTGATGGTCTCGTTGCCCAGGCGATCCGTGAGATATTCCCCCGGTTTGCCATTTTCCAGCTTGGGGTTTTTCCAGGGGCTGTAATAACCGCCTGGCGGGGAACCCTTGTGGTGACCCCCGATGTTTACGTCGAAGCCCTGGTCTTCCGGGAAGAACCCGGTATTCCCCAGGTGCCACTTGCCGGCGAAGAAGGTCGCGTAGCCCTCCGCCTTTAGTGCCTCCGCGATGCAAAGCTCTTCCAGGGGCAGCTGGTGGAGGTCCTCCACCCCCAGGAGCTTGCGGTTCTTCGGGCTCGACCCCGGGATCCAGTCGGTGATGTTCAGTCGTGCCGGGTATTTGCCGGTCATGATGCTGGCCCGGGTGGGAGAACAGACCGGGCAGGCCGCGTAGGCATCGGTGAATTTCATCCCGGTGTTCGCGAGCGCATCGATGTTCGGTGTCTCGTGGAAGGTGCTGCCAAAGCAGGCCACGTCGGCCCAGCCCAGGTCGTCGACAAGAAAAAACACAAAATTAGGCTTGGCCCCGAGGTTGGGAGCAAGCGCGAGCACAGCCAGCATCAACATACGTTTCTTCATGTGCTCAATGTATGCAGCCGGGATCGGATTGGACAACCTATTTCCGGCCTTGCCCTGCATGGAATCACGGTGCGTTGCCAGCCCGGCCGGACAATGGGTCATGCGTGGGCATGAAATTACCTCGACTCGTCTACCGGCTGAATCCAGGTGATCCGCTCGTTTTCGACCTCCATCTGGAAGAGCGGGAACACCTTTTCCTTTTTCACGTCCTTGAACAACTGCTTGTCCGGCCTGGCGGATAAGGAGCAATCCGACACGCCCTGCTCCCGGCAACAGAGCAGGCGGCAGTAGCCCTTGTACTGGCGTGGGTGTCCGATCACCCGCACACCCTTGTCGAGTGGTGGAGATGCCTGTTTATCCATCGCGAGAAAGCTGTAGGGCAGGGTGCCCAGGTCGATGTTCAACTCGCTCACGAAGCGCGACCAGTGCGGGTCCTGGTGCACCCGCGCCGGTGGCGGGGTAAAATGATGACACCAGTGCGGCTCCTTCCCCTTGGCGGTTAAGCCGCAGGTCCCCTGGTGGGTACAGGGAGCGATGACCTGCAGGTGTGACTGTAGTTTCTCCCGGATGGAGATCAGCGTACGGCTGGCTTCGAAGGTGCCCGGCTCCACCCAGATCACCGACTCCGCCCTGGCGGCGAGCTGGACCAGCTCCTCCAGCTGCTTCTCCGAAAGTTCGTTCAGGACGTGGGAGATGAGCAGGATGCCCGGGTTTTTGAACGGGGCCTGGCGCGCGGGACGAACCGTGACCTGG
>JAYGFS010000425.1:0-4006 GCA_046581765.1 Verrucomicrobiota bacterium
AGTCCCGAGACGGTTTCGCTCGGGAGCCCCTGGTTCAGCACCTCCAGGGTCAACTCGGGGTGATTGACGGTCAACCAGCGCTCAAAGTAGACCACGTATTCCCCGCCGTAGGTGATGCTGTCTCCCAGGAAGACCACCCGCCTGGCCTCTTTCAGGAGGTCAAAGTTCTCGTTGGCCCGCGCCGCATGCGACAGTATCAGCACGGCACACAGTGCGGACAACAACACGTGACAGGCACCCTGCCGACCCGGTACCTGGAATGTATCGCGTGTAGCCATTGTCCTCGATTCGCATGAGCGGTTCCCGGGAACTCACCGGACAGGAAACGCCGGGCCAGTGTACCCATCAATCCCCCCGCGTCCAGTGGGAACAGCCGCGCGTTCAAGTCCGGGAAGCCTGGCCACCCGGACAGCAGCCGGTGCAGGGCAAATTGGTCTCGCACGCGCATGCCTCGCGTGCGACGATGGTGCCGCATGATCCACGCGCGATCCATCATCCTGGTCGGCCTGTTTACGCTGGCTGCACACGCGGCCAGGCAACCCAACATGGTCCTCATCCTGGCCGACGACCTCGGCTGGTCAGACCTGTCCTGCTACGGCAGTGACCTGCACCAAACCCCGCACCTCGACCGGCTTGCCCGGCAAGGGCTACGCTTCACCGATGCCTATGCCGCCAGCCCGGTGTGTACCCCGACCCGGGCGGCCATCCTGACCGGCCTGCACCCCGCGCGCCTGCACATGACCGTGTGGCGTGAAAGCGCCGCCCGCCGGGGCACCCGCAGGCTGCTGGAGCCGGTCTGCCTGGATTCCCTGCCCCTAAAGCACCTGACCCTGGCCGAGATCCTCAAGTCGGCGGGCTACTTTAATGCCCACCTCGGCAAGTGGCACCTGGGACGGGCCGAAGCCTATCCACAGGCCCACGGCTTCCACCGGAATATTGGCGGAACCCTCTGGGGTGCCCCGCAAAGCTTCTGGTACCCGTTCAGCGGGGACCACTACTTCCGCGACTGGCGCTACGTGCCCGGGCTGGAACCCGGCAAGGAGGGTGATTACCTGACCGATCGCCTGACCGACAAGGCCCTGGAGATCATCGAGCAGCAGGCCGGGGCCGGGCGGCCCTTTTACCTGAACCTGTGGTACCACGCGGTGCACACCCCTATCGAGGGCAAGCCCGAACTGGTGGAACGCTATCGCAAACGGATCACGCCCGGCTCAATCCACAGGAATCCACATTACGCGGCCATGGTGCACAGCCTGGATGAGAACGTGGGACGCATACTCGCCGCGCTCGACGCACGGGGTCTCGCCGGGCATACCCTGGTGGTCTTCACCTCTGATAACGGTGGCTTTATCAACCCGTGCAAACTGCACAAGGGCCTGCCCGTCGCCAACAACAGCCCCCTGCGCAGCGGCAAGGGTTCCTGCTACGAGGGCGGGTTGCGCGTTCCCCTGATCATCCGCGGACCCGGGGTGGCCCAGGGGGCGCTGTCTGCCGAGCCGGTCTACGCCTGCGACCTGTACCCCACCCTCCTGCGGGCAGCCGGACTCGCCGACCGCGCGGGCGCGGGACGTGACGGGGTGGACCTCACGCCCGTGCTGCGCAAGCCCGACACGCAACTGGGAAGGGAGGCCCTGTATTTTCATTATCCGCATTACTACTCCACCACCACCCCGGTGAGTGCCATCCGGAAGGGCGACTGGAAACTCCTGGAGTATTTCGAGGACGGCCGGGTTGAACTCTTCAACCTGAAGGACGATCCCGGCGAGAAAAGGAACCGTTCTCCCGATCAACCCGACCTGGCCAGGCACCTGGCGACGGAACTGCGGGCCTGGCGCAGGGAAGTCGCCGCCCAGGAACCGGAGCCCAACCCGGACCGCAAGGCCGGGAGCCGGTAAACCGGGCCGGGCACCTTACTTAGCGTACAGCAGGGCCGGCGCGTCCTCGCGCCTGAGGAAATCCACCACCTGCTTGACCTCCTCATCGCTGATCTCGACGTTGCGGGTGAGCCGCATCAGGCGGGTCATCGCGGTGAGCACCTCGACCGGCTTCGTATGGGAGCCCAGCAGGTCGGGACCCAGCAAGGGGCCGTTGCCGATGGTATGGCAGCCCATGCAGCGGGCCTGGTAAACCTTGAAGCCCGCGGCCTCGGAGGCCGAGACCGTGCCTTTCACCTCGGTGGGAAGCTCCCGGCGCACGGGAGCGGCCGGCAACTTGCCGGTCAACTCGGGATCCCCCTTGCGCTTCAGGCGAAAGGCCACCAGGTGCGAGGTCTGGTTGCCACCGCCCGTGGGGACAACGATATATTGGCGTCCCTTCCACAGGTAGCTCATCGGGCCGCCACCGTTGTAGGACGGGGTCAGCGGGTGCTGCCAGATCACCTCACCGCTTTTCTTGTCGAGGGCACGCAAGCGGGATGGCGCGGGCGATCCGTCCGGGTCAAAAACCCCGCGGCCGCTGATGGGTGAAAAAAGCAGGGACTTGGTCACCATCAGGTTGAACTTATGCGCATTACCGGTGGGCGGCAACTTGAGGGCCTTCAGGCTTTTCAGGTGGCGCAATCCATCGCTGTTCGCCCGTTGCCAGGCGATCTCCCCCCGGTTGAGGTCGATGGCGGTGATGCGACCCCAGGGGGGCTTGACCACCGGCATCCCCCTCACCCGGGGAAAGGAAACCTCTTCTCGGTACTTGATGGGCCAGGGACTTTTCGGCCCCTGCTTTATCAGCGAGATCAGGGTCGGCACGGTCTTGGAAGGCACGTACAGCATCCCGCTATCCGGATCGAAGGCGGCACCCGGCCAATCCCCGCCCCCCCCGATGCCCGGCAGGATCAGGGTGCCCTTCTCCGTCAACGGCGTGAACAGCGGCCCCACCCGGTACCGGCTGACCAGTTTGCGCGCCTCGGCCTTGATCCCCGGGGTGAAATCCAGCAGGTCGTCGTCGCTGATGCCCTGGCGGTCAAAGGCCGGGGGCTTGGAGGGAAAGGGCTGGGTCTTGGCCAGCGTTTCTCCCGGGACCCCGTCCGTCGCCACCGGGCGCTCCTCGATCGGCCATACGGGCTCGCCGGTGACCCGGTCGAAGACATAGGTGAAGCCCGTCTTGCTGACCAGGGCCACGGCCTTGATCGTTTTCCCATCGACCTCGATGTCCACCAGGTTCGGCGCCGCCGGCAGGTCCATATCCCACACCGGGTGATGCACCGTCTGGAAATGCCAGACCCGCTTGCCGGTCATCACGTCCACGCACACCAGGCTCTGGCCATAGCGATTGTCGCCCGGTCGGAAACCGCCGTAGTAGTTGCTGGAGGGCGCGGTCACAGGCAGGTAGACGTAGCCCAGGGCCTCGTCCGCACTCATGATGGACCACACGTTGCAACCGCCCACCCATTTCCAGCTTTCGTCCTCCCAGGTCTCGACGCCCGCTTCCCCCGCCTGGGGAATGGTGTTGAAGCGCCACCGCAGCTTCCCGGTCCGCACGTCGTAGGCCCGCACGTCGCCCGGCGGCATATCGATGGGGACCTTCCGGCCCCGGAAATGGCCCATCCCGTCCCCGACGATGGAGCCGATAATCACCACGTCGCGACAGACCACGGGCGGGCCGGAGTAATTCATCATGCGCTCCAGTCCCTTGATAGAGCGATGGAGGCCCTGCGTGAGGTCGACAAAGCCGTCCTTGCCGAAGGTCTTGATCGAGGTCCCGGTGCGGGGGTCAAGGGCAAAGAGCTTCGCGTCCCCGGTAGCGAGGAAGAGGCGTTGCTCCGCGGCGGCCTTCCAGTAGGCGAGGCCCCGGGTGGTGTAGCCGTAACTGGCCGGGCGGCCCCACTTGTAGCTCTGTGAATTGAAGCCCCAGAGGGTGTTGCCCGTTTCCGCGTCGATGGCCAGGGCGATGCTCAGGGAACTGCGCACGTAGAGCACCCCGTCGACCATCAGGGGCGTGGCCTTGAAGCGGTCGAGCGAGGCCTTGAGCTGTGGCTTCAGCGCGTCGTCGGGCGAATTCCAGACCCAGGCAA
>JAYGFS010000459.1:0-14936 GCA_046581765.1 Verrucomicrobiota bacterium
CACGCACCTGGGTGAGCAGTGAATCACGATTTTGTTTCGCCTGCTTTAACTTGTCCTCCAGATCCTCACCCTGCTTCCGGGTCGTTTCCAGGTCCTTGCCTCGCGAAGCGAAAAGGGCCTCCTTTTCAGACAACTTCGCGCTAAGCTTCTGGAACTCGACCTGGAATTTTTCCTTTTCCGCAGCGACGAGATTATACTGCTTTTCGCGCTCACCCTGGTGCCGGTCGGCATCCTGTAGGGTCTGCTTTAATGCTGTGATCTCGCCACGCAAATGCTGCGTTTCTCTGGAAACTTTATCGTGCGCGCCACTTTTCGCCTTGATCTGCTCGCGGAGCGAAGTCATTTCCTTCCGCAGGGTATCGACCTCCTGCTCGCGATCGCCGGCGGATGTTCTGGTCTGGTTGAGCTCGCCTTCCAGTTCCTTGTGACGCTCGCCGACCTGGACGAGTTTCGACTTCAAGGTCGTGATATCCCGATGCAGGATCGCAGCTTCTACCTGAAACTTGTCAATCGCCTCATTTTTCTCTTTGCCGGCCGATTCAAGGGATTGCCGGTCAGCCTGGAGTTTCCGCTCTGCATCAGCCAGGCCCCGCAACTTAGCTGAAAGGTCGTGCACCTGCATGGCGAACCCCTTGGCCTCTTTCCCCTTCTGTTGCAAAGCGGTCTTAGCATCCGCTAAGCATTTGCCCTGCTCAACCGCCTCCTGGCGACGGGCTTCAAGCTCTTTGCGCTGTTCATCCGCGGATCGACCACGGGCCTGGAGTTGTGTAATTTCCTTCTGCAGGCCCTGGATGGCCTCGTTTTTCTGCCTGCCTAGAAGCGTATGCTGCTCCTGCAAGTCGTGGTGTTCGGCCAGGGACTGCTCCAACTTTACCGAGGCTTCCTTCACCTGCTGGCTGAGGTTTTCGATATCGCGCGATTGCTGCTCGCTCAACTGGCTGGCTTCCTTTACGTGCTGTTCGGCGCTCATGCGCCTCTGACCGGCGTCCTTGAGACCTTTTTTGTTGGCCTCTATTTCCTGCTGCAACTCGTCGACACGCTTTTCGCTCGCCACGTACTCGGCCGCTTTCGCATCGATGGATTTCTGCAATTCCTTCTCGCGCTGTGCTGCGGACTCCAAGCGGGCATCCCTCTCACCGCTCCGGTCACCAAGTTGTTTGAGCTCTTTCTCAAGGCGAGCCTTTTCACCCCGCACATCCACCAGGGCTTGCTGCAATTCTGTGCGCTCCCGATTCAACGCGTCGCTCTTGCTCGAAACCGAGGAGAACTCTTCGTCACGCTGACTCAGTTGACGCGCAAGCTCCTGGGTTTTGGCTTCCAACTCCTTGCTTTTCTGCTCACCTTTACGCGCGAGGCCCTGGACGGTTTTCAGCTCTTCATCAAGATGCCTCCGCTGTTCATCCACGGTTTTCGCGTGTTTACCCGCATCACCAATCGCTTTCTCGCTCGCCTCCAGCTTGCCACTCAGCTCACGGATTTGATCATCGCGCTGCTCGAGCTGGGTCTCCGACTTGCACCGACCCTGCTCCAGCTCTTTCAATCGATCTTTCAAGGACCGGTGAGCCGCCGCTACCTTTTCCAGCTCCTGCTCCTTTCCTTGAACCTGTAGCGTGAGCTCCCGGGCGGAGACGCTTGCGGTTTTGCGGGCCTCTTCTTTTTCAGCGACGGTCTTCTGCAGGCTCTCGGCGTCGAGTTGGGTCCTCGACAGCTGCTTGGTCACGCCATTATATTCCTGCATTAAATCCTTGATCTGTTGACCTATTGACGCTGAACGCGCATCAGATTTTTTCAACTGATCTGCCAGCGTCTTCGACTGATTGTCGCTTTCGCCGAGGGACTTGCGAAAGTTCTCCCGTTCATTGGATACCGCAGCCAGGTCCTGGGCTAGGGCGGTGGAGGATTGCTTGAGCGAAGTGAGTTCTTTCTCGACCGTGGATTTCTGATCGCCGAGTTGCTTCGCCTGGTCCCGGGCCTTCTCCGCGGCTTTGCACGCATCGTCCAGCTGCCCATTCAGTCTATCCACCACCTTTGCCCGGCTCTCGATTTCAACCGTGAGTTGGCTGTTGTTCGTTTTCGTCGCTTTAAGTTCCTCCTGGGATTTATGCGCCTCTTCACGGACCTGGACGCTGTCCTGCGCGTGCTTTTTATTCGCCTGCTTGCCCCTTTCCTGCACCTCGGCCAACTGCCTGCGCAGGCCGGCAATTTCATCCTGCAGGGATTCGGCAAGGTCATTCCCTGCTTCGCTCTCCTGGACCTGCTGGTCCCGTGCCTTAACGGCATCCCCTAATTGCTTGATACGGTCCTTGGCATCCCGTTCGAAATCTTCTTTTTTATTCAGGGTCTCCTGTAGCGCACGAATCTCTTTTTCGAGGGTGGAAATCCGTTCCGTCGCCCCGGCACTGGTGCCGCCGGAAGTTGATTCTGCCGCTTTGACCCGGTCTGCCAGTTCGCGATTGGTGTCGGTGAGCTCGCGAATCGTCTGTTCAAGAATTTCGTTGGCCAGGGCGGTGGGCGCCTTCGCCGTAACGGATTCAGGTTTCTGCTTTCCGCCGTCCGGAGAGAGGAAGGGTATGCTGATCTTGACCTGGCAACTCGGACAGCGGATCTTCTTTCCGCAGGCGGTCTTCGGTACGGCCAACTTTTTCTGGCACGCCGGGCAGCGGAACTTTATTTTATCTGGCATATCTCACCCACATGCTTGAACCCCCTGAATCAGTCGTTGCAAATTTGGTAAAAAAGTTAACAATGTGTACTGGTTCCCACTTGTTACAGAATGTCACCAGGCCCACGCAGGACCCATACATTCGATACGGATTGGGCGAATATGGCCCTCATGCCGTCGTCCCCGCATCAAACGGGTACATTCTGGAGCCAAATAACGGAACCCCCGATGGATCGATTCATATCCTATGGCTGGTAGCACGTTAGATGCCAACCAATGTAGGTGTTTGGCCTACGTGCTCAGGCATTCAGGGATAAGGGGAATTCCGGCCGCAAGGGTACTAAACGCGATGGAAATGGTGCCCAACCGGCAATAAAAAAGGTACGCAGCGGCCGCGTGGATGGCTACTTGAGAAAGCGTATGGCTACCTGAGACCGCGTGGATCCTTTTCGGTCAGCCCAGCGAAGTGACCGACCGGTCCAACTCTCGCAAGATGACCTCGAAACACGACGGACAATATCCATGTGAATACGCCTGGATATTCCCATTGAACCTGGAAATCCATCGTTCACCCTCCCGAACCTGGTGACAGACACAACACTGTACGGTCAGCTCTTCCTCGCTCATGGCTCTTTCCTGGTCGTGATGCTCATTTTTAACGATCCTTGTCGGTTAGGCCCCGATCCTAAAAAGAACTATAGTGAGCGCGTATGAAACTGAGATGAATCCTGTATGACAAAATCGTCATACACCCGCAGTTGCCGGTTTTCCCCCCATGAAGTAGACTCAAACCCATGAATATCCTGGTGGTCGAAGACGATGTAAAAATTGCATCTTTCATCAAGAAGGGCCTTAACGAGCAGGGTTTTACCGTGGAACTCTGCCACGATGGGGATACCAGCTACGAGCTCGCGACCGAGCGCAGCTACGATGCAATCGTCATGGACATCATGCTTCCCGGGCGCGACGGGCTGAGTATTCTTCGGAACCTCCGGGAAAACGGGAACACCGTACCCGTCATCCTGCTCACCGCTCGGTCCGCGCTCAACGAACGCGTGGAAGGCTTGAATGTGGGTGCCGATGACTACCTGACCAAACCTTTTTTCATCGAGGAGTTGGTCGCACGCCTGCATGCGGTTGCCCGGCGTGCCACCGGTGACGAGCTGAGCGTGCTGCACAACGGGGACCTCACGGTCAACCTGATTACGCGGGTGGTGCAACGTGGAGATGAGCTGGTCGAACTCACCAACCGCGAATTTAACCTGCTGGAACTGCTCATGCGCTCCCCCGGCCGGGTGTACACCCGCACCCAGATCATCGAACACGTCTGGGGCTACGACTTCGACCCCCAGACGAACCTCGTCGACGTCTACATTCGTCGCGTACGCAAAAAACTCGGGGAAGACCAGAAGCCCCTTATCGAAACCGTTCGCGGCGTGGGGTACCGCATGCACAAGGAAGCCTGATGCGGATCTCTTTTCGAGCCAAGATCGCCCTCGGGTCGGCACTGTATTCAGGCCTCTTCCTCGGGCTCTTCGGCATCACCTTTCTGGGGATCATCCATGCCCTCGGCCTGGACCGGATCGATCGGGAAATGCAAGCCCTCGGCCAGGGTGCGACAAGCCGTCAACATGGCTCACCCTACTGGGATGAATACGGTGAGACCTTTCGCGACATCATTCAGCCGAGCCGGGAGGAGGACTGGGACCTTTCTGTGAGCAATGTGCGCGGCCGAACGCTCTACCGATCAGAAGGCTGGCCGGAAGCCCTTACCCCAAGGGTTGAGGCATGGGCCCTTAGCCAGGCCAGGCCCGAGGAGAGTATTGATTCAGCCATCCGCGACCACGCGAGCGTGATCAACAGCCAGACAGCCCTTCGGCAGGAACAGCGAGACGAGTTGCTGAAAGACGTGGAAGACCTCTACGCGCTTGGTGTCCCGGATGCCCAAATCGAAAACCATGTGCACCGGGCCCTGGCACGAATGGGCGGGCCACGCGCTGGCGGAGTCGCGGGGGCCTCACCGGGCGGTCGCCGGGTGCCGGCGATGGCGAGTCCGATTTCATCCAGCTTTAAGACCATCCGAACTGAAGAAGAGGCCTGGCGTGTCGCGTTTATGGGAAACGAACTCGTCAACTTCGTCGTCGCCGTCAACCTTGACCACCTGCACGCCAAGCATCGCGACTTTCGGAATAAGCTCTTGCTCATCGCTCCCTTCGCCCTCTTGCTGCTCGCCATCGGCGGACGCACCATTGCCGGGCGGGCACTCCGGCCCGTTGGGGTCATCGCCGAAACCGTGAGTCATATCAGTGCCTCTGAACTGGATCAACGGATTCCAGCTTTCCAGGCTGACAAGGAATTTGAACAACTCACGGGTATCCTCAACAGCATGCTGGAGCGACTTGAACGCGGTTTCCATCAGGCCACCCGTTTTACCGCCGACGCCGCGCATGAGTTGAATTCTCCATTGGCCGTTCTCCAGGGTGAACTGGACCGAATGATTCAACAGGCGCCGGAGAATTCGGAAGAACAACGCGGATACCACAACCTGCTCGAGGAGGTCCAGTGCTTGAAAGGCATCACGCACAAACTCCTGCTACTCTCGCGCGCGGATGCCGGCCAACTGCAACTGGACAAACAACTCATTAATATCAGCGAGCTCGCCGGGAATACGGCAGAGGATGCCGAGGTCATCGCCGGGCCGATCAAGGTCTCCTCCGCCATCCTTCCCAACATCAAGGTCCCCGTTGATCATACCCTGATCCGCCAGGTGACCAACAACCTCCTCACTAACGCCATCAAGTACAATCGCAAAGAAAACGGCTGGATACGCATCGGGCTGAGCATGAAGAATGGCATGGTCCAGTTTTCGATGACCAGCTCCGGCGAGAACCTGGATCAACTGGACACGGAAAAGATTTTTGAGCGATTCTATCGGACGGATTCCTCCCGCAAGCGCGATGGCTTTGGCGCGGGTCTTGGCCTCAGCATCTCCCGTGAGATCGCCCGGGTACACGGGGGAGATCTGATTGTCGAGAATCTGACGGATGAGTCGGTAACCTTTGTCCTGAGCCTGCCCGAGGCGTAGACCGGGTCAAAAAGGCCCTCAAGCCAGCTTCGCCCTTTTAGGTGCCTCACAACTTTGGCTGGAATAGCTTGTGATGCGGCGGCAACTCACACATATTTTAGATATTATGCTCTCGCGTATCCTGTTTCCAATGCTTTCCGCATCGATCCTGTTAGCGGCCGATAAACCCAACATCCTGTTCATTCTCGCGGACGACCTCGGGTATGGCGACGTCGCCTGCTACAACGAGGCGTCCAAGGTCCCCACGCCGCACCTGGACCGGCTCGCGAAGGAAGGGCTACGCTTTACCGACGCACACAGTCCTTCGACCGTATGTACCCCTTCGCGTTACGGTTTGCTTACCGGCCGCATGCCCTTCCGGACCGGCTACCGGGGCGTGTTCACCGGCGTAGGGGGCCCCTGCCTGATTGAAAAGGGCCGGTTGACCCTGCCCCAGATGTTGCGCAACCAGGGCTACGCCACCGTCATGCATGGCAAATGGCACGTGGGGATGACCTTCTTCGACGCCGAGGGCAAGCCCATCCACCAGAACGGCTTAAAGGCGGTGCAGCGGGCGGATTTTCACCGGCCGATTCCAGACGCTCCGATTCATCGCGGTTTTGACCGGTTTTATGGAACGGTCTGTTGTCCGACCACGGATTTTCTCTACGCCTTTGTGGAGGGGGATCGTATTCCTGTGCCGCCTGTCGGCCTACTCGATCGCAGCTCTTTACCCAAACACCCCTACGCAAATGATTGCCGCGTCGGCATGGTCGCATCAAATTTTGATCACCAGGAAGTCGATGGCGTGTTTCTCCAGAAGAGTATCGACTTCCTGGAACAGCATGCAAAGGATGCTTCCGGAAAGCCCTTCTTTCTCTATCACTCCACCCAGGCGGTGCACCTTCCTTCTTTTGCAGGAAAAGACTACCGCGGCCGGACCAAGGCGGGTCCGCATGGCGATTTCATCTTCCAGTTTGATGACCATGTTGGCCAGTTGATCGCCGCACTCAAGGCCAACGGCTTTGGCGACAATACCCTGGTGATGGTCTCCAGCGACAACGGTCCGGAAGTGCCCACGGTCCGCGATATGCGGACGCGCTTCCAGCACAACGGCGCCCGCCCCTGGCGCGGGGTGAAGCGGGACAACTGGGAGGGCGGGCACCGGGTGCCTATGATCGCCTGGTGGCCCGGGGTCATCCAGTCCGGGAGAACAGCCCACCAGACCATCTGCCTGACCGATGTCATGGCCACCTGCGCCGAGCTGAGCGGATGTACCCTGCCCAACGAGGCTGCGGAGGACAGCATCAGCTTTTACCCCGTGCTCCTGGGCGACCAGGGTGAGCAAGCGACCCGCACATACACCATTCACCAGACCATGAGCCTCGGTATCGCGATCCGCCACGGGGACTGGAAGTATCTGGATCACAAGGGCTCCGCCGGGAATAATTACCGGCGCTCCGGTGCCTGGGGGATGAAGGAGTGGGATTTAAAGGAGACCGATCCCGAGGCCCCGGGCCAACTGTACAACCTCGCCAGGGATCCGGGGGAGACCACGAATTTGTACAGTAAACATCCCGAGATGGTGCAGGAGTTGAAGGCCCGACTGGATGCGTTCAAGGCAAGCGGCCGCACGGCTCCTGAGCGATAAAGGACCCCTCGCCCACAGCATTCCGACTGCAGGCGCATGCACGCGTCACGTTTTAACGCCTAGCGGGGGATCTCATTCACCGTGTAATACGCCTTCCGGTGCAGGAGCGGCATGCGCGCTTTCGATCGCAGCGATTCGAGATCGAAATCGTGAATAAATCCTTCCCGGAGAGAGTCGAGGGCCAGGTTTACCTGCAAACCGTCAGCGGAAACCTCAACCCGGCTCACGGTTGAAGTCCCGAGGTCCACTTCAGGGCTTCCGTAAAACCCGGCGTATATGTGGGTGTAGGTGGTGATGCGATAGGTCTCGGGTTGACGGGCAAGGACAGGGTCTACCGCCTGGGTGAAATTCAACTGGAACCCATCCGGCTTGATCGTGATGGCTTGAATCTCAAACGGGACAATCCCCGTCCAGTCCATGCGTTCAAGGGCAAAGGGCTTGATACCGCGTACCGGCCACTGACGATTGGTGGTAAAGCCCCCGGCTACCAAGGCACCCCCGGGTGAAAATTCCACGCTCATGATGCCCGTATTCAAGCCCTCACGAAAAGGATAACAGGCGCCCTGCCAGACCCCGTTGACCTGCTCGGTCGTCGCACGCATGATGATGCTGAGGGTGTAGTCGCCGCAAAAGATCTGGTCCTCAAAGGGGCCGAATTTACCCTTCGTCTGGTTGAGTTTAAACCCGGAGATCGAACGGCCCATTTTCTTGTACGGGAATACCACCGCCGGGGGCACCAGCTCCTTCACCCGTTTTTTTTCCACGAAAAGCCGCGAGTTGCTCTCGGGTTCAAGCGCCGGGGCATCCATGCCCTCGGCAAAGGGATACCAGTTATAACTCGCCGGATGCCCCAGAAAACCGCCTTGCTTCAGGTGCTTGAGCGAACAGGCTCCGTTCCAGGGCCCCTGGCTTTCGAAGGCGAACATGACGCCTTCCGCGTTGGGACCGACACCACCGGGACTGCGCAAACCACTACAGACGGGAAGGGTTCGACCATCGGGGGTGACTTTAACCGCCCAGCCGCGAAAGAGGTTGTGCGACTTATACGATCCGCTCAACCCGAGGGCGACCCAGATGTTGCCTTCCGCATCCGGCTTGGAACCAAAGGCAAACTCGTGACCTTCGGCGTAGCCCCACTTGGTGCCCAGGGCGTAAAAACGATCGGCTTCACCATCCTTGTCCGTATCGGTGAGGCGGGTGACCTCCCCGAATTGGGTGATGATGACTTCGTGTTGGTCGATCGCCGCAATACCGAAGATTTCATCCTGGCCGCTGGCGAAGAGATGAAAACGTGGCTTGGGATCCGGGTCAAAAGCCCCCTCGATAAAATAGACATCGCCCTTGCGGGTGCCCACAGCGAGGCGGCCATCGGGGAGAACATCGAAACATCCCGCCTTGAGCGGGATCTCCGCGGGTATGGGGATCTCGATCAGCGGATAATATCTTGCCTCCCGCTCGCCCGTGCCCCACATCGCACCCAGATCTTCTGCCGCGTGAGGGATGGACGTGAAAAGGGGCAGCAGGAAAAAGAATCCCGCGCGGGCAAGCAATCGACGAGGGGATGGACAGGCTTGTCCCCCCGTCGCCCGGGCATTCCTGAACGCCCACCGCTTCACCAGCGATACTCCAGGTCCACGGTAGACCGGCCGGCCGGAAGCTCCAGCGGAATCAATAATTCCCGAGGTTCGCCCTCGCGGACAAGGCCCGTGTGCCGGCTGATGAAGCGAATGGTCAACTGATCCACCACAAAGGCGTTTTCCCGCTGTTGGATGGATTTCCCCGAGGCCACCCGGAAATAAAACAACGCCTGTGGCCTTTCTGCATCAAAGGTAAAACGCCGCCTGAAATAGGCCTTCCCGGCTTCATCGAGCAGGTCCTGGAAATAGTCTTCCACCTTTACTTCACCGTACTGGTACATGAAAGTCGGACGCTTCAGCGCGTCGTGGTAATAACCCCGGAACTGGTAGCCGTGATCGAAAGGAAAGAGGTAATCGGTCTTTCCCTTGTAAGGCCAATGGTCATCCATGCTCTTCAACCGGTGAAAAGGAATCCCCGGCGGGAAGGTGATCCGCTCACTGCCCCGGGGTGAAAAACTACCCGGGTTCGTGTGGACAAACGCATGCTTCCAGAGCTGGCGCAGGCTCATCTGTTCGCAATCGAAAGCGATGTTGATGCCCGAGGGATAACCAACGGCCATGCCGCGGTACCCCGCAGGTCCCCGGCCGCGCGCGCTCACCGCCACGTCGGTTACCCGCAGTTCTCTGGATTTCCGCGAGAGCCCCCGGGGATTTCTTGCCCGGATACCGTCTTCCAGGTAGCGCCAGAGGCCTTCGATTTGCCGGGCGCTGTCCCCGTCGAGGATGTCCTTGCGCAGGGCCACGCCACCGGGCCAGTAACCGGGCATTATGACCGTCTGGTGAAAGCGGGAAGGGTTTCGCATGTAGAGGTGAAACCAGTTTTTCTGGAGGCGTTCGGTACTGTGAACCAGGTCCAGGGCGCCCGGTCCCGCGGCCTGTTGGCCATTGAAGTCGTGACAGGCGACACAGCTCAAGCCTTCGGTTCCGATGAGTTGATGGCCCGCTTGTTTCAAGGGTTCAGGCTCACTGATATCGGGGATATCCGCATCTTCCAGGCGATCGACCCGGGCGAAGAGCTCCACCAGGTGCGCGACCTGGCTCTCACCAAACTGGGGCATGCTGGCGCTCAGGTAAGCGCGTTGGCGCCCGCCGCGGAGCATGACTTCCCGCATCCATTCCGGTTTGAGCTTCGCGCCGACATGGGTCAGGGGCGGGGGGATCCGGCCTTGATTCCCGAGGGCTTCCTTCGTGCCGGTGAAATACGCATTCCGCTCTGGCGCTACCCCGCCGAGACCTTCGCGATCGTGGCAGGCTATGCAATTAAAGCTTACCAAGGTGTGGTTGATACGCTCGGCATCGGTCAACTTCATGCCCGCCGCATTGGGTAACATTTGAGCAAGCTTTTTTCGCTGGGAGGCATCCAGGCCGTAGTGCGCCCAGGCGCCTTTCGATGTGCCCAGGCACCCCTTGCCCGGGTCCAGCCCGGCCAGCGACGGATACGCCGGCACGCTTCCCCGGATATCGTCATGGCACGCGATACAACCCAGGGCCGTGAAATGCCGCCTGCCCGCCGCCACTTTCGCCACATCCACGGTCCAGGGCATGAATACGGCGATCGGCTCGTCCGAAATCGAGAACATGCTAGATGAGGGTGGACGTCGCTTGTATTCAGGGCCTTCCATTTCCAGGGACAGCCGTGGGTTGCGACCGGTGTGGTAGTAGTCAAAGACGATTCTATTCCACCCGCGGTTAAGCTCCGCCTCCCCCTTGATCTTTTTCACCCCGCGCCGGTTGCTCGGGGCGAGCTCGACCACCACCTGCTGGTTGAGCCATAAATACCCGCCATTCATTTCCAGGTAGAAGGCATAGGTCCCGGCCGTCGCCACCTGCAGATAACCCTCGTAGCGGATCGCTGAATTGTGATGCTTCTCCTTGAAGCTTTCCAGGTTGAAGTCCGCCACGTGGCCGCCGCGGTCTTTTTCCACTTCGTCGGAATCCATGCCTTCCCACACCTGGCCGCGATAACGCGTGTACGCGAGCGGACCGGGAACGACCACGTTTCGCAGCAGGTAATGGGCGATCTGCTCGACCTCGCGCCCTTGCAATCGCATGTCCGGCATGCGGCCCGATGGACGGGTAGCGTGGGGACGGCGCAGGAATTCGACCAGGCTTTTGAAGCAATATTTATCCTCCAGGGGACCGAGCGGGACGGAACGATTCGCCATCAACTCCTTGCCACTTTCATCCCGGGGTGAATGACAGGCGACACATCCCGAGGCGTGGAATAACGTTTCTCCCCGGCCCGCCGCGACGGCGTCAGGCACGGTGGGTGCAAAGCGGGGCGGTTTCAGCGAGAGCAGGTAATGGGTGATCGCCTCCGCAACCCGTTGTTTCGCCTCCGCGGAGAGATGGCTCATGACATCCGGCATGGTGGTGCCGGGTTTGACCCCATGGGGGTCCCGGATGAACCGTTGAAGGTACGCCGGGTTGATCCGGGCACCCACATCGCCCAGGCGTGGCGCCTTATTCGCACTTGAGGTCAGCCCGGATGGACTCGTGTGGCAGGCAATGCAGTTCAGCTCATCCAGCAGGACCCGGCCCTGGAGGCTTGGATCGAGGCGGCTGTTTTCAAGACCGGGCAGGAGAACCGCGGGACACGCGACGACAAGGATGAGCCCGCCGAAGGTTAATCGAAACAGCCATGGAAACATCATTCCGGGCATCATTCTTCAAGCGGCTTGAAGCTTCAAGTATTATCGGTGGACGGTTGTGCGCGAGGGGCGTGCGGTCGCCAAATTCCTGGTCGTCAATCCCGGGATTCAGCGCGAAATTAAGGGACACCGACTCGCTGAAGCATCAGTGCTCGGCCAGCTCGCCCGGGATCAGGCCCTGGTCAGCCAACAGGACAAGCGTATCCGCGAAGCTGTGAAATCCCGGAAATCCCAGCTCCAGTAACTTCTGCGAAAGCAATTGGTTGTTCACCGGGCGTCGAGCACCATTGCACGGCTTGATGATCTCCGAGGAAGGCTTCTTATGCGCCAGCGATTGCCCGGTGAAATCCGCGAGGCGCTGGGTCAAGTCGTACAAGGTGCCTCCATCGGGACAAGCCGCATGGAAGATCCCAACCGCATCCCGGGTGAGAAGAAAACGTACCGCCTCCGCGACATCCACGCTCCAGGTTGGGGCATGATGGCAGACGTCATCCAGTTTACCGCTTTCCCGGGTGTCGATCGCCTTCATCATGGAGGAAAGCAGGCCGGGCTGGTCTTCCGGCTCCCGGCCAATCAGTTGCGGCACCCGGACAATCAATGAATTTTTCCGCGTCCTCACCAAGTCCTCTGCCGCAACCTTCTGTGCGCCGTAGGTATTGACCGGGTTTCGTTCGTCCTTTTCACGATACGGGCCCCTCCCGCCGTCGAACACCTGGCCGGAGCTGATGTACACAAAGCGCCCTGACAGGGACAGCGCACCGGCCAACATGCGCGCACTTTCGATATTCAACCATCTGGCACTGCTCATCGACTCACAATAGTCCAAGTCGGTATACTCGGCCGCGTGCACCACGATATCGGGTTTGTGAATGGCGATCATATTCCGACATTCCGCAGGGTCGCTCAAATCAACTTCGAAAATTTTCTCATCCGCGCTTCGTCCGGTACCCCGAACGGCGTCGAATGCTTGGCTTTGGTGCCTGATCTGAATCACTTGGTAGACGTCCTGCAAGGCCTCTACCAAAGCCAGGCCCAGCATGCCGTTTGCCCCTGTAACCATGCATGTTTGCTTCATTATCTCACCTGGACACGCTACGGTGGCCCGAAGGATTGCCTGCCCCTTACCGATCGGGCATAGATGACACTTGCTTCAATTCGTGCAACACCTTCGTGTCCTGTAACTTAGTACAGCTAGAAGCGGGCCAATGACCCGCATGAAGATCCAATGGCGGGTTAAAAGGAGGAATAAAAGGAGCCTTCAGTGCTTGAATGCACGCCAAAAAATCAACCTGCAGCTACAGGCCGCCCGGAGCAACACGAGGCATGGCGTCCTTCGTGCCCCTTGTGGCTCCCATCCGGATACCGCCAGGTGACCGCCGAAGGTCACATTGCTACGGGTACCCGCGCGTTCTTCGGATCATGAAGGATGAGGTCGGTCTGCCCGGATTTACCGGTCGAACTCTATGGGCGGCGGCCTGGGCGACCCGGAGCTGTTCCCGCCCGCCTGTATAAGTAGCGAAGCGTTCTTCGGAACCACATCCACATCCGCACCGGAATTCAACAGTTGCTCGGTCTCCATAACATCCAGCACCGATTCGAGAATCTCGCTATCCTTCTGGGCGATCGCGTTCAAGGTTTCACCCACGATTTCGGGCCGCTTTGCCGCGGCTTCGGCCATCTTTTTGGATACCTTGTTCGCGGTTTCACTTTGAATCAAGCCCACGCGGTTCTCCCCGTCCTGTTTCATGGCACTGGTCACCTGGACAAGGCGCTTGACCACCTTTTCGGTGATGTTTTTCACCATCTGGATATCCGTAAACTCCACCTTGCGGATGTAGACCGAGCCCAGGCGATAACCCCACTTTTCAGACAGGGGTGAAACCGCATGGCGAACGGTACGGCTGAGACTATGGCGATTCTCCAGCATGGTCTCCATTTCCAGGTTGCTCAGCACGGAGATGGCCGAACTGGCGACATTCGCCACGAGTGATCCATCCGGGTTTGAATTGATGAAAAGGTAGTCGACCGGATTCGAGACCTGCGTCTCGTACCAGATGCCGACACCCATCGGGGTGCCCTCTTCCGAGTTCACCATCTGGCTGCGGAGATAGTGCTGACGAAGCGAGGTGTTCACTTTATATTTCTTCCCGAAAAACGGCACGAGAATGGCCCGGAGGCCGAACCTGAACAGCGGCACGTGCAACCCGGCCTCGTCCAGGGTCCCGAGCACCTTTCCAAACAGGGTGAATACTTGCGCCTCGCATTCTTTGACCACGGCAAAAACGCCGAAGATTCGCGCGAAGAGCAGGAAGACCGGGATGAAAAAGAGTCCGATTACGAGTGAGGTAAAGAATTCCATGATTGTTCTCCCTAAAGGTTATTCGCTGACTTGAATGATGTTGCGAGCCTGCCCGAGCAGGGGTACGCGCATGTTGCGCAAGTACGCTTTTAAGGCGGTTGAACCACCTTCCCCCTTCACCTTGGTCAGGGTGTCCGACAACACCTTCAATGGCGCAACTTCCGCCAGTGCATTGTTGGTGGCAATTTCCACGGCCCGGTTGCTCATGGTGATCTGCTGCTCCGAGTCCGCCCGGGCGGTGCTGATATCCGCAGCGACCTGGTTGCGGGTACTGTTGATGGCGGACAGGGCCCGGTCCACTTCCGGCGGCGGATCGATTTCCGTGACCAGGGCGGCTTCGAGCTCGATGCCGTAACGACCGCAGGTCCCCCGGCACTGCGCCTCCATGAACTCGTTAAGCACGTGCAGGTTCTTCCGCAGGTCATTGATCGACACGCCCTCGGAAAGGTCTACCGAGGTCGCCGTAGTCTCGTCCTCATCACCCACCGGCAACGCCTGCCCCTTGGGGTCCACGAAATTGGCGATGCGTTCACGGAACACGGAAATAAAAAAGCCCATCACGTGCTGCAGTGGGTCCTGGACGCCGAACAGGTAGGCATACAGATTATTCTCGCTGACCTTGTAGCGGAGTTGACCGTTGGTGCCGGTCGTCAGGTTATCCTTGGTCACCGCTTCGATGGTTCCCTGTTCCTTGGTCGGGTCCCACGTCAGGTCGACCGCCTTGGTGGACACGCTCACCTTGTGGACTTTCTGCCAGGGAAATTTGTAGTACGGACCTCCCGGGCCGATCACCTGGACCTGGGGATAGACGTAACGCTCCTTCTCGTCATCAGAAAGATGGGGGTCGTCAACGGCTTCTTTAGAGACGCGGGCAGCCCGGCCGAAAGAGGTCAGTACCGCCCGCTGGTCGGG
>JAYGFS010000479.1:0-13755 GCA_046581765.1 Verrucomicrobiota bacterium
TACCAGATCAGTTCCGCTCTGAGTAACTTCGCCAAGCAAATACGTCTGATGGCTGGCCATGAGCTGGCGGGTGAAGGCTTTGCCAAAGGGCAGGTGGGTAGTTCCGCCATGCCGCACAAGATGAACAGCCGCAGCTGCGAACGGATCAACGGCTTCCACGTGATCCTGCGCGGCCACGTGAACATGGCCGCCGGCTTGGCCGGTGACCTGTGGAACGAGGGGGATGTTTCCTGCTCCGTCGTGCGCCGGGTGATGCTTCCGGATGCCTTTTTTGCCATGGACGGCCTACTGGAAACCAGCCTGGTTGTCCTGGGGCAGATGGAAGTCTTCCCCGCGGCAATTGCCCGTGAGAACGCCTATTATCTGCCGTTTTTGTCCACGACAACGATCCTGATGGAAGCCGTCAAGGCCGGTGCGGGGAGAGAACGTGCCCACGAAGCGATCAAGGAACACGCGCTGGCAACGGTACATGACTTGCGTAGCGGGTTGATCGTGGATAACGACCTGCTCGAGCGCCTGGCCGGTGACGAACGCCTGGGCTTAAACCGCGAACAAATCGGCACGATTCTCGGCGATGCCGAACCGTTGACCGGGGATGCGAATCGACAGGTGGAGGCCTTCGGTGCCCGGGTCGCCGAATGGTCCGCCAAGTACCCGGATGCGGCGAAGGTCGAACCCGGCGAGATCCTCTAAGGCCTTCGGGAAAAGCGGGGATACCCCCCTACTCGACCAGCGCGAGGACCTGCGGGTCCGCAACCGTCTGCATGTAATCGTCATGCAACGCGCTACAGCGGGACACGTATTCCCGCACCCGTCTCGGCATGCGATTCACATCGAAACCGCGCTCGGCAACCGACGTGAAACCGGCGTTGTACGAGGCCAGGATCAAGGATCGCAAATCTGAATCCCATTGCTCGCTGTAATAGGAAAGCCAGCCTTGAATATCACGGAGATAGCGGGTACCTACGTCCCGGTTGACATCAGGATTGAACGCTTCACCAAAAGGCACCGGTTTCCTGTACATTCGCCGGGTCGTTTCTTCCCAGGTTGTCGGCATGATCTGCATCAAACCCCGCTCGCCCGCCGCACCGACGGCCAAGGGATCACCGCGCGACTCCACATGAATCATCGCATCGACAAGCAGGTCAGAAGCCGAGCGGAGACGGGAACTCGCGTGGTCCACGCGAACCGTGGCGGGCTTGATCATCGGGGAGACGGGAACGGTCGCGGTGTCGAAGTTAAAATAGACCACCCCCGCCACGCCATGATTATATGCCGTGAATTGCACCCATTGCACCACGAATGCTAGGTATAGGAACGCCGCGATGCACCCCAGCACGCAACGGTCCGCTGACCGCTTCATTCTCATCACCCTAGGAAAGAGAGCAGCTTTTAAACCAAGTCAGGGGAAATATTCAACGAAGTTATATGCGTCAGTGGTGAGTATTTTCAGCAAATTGTAAATATTCGGCACGATATGTTATATATGTAATTCACGCAGGACCTCAGGGAACGATTTAAAGCCCGGAAAGCCCCGTGCCATGATTTTGTCCGGGCAAAGCTGCGAATCCCGGGGCCGAACGGCTGGACGCACCAGGACCTGATGGGAAGGGGTCAAATGTTCCATGTGCTCACCCAGCATCTCGGCCAGGACCTGGTGAAATGCGTAGGTCGTTCCACCGTGTTCACTGGAACAGTGAAATACGCCGCGCTGCTCCTGCTGGATCAGGAAACAAATGGCATCTGCGATGTCCTTGGTCCAGGTTGGGAATCGCGCCAGTACATCGTCTATCGCCCGCGGGCTCTTGTCACGAATGGCCTCGATCATCTTGGAAATGAAACCGGGCTGGTCGGTGGGATCCTCCCCTATGAGCACCGGCATACGTAGAATCAAGTGATTTGGGTGTTGTGCCGCCAGTTCTTCGGCGGCCATCTTCTGGCGCCCGTACAGGTTCACGGCATCCCTTGGATCCTCCTCGCGGTACGGGGGATCCTGGCCGGAAAACACGTAGTCGGAACTTACGTAGACAAACAGGGCATCCCCGGCGAGCCCCGCCTGCAGGTGCCTCACGCTGTCAACATTCAACAAGCTGGATTCCTGCGGATGCGTCTCACAGAAATCGGGATCGCGATACGCAGCCGGGTGGATCAGGATATCCGGCCGGACCTCATCAACCAGCTGCTTACACGCATCGGCGTCTCGAAGGTCAGCCGCGCGATATCCCTCCCCTCCCCGCGTGTGGGTATGGCATACCAGCTCATGGTCTTTCCTGAACGCACGCGAAATGGCCGTTCCAAGAAAGCCACTCGCACCGGTAATCAACACTTTCTGCATGCCTGAAAGTTGGGCGAATTTGAACCGAATGCAAAGGAAAAACAGCTGGGGCAGTGGACCTCAGTCCATGCCGGGCTCAATCCCCCGGGAGCAGCTCGTCCCGCAGGGCCTGGTACTGCAAGAACAGCTTCTGGTACTGCACCGCATTCTCCGCGTGCAGGTTCTCGGCCCGGGCTTCACCATCCCGACTTTGAATCACAAAGGTCAGGGGGCTCCGTCCCTGGTCATATGCTTTCCGCTCCTCGGCGGTTTGCTTTTTCGCTGCGTTTACCTGTTTTCGGTTCAATTCGATAACTTTTTCGAGCTCGCCCATCTGAATGTGAACGTTCTCCAGGGCGGCCTTGAGCTGGAGCCGCACATGCTCTTCCTGCTTGTGAATCTTCTGCAATTCCAGGAGCGTGGCCTCCGCTTCACGCTTCATTGTTCGATTCCCCAGTGGAACCGAAAACTGCAATCCGATCTGCGCTTCCGGGCGATCAAACTCGGCACTGTCGCCATAGGATGCATCGCCGCTGGCGAGGCCGCCTGACAGGACGAGGTCCAATCGGGCCCGCTCACCATCTGCGAGTGAAAGCATCCGGCGTCTCAACTGGTCCCGCAAGGTATCCAGCGTACGCATCAGGCGGGATGATGCATACCAGGATTCATCGACGCCGGGATGTTCACTCGTTTCGTACAGGGCAAATCCCGGCATGCGCGTTCCATCTTCCTCCAAGCCGACCAGGATTTCCAGTTCGCGCTGTGCGGCACGCGCACGGGCCTGGGTCAGTACCGTGCGTTGACGCGCAACCTGCACGCCGTTCTCAGCGCGTAACACGTCCACTTCATCCACCAGGTTCTGGGCGCGGCGACGGGCGCTTTCTTCATACTGGTCCACCGCAAGTTGTTCACGACCCCGGACGATGCGTAACTGCTCAACCAGCAGAACCCAGTCCAGGTACTTGCTGCTCATTTCCAGCAATAGATCCTCCCGGTTCTCGAGAGTCTGCAGTTCGGATAAGCGGACATCCAGGTCCCGCAAGTCGTATTCGAGGCGGTCCTGAATCCCCCCGTGGTTGCGCAGGAGCGGATGCAGGTAGGTGATCAGGGCCCGATGGCGGTGGAAACTGGGCTCGGATATCACCAGCCCCATGCCCGACACTGCACCCGGAATCTCGATCAAGGGGGTTTCCTGGTCCGCATAATCATAATTCAGGGAGAACCCCACGCGTCCACCGGTGTTCCATACCGGACGGCTCAGGCTTAGATCCGCCCCGAACAGTTGCTGGTCCGTCGGGCTGAAGGTACTGCTGGATACGGGTTCTTCGTCGCGGTAGAACGGCGAAGCGAACAGGATCCAGTCCTCCCCACCCCGAAGCGCATCGCGGCGTTTTTCGGCCACCGCAACCTGCAGCACTTCCGCGGCAAAGGCGGGATGCGTCTCGACGATCCTCTGCTGGAAGTCCGCGAGGGTCAACGGTTCAGCGGCGAGGCAAGCCAGGGATGCCCCACCTGAGAGAACCTGAATCCCGCTCTGTATCATGCGCCACATATTGAACCTTCCACTATCGTCTTCAGCCGCCATCGAACCGACGGACGCACGGCCCTTTTTCCATGCAGGCATCCCGTTCGTCCAAGCGCGGCTGTATCAGGGAATATCCACCATCTTGCGAAAGGTATCGGCCCGATCATCGAGATCTGCCCGGTTGATTTCCTCCAGCCGCTCAAGGCTGAATTTTTCGACCCCGAAAGAGGCGGTGATGCCCCCATACATCATGGCATTGCGCAGGGTGGCCTCACGAATGTCATCCTGCTGAGCCAGGTATCCCATCAGGCCCCCGGCATACGAATCACCGGCACCCGTCGGATCATTCACCTGACGCACAGGAAAAGCCGGGATGATGAACATATCACCTGACGCAGAGAAGAGCACCGAGCCATAGGCGCCCCGCTTTATCAGCACGTAGCGGGGTCCTTTCGCCAGCAAGGCAGGTGCCGCATCCAGTAGGTGATGCTGGTCCGTATACAAACGCGCCTCGGATTCATTGAGCGTCAACATATCGACCTTGGCCACCACGGCGTCCAATTCGTCGCGGGAGATATTGATCCAGAGGTCCATGGTATCGACCAGGGTGAACGCGGGATTGCTGACTTGATTCAGCACGTCCAACTGAAGTGATGGATGGATGTTCCCGAGAAAAAGGTACGGGACATCAACATACGATTCCGGCAGTTTCGGGGCAAAGTGCTCGAACACGTTCAACTGGGTGTCCAGGGTATCCCGGTCATCCATGTTTTCGTGGTACACGCCACTCCAAGTGAAGGTCTTGCCTTCTTGCGTCTGCAAGCCTTCCTGGCAGATGCCGAAATGATTGTAGAGATCGACATAGTTGGATGGAAAATCCGTACCGACAACCCCGACCATCCCGGTGCGAGCAAAAAACGAGGCGGCGGCGCAGGCGTAGCTCGCGGACCCGCCGAGGATACCTTCGCGTTTCTCGGCCGGCGTTTCGATGGTATCGATACCGATGGAACCAACGATTACGAGTTGGATATCACCCATGGAGCATTATTTCTTTTCCAGGGATTCTTCGACGATTTCGCAAAGCGCATGCAGGATGATCAGGTGGCCTTCCTGGATGCGCGGCACCTCGCTGGTGCAGGCGATCGTGATGGGGAGATCGACTTGGCCCGCAATTTTTCCTCCGGTTCCACCGAGCAGGCCGATACGCTTGAGACCGATTTCCTGTGCGGCATGGCAAGCACGCAAGACGTTTTCTGAATTCCCACTGGTAGAGATGGCGATGAGCAGGTCCCCTTCCTGCCCGAGCGCCTGGACCTGCCTCTCATAGACTTGATCAAATCCGTAATCGTTGCCACAGGATGTCAACACGGCGGCATCCACCGTCAGGGCAAGCGCGGCATAGGGGCGGCTGTCGAGCAGGAACCGATTCACCAGCTCGCCGGCGATATGTTGGGCATCACAGGCACTCCCGCCATTACCGCAGATAAGAATTTTTCCGCCGCCGTGCAGGCAGTCCACGAGCAAGCGGGCGCCGGCGAGAATAGGTTCCTCGAGTTGGTGCTCGATATGATCAACCACCTGGCGATGCACATCAAGAATGGCGTCAAAGTCCATGCCGGTGCAAAGCGCTGCCTAGAAGCGGTCCTTCATGAAATGTTCGAGATAGGCGGTATGGTACGTACCGTCGAGAAACTGCTGGTCCTTGAGTAGCGCCTGGCCCAACTTAATCGTGGTCGGCGGGCCGTCGATAATGAATTCATCAAGGGCGCGGGCGAGTCGGGCGACCGCCTCGGACCGGTCCCGGCCAAAAACGATCAGCTTGGCGATCATGCTGTCGTAAAACGGCAGAATCTTATAGCCGGTGTACACGCAGGTATCCACACGAATACCGTTTCCACCGGGAAAGTTTATCCAGTTGATCAAGCCCGGTGCCGGGGCGAAATCCCGATCGGGATCCTCGGCATTCACACGAAATTCAATCGCGTGACCTTGGATCTTGATCTCCCGTTGCGAGAAAGACAGTTTCTCGCCGGACGCCACCCGAATCTGCTCCTTGATCAGGTCCACGCCCGTGACTTCCTCGGTCACGGGATGCTCCACCTGGATCCGGGTGTTCATGTCCATGAAATAAAATTTTTCCGCGCTTTCGTCGTAGAGAAACTCGACCGTACCCGCGTTGGTGTATTTCACCGCCTTGGCCGCCTTGACCGCCGCGTCGCACATCTTTTTGCGCATGTCCGCCTTCAGCAGGGGCGAGGGGCTTTCCTCCAGCAACTTCTGGTGACGCCGCTGGATACTGCAGTCTCGCTCGCCCAGATGCACCACGTTTCCGTGCTCATCGCACATGAGCTGAATTTCGATATGGCGCGCATTTTCGATATATTTTTCCATGTACACCCCGGCGTTACCAAAAGCCTGGGCGGCTTCATTGCGCGCCGTGTTAAAGGCCTTGACCAGGCTGGCCTTGTTGTGCGCAACCCGCATGCCTTTGCCCCCACCGCCGGCGGAAGCTTTAACGATCACCGGATAGCCCATGTCGGCAGCTAACGAGAGCGCCTCCTCATCCGACGTGATCTCCCCATCGCTGCCCGGCGTAATGGGCACCTTCGCCTTTTTCATGGTGGCCCGCGCCGTCGCCTTGTCGCCCATGCTGCGAATGGCCTCCGGGGACGGGCCGATAAACTTGATGTTTGACCGCGTACAAATTTCCGCGAAGCGGGCATTCTCCGCGAGGAAGCCATAGCCGGGATGGATGGCATCCACGTCGGCAATCTCTGCCGCACTCAGGATGCTGGAAATTTTCAGGTATGAATCGGTAGCCGCAGCGGGGCCGATACAGATGGCTTCGTCCGCCAAATGCACGTGCATCGCCTCTTCATCCACATCCGAGTACACCGCCACGGTTTCCACATCCAGCTCTTTGCAGGCACGGATAATCCGCAACGCGATCTCGCCGCGGTTGGCTATGAGGACGCGATTCAGCATGGGAATCAGGCGGGTTCGACTTTGAACAACGGCTGCTTGTATTCGACCGCTTCGGCGTTCTCCACCAGAATCTGCCGAATAACCCCATGCGTCTCGGCCTTGATCTCGTTCATCACTTTCATCGCCTCGATAATGCAGACGACGGTATCCTCGTTCACCGTGTCGCCAACCTTGACGAATACATCGCCCTCCGGCGAGGCCGCCCGGTAAAAGGTCCCGACCATCGGGGAAATGACCGCTTCCATGCCATCATTTTCCGGCTCGGCTGAAGAAGGCGCGGAGGCGTACGGAGGGGCTGAGGAAGCAGTGGGGACCTCCATCGCTGGCGCGGCGGGCTGCGTGGTCACGGTGGGCAGCGCAGCGGAACCTGGTCCGCGGCGAGCGCTTACGCGAAAGCCCTGGTCCTCGACCTCAAGCTCGCTGAGCTCGTTGGCCGTCATCAATTCAAGTATTCTTTTTAGATCTCGAAAATCCATTGCGATATCTCTGATTTTGCCATGAATGGGGGTTATTAACAGCTTTATCCGGCCAGTCCAGCCTCAAAAACCTCTTGTATGGGCAAATTGCTGTCGATGCGACGCGCCATTTGGGGCACCTGCTCCAGCCTGCGCCGGGCCTGGGTATAGCTCATGTCGGCGGCGATCTTTTTCAGGACAGCGGCTTCCTGATTAAAATGCAGGCCAGCCGCCCCGGCACCGCTTTTCAATAGATATAGGTCACGATACCAGTACTCGATGAACCGGAACATCTCCTGCCAGGTCCGCCGGTACTCGGATGCCACCAGGGCTTTATGGGTATCCTCATCGACGGTCTCGTCCTCCTTAAATTGCTCCTTCACAAGCGCTTCCGCCTTTTTCTTCTCTTCACCGAAGAGCGCATGGTAGGACCCTGCCTGGGTCAACAACATGAGCGTGTCGCGCGGGGGACCGCAACGCAGGATCCCCAGTACCGGTTCATGCCAGTCCGCGTCGTCCCGGGTGGCGGTGTCCGGCAGGATGATGCGCTGGCAGCGGGAGACGATGGTCGGCAGCAAGGCTTCAGGCTCATTTGTGAGCAGCAGGATCAGGCTGCGCTCCGGGGGTTCTTCCAGGGTCTTGAGAAACTTGTTGGACACCACGTCATTCATTCGATGGGCATCGATAATCATACAGGCCTTCCATCCGCCCTCAAAGGCGCTGTGGTGGATCTGCCGATTCAGCGCGTTGATCTGGGCCTTCACGATCTGCCGCGCCAGGCTCTTCGGTTGCTCGCAAAAAACATCGGGGTGCGTCCCGCGGCCGATTCGGGTACACGTTTCACAATCGCCCGACACGCAATGATCCGACGTACAGAACAAATAGCGGACCATCCGTTCCGCAAAATCGCGCCCGGCGCCGTAGGGCGAACCCTCAATGATGTAGGCATGCGCCAGGCGGTCGGCATCGATCAATGCCTTGATGCTTTCCCATACAGATGCCATGTTAGCCTCGCAAGACGCGCACCAGTTCCCATACCTCAGCCGCAATTTCCCCGGGCGCACGGTCGGCCTGCACCAACCGGAAGCGCTGCGGGTCTTCCCCTGACAATTGCAGGTAGCCATTGCGGACGCGCTCATGGAAGACACGAGACTCCTGCTCGATTCGGTCCGCTTCCCCACCATGCGCTTCAAAGTGCTTCTGCAAACGGCCCAAGGCTGTGTCGACGTCGATATCGAAGAGCAAGGTGAGATCCGGCCGCGTGCGGCCGATGGCAAAATGATTAATCTGCTTGAGCTGTTCAACGGAAATATCCCGACCGTAGCCCTGGTAAGCCGTGGTGGAGTCAATGAAGCGGTCGCAAATCACCCAGGTGCCCCCGGCCAGGGCGGGCTCAATCACATGTTGCACGTGCTGCGCCCGGCTCGCGGCAAAGAGCAGCACTTCCGCTTCTGCGGAGACGGGTTCACCCGCCTTGTCGTGCTGGAGGATGTCGCGGATCAGCTCGCCCGTCGGCGTGCCGCCGGGTTCACGCGTGAACACGACCTCGACCCCCTCCTCGCGTAAATGCCTGACCAGCGCATCGCCCTGGGTGGACTTGCCACTGCCCTCCATCCCCTCCAGGGTGATAAATTTGCCCCGGCTCCCCGGCGGGGACGGCGAGACGAACAGGTCATCCTCGTGATTCATGACTGATTCAATTTCTTTAGCTCCGGCCCGCCCGGCGTATCCTTTACCACCCAGCCCCTGGCCGAAAACTCGTCCCGCACACGATCGGCCTCGGCCCAGTTCTTCTCCGCGCGAAAATGTTGTCGCTGATCCAGCAGGTCCTGGAGTTCCGGATCGATCTCGACAGCCTCCGCTTGCAGGAATCCCAGGACCGTATCCAGGCGATCGAGCAGATCCAATACCGCGCGGGCCTGCCCGGGACTTAACGACGCTCCTTCGCAGGCACGGTTTCCGGCACTGACCATCTCGAACAGGTGCGCCAGGGCCCCTTGCGTATTCAAATCGTCATCCATCTCCTGCTGAAAGTCAGCTTCGCTTGTTGCCGCCCAGGCGGGAAGGTCTCCTGCATCCTCGCCCGCGATCTTATCCAGGCGGGACCGAAACGCATCGAGACGAGCCAGGGCCACCCGCCGCTCCTTCAGGCCGTCCCGGGTAAAGTTAAGTGCCTTGCGATACTGCGCGGAGAGCAGTTCAAAGCGTACCTCGCGACCGGAATACCCTTCATCCAGTAAATTCCGAAGGGTGTGGAAGTTGCCCGCTGACTTGGACATTTTCTTCCCTTCCACCCGCAGGTGTGCGCAGTGCAGCCAGTACTTGACAAACCGTTTCCCGGTCACTGCTTCACTCTGGGCGATTTCATCATCGTGATGCGGAAAAATATTATCCACGCCACCGCAATGGATATCAAAGGTCTCGCCTAGATACTTGATCGCCATGGCGGAACACTCGATGTGCCAACCGGGTCGACCCTTTCCCCAGGGAGACTCCCAGAAGACCTCGCCATCGGCTTCCGTCCAGGCTTTCCAGAGCGCGAAGTCGGCGACGTTGTCCTTCTCGTACTCGTCGGTATCAACGCGCACGCCGCTTCGCATTCCCTTGCGATCGATACGGGCAAGCTTTCCGTAATCGGGAAAGGAATCAATGCGATAGTAAACCGACCCGTCATCCGCCTGGTAGGCGTGTTCCTTCTCGATCAGTATCGTAATCATCGCGATCATCTCCTGGACGTGATCGGTCGCGGCCGGATAGACATCCGCGGGAACGATGTTGAGGATCTTCTTGTCCTGGTAAAAAGAGTCGATGAAGGGCTGGGTGTATTCTTTCAGCGACTGGTCCGTCGCACGGCATGCCCGGATCGTCTTGTCATCCACGTCGGTCAGGTTCATCACGTGCGTGACCCGGTAGCCGCGGTACACGAGGTAACGCTTCATCAGGTCCTCGAACAAATAGGCCCGGAAATTCCCGATATGGGCAAAATCGTACACCGTGGGGCCACAGGTATAGAGCCGAACCTCACCGGGGTTGATCGGCTCAAACGCCTCCCGCTCACGGGTCATCGTGTTGTAAAATCGAATGCTCATGAACCTGTTAATAAGCTGTTAACGTCGCTGTACTATCAGGACTTCCAGCTTATATTCGGGACATAAACCCGCTACATAAGCCAGAGACCGATGCTCCGCAACCTTATAACCATCTCCCTGATCGCTTGGCAATTCGCAAGCGCGGATATCGCCGGACCGGCCGCCATCCCCGTCGCTGCGACCACGGGAACGGCGGCCCCTTCACCGTGTCTTGCGACCACGACCTTCGTGGCCCTGGACACGGAAACCACCGGCTTAAATCCCCAAAGGGACCGGGTCATTGAAATTGGCCTGGTGAAGTTCAAGGCGGGCAAGATCATCGAGCGGAAAGCCTGGCTGCTCGATCCCGATAGGCCGATCCCGCTCGATGCAGAAAACGTGCACGGTATCAGTGATGCCATGGTCAAGGGCCAGCCACACTTCAAGGACATGTATCCGGAACTGCTCGCGTTCATCAAGGACGCCACCCTGCTCGCCCACAACGCGGCCTTTGATACGCGCTTCCTCAATCGTGAAATCGCACGCATCGAGGACGCCCCGCCCATCGCCAACCCCGTGTACTGTACCCTCCGGCTGTGCCGAAGCTGGTTCCCCGGGCTGGAATCCTACCAGCTCGGGGAACTGGTCAAGGCCTTCAAACTGAAACCCGGCGCGCACCACCGCGCCCTCGGCGATGCCGAACATCTGAGCCACCTGTTTATCCACGCGACGGAAAACCTGGCCCGCGGCCTCTAGCAGGCCTTCCCACCTTCTCATTCCTTGACATCACGCAGGCCCGGGGTCAAATTCACGGCATGAAAGCACTGACCACCGTCTTCATCCTCTCGGCACTCACCGCCTTTGCCAATCCGCCGGGTCTCAAAACCCTGAACCCCGGCGACCCCGCACCCGACTTCAACCTGAAGGGTATCGACGGGAAGATGTACACCCTGGCCCATTTCGCCCAGGGACCGGTGCTGGTCGTGATGTTCAATTGCAACCATTGCCCCACCGCGCAGGCGATCGAGCAGCGTTTTATCAAGTTCGTCGAGGACTACCGGCCGAAGGGCGTGGAGATCCTTGTCATCTCACCGAATTCCCCCGCAGGCATCCGGCCGGCTGAACTCGGCTACTCCGCGTACGGGGACAGCTACGGGGACATGGTCAAGCACGCGAAGGAGCAAGGCTTTAACTTCCCTTATCTCTACGACGGGGAAACGCAGTCGGTTGCCAAGGCCTACGGCTGCCTGGCCACACCGCATGTGTTCATCTTCGACCGGGATCGCAAGCTGCAGTACAAGGGCCGCTTCGACGATTCCCGGTATGCCGACCCACGACTGGTCAAGAAGCATGATACCATTAACGTGGTGGATGCACTCCTCGCGGGCAAACCGGTACCGGTACCTGAGACGCGTCCGCACGGGTGCTCGACCAAGTGGGCGTACAAGGCTGAAGGGGTCAAAAGGCACGCGGCAAAACAGGCGAGCACGCCGGTCGACCTGGACCTCGTCGACACGACATCGCTTGGCAGGCTGCTCCAGGAGCATCCGCGCTTTCGCATGGTCAACCTCTGGGCGACCTGGTGCGCTCCCTGCGTCGAGGAATTCCCTGACCTGGTCGCGATCTCCCGAAAGTTTGGCATGCGCGACTTTGAGTTCATGAGTATCAGCCGGGATGACCCGCGGCATCGGGCAAAGGCGAAGAAGTTCCTGGAAGCCCAGGGAGCGGCACCCGAACCCAAGTTGGCCAAGGCCTTGAAAGCAGAAGGACGGACGACCACGCACGTGCTCTTTGACGGAACCGACGAGGAACTGGCGAAGATCATTGACCCGGAGTGGCCGGGACCCCTGCCCTATACCGTGCTGATCAACCCGCAAGGCAAGATTGTCTATCGACAGAGCAACCGGATTGACCGGCACGCGGTCACGCAGGCGATTTTGAAAGAACTGGGTCGTTTTTTTCAGCCCTAGCCATACGCTCCGCCCCTTGGAGGACAGCTTGGCCCCTCGCCGGTCCGGGCAAGCCCAGCCGCGACGCAGGCCCTGCTTCGCCGGGATTGCTATTGGCCCAATCGGCGTGTACTTTCAGCGGCATGAATCGTACATTCATCGTTTTTTTGCTGTGCCTGAGCGGTCTGTCGCATGCTCAGTCCGTCTCTGACTCGGCCACCCCGGTGCGGAACATCAAAGCACCTGATGGCTTCAAGGTAGAGCTGCTCTACTCGGTGCCCAAGCCAATTCAGGGATCATGGGTGGCCATGTGCGATGACAACAAGGGCCGCATCATCGTGAGCGACCAGTTTGGCGGACTCTACCGCTTTACGCCACCTGCACCGGGAAAAAGGCTTAACGCCGAGGATATTGAGCCGGTGCCGGCTAAAATCCGGGCGGCCAACGGACTGCTCTGGACTGCAGGCGCCCTCTACGTGGGGGTCAACGACTACGAACGCAAGTTTCCCAGCGGCCTGTATCGCCTTAGCGACTCCACTGGTGATGACAAGCTGGACAAGGTGGAGAAGCTGCGTGAAATGTTCGCGAAGGGGGACCACGGCGTTCATGCCGTTTTACCCGGACCGAAAAATACGCTATACCTTATCACGGGCAACAACACCACGCCGCTAAATACGGACACCTCGCGCGTGCCCCTGCACTGGGGAGAGGACCATCTATTGCCGCGTATGCCCGATGGCCGTGGTCATAATCGTGACCGCCTCGCTCCGGGCGGCATCATCTACAAGGTTTCACTCGACGGGAAAAGGTGGGAGATCGTTTCTTCCGGCTACCGTAATATTTATGACGGCGGCGTAAACCGCGATGGCGAGCTCTTTACGTACGATGCGGACATGGAGTACGACTTCAATACTTCATGGTACCGACCAGCCCGCGTGTGCCACGTAACCAGCGGATCGATGTGGGGGTGGCGTAACGGCACCGGTAAACGGCCCGAGTTTTACCCGGACACCTTGCCACCGCTTATCAACATTGGCCCCGGCTCCCCCACGGGCGCCACCTTCGGCTATGGCGCAAAGTTTCCAGCCAAGTACCAGGACGCATTTTTTATTCTCGACTGGAGCTGGGGAAAAATCCACGCCGTACACATGAAAGCCAATGGAGCCTCTTACGCGGCTACCAGGGAAACGTTCATCACCGGGAGCCCCTTGCCCGTCACCGATGTAATTATCCACCGGGTTGATGGCGCCATGTACTTCACGATTGGGGGACGCAAAGTGCAATCAGGTCTTTATCGGGTCACCTATGAAGGAACCGAATCCACCAAACCGGTTCAGCACACCACGACCATCAATTCTTCCACCAAACTACGACGCGAGCTCGAACAATTCCACGGCAACGAGCACAAGGACGCAGTCAACGCCGCGTGGCCGCACCTGGGTCATGCTGACCGTTTCGT
>JAYGFS010000493.1:0-5368 GCA_046581765.1 Verrucomicrobiota bacterium
GGGCTTGAAGCTCAGGTCAAAGCACTCGATGTTGTTACGGCTCCGAAGTAGCAAGCGGTTCTTCGCGAGTGCGGGGGAGGGGCAGCGTGCCATGCGTGTCCGGACCTTGGCCACTTCCAAGTACTGCCCGGCGTCTGTTCCCATGACCGTGAGATACCCCCCGTTGTTGGTCAGGGCAATGATCCTGTTGTCCGCAAGTATGGGGCTTGAAATATCGCCCTTGATCGACTCCTGCCAGTGAATCTTTCCCGTGCCCAGGTCACAGCAGGTTGCGGCGTCAGCGCCAACGAGGTAAATGCGATCCCGGTACACGAGTGGGCTGGCAGCACCCCTGCTTTCATCAAATACCTGGTTCCAGCGGAGCGTGGGACCTGCTGGGTCGAGGTCGTAAACTACTAATCCAATTGCCGGACTTGCCGAGTGTACAATGAGTTGGTCCTGGTATACAACCGGCGTAGAGTCGCCTCCTCCATCGATTTTCCACTGGAGCTTGCCGGTCTCTGCTTCCACGCAATAAAGGCCATTCTTGTCCCCGTGTACGACCAGGTAATCGCGGTCACCTTGCCGCCAGTGCGCGGGGGAAGCCCGTTTGCCGCGTACGTCGGGGTTTATCCAGGTGATTCGTCCGGATATCTTATCAAGGGCTGTCAGTTTTCCCGCGAGAAAGATAATGCGATCCTCCAGAAGCAGTGGGGAGGACGCGGTTCCGCCATTTGGCAGGTCTACCGACCAGATTGTCTTGCCGGAGTTCACATCGAGGCAGACCGCTCGCATGCTGCAGCAGGCATACAGGCGACCGCCCTGGACGATGGGTGTGCTCGAAGCTTCCGTGCGGTCCGGGGACCCTGAAAATCCGCTTTTCCAGTGGGTTTTTCCCGTTGCCAGGTCGAGGCAGAAGATGACATCCTCGGCGAGGGGTTTGGTCTTGGGGACTTTGTCCAGGATGGTGGCCTGGATGTCCGCGGGGAAGCCTTGCTCATCAAGCCATGTAATCAATGCCGCCTCGCTTGGAAATTGACGCTTGCGGTCGGACCATAAAATTTCCATGACATCGAGTGGCAAGGCCTTTTCCCCTTCGCGCAATCGCCGCTCAACCGTGCCTTTCCAGGCCTTTTCTTCCGTGGGTGTGCGTAAAATATTTGGAAGTTCACCGCGAATCCAGTGGATCAGCCTGCTCCCGCCCAACCTTTTCGGCATCGATATGCGGGAGGCCTCCAGGCGGGTTACGAGGTCTGGGGGCATCTTGGCCAGGTCGAGCACCCCCAAATCATTCTGGACGCGGGCATCCAGACGCCGTTGTTCGGTTGGAACCTGTTCTTGCCAGTTCACCAGCACGAATGCGCGGTCGCCGGACGTCACCACGCTGCCGCTTCCGTTCTCCCGGGGAAAGGTTTCGCTCTGCCATAGCTTTTCGGGCCCGGCCTCTTCCCAGGAAAGATTCAACCGCACGTCATCCTTCGTTACCCCGTTTCGATCGGGACCTCGCCATTGAGGCCAGTCCGCAAGACCGGGTGCCAGGAGCAGGAGGTATCCCGCCATAAGCGAACAGTACCTCATGGGCACGATGGTCCCCCCGCGACCGGTGTAGCAGATGGGTCACGGCCTGGTCGAGCCGGTGCTCCGTGATTTCGCAGTCCACCGGCAAGGGATTTATTTCGCCAGCGCTCGCAGTGCATCGTTCGAGGCCTCCTGTACCTGCAGAATCGTGCTCTGCGCATTCCGGATCAGCACATCGTTCAAGGCCTTGTTCTCCAGCTTGTTTGCGTTCACCAGCTGGATGGTCGCGCGTGCCCCGTTCTCCTGCGCGCGCCAGTTCCCCCGCCCCAGGATGCGCGTGAGCAACTCGACGTTTGCTGAATTTTGCAGGGCCCCCAGCACGCGTACTCCCTGCTCCCAGGACAGGTCGGTTGCGTTTAACTCCGGCAGCAAGGTTGTCTCGACCGAGCCCCGGTACGCCGCGTCCTTGTGCTGCACCATGTTGATCAACGATTGGGCGGCACCGTTGCGGACGTTCTGCACGCCGTGGCTCAACAGCTTGACCAGGGGGGCGATGGCCTCGGTTGACGGGTAATAGCCCGAATTACGTGCCGCGATGGAGGTTTTACGCCAATCGCGGGTATCCACCAGGTGGGGTTGCAGGATCGGCGCGACCTTGGCCTTCTGCTCTTCCGTACAATGCGACCACAGGCGCGAGAGGGCGTTGCCCGCGTTTTGGCGAACGTTGGGGACATCGTCGCCCACGCAGGTGGCGATGTTCTCGATCGCCATCGTGTTTTCGCTCCAGGCGAGCAGGTTGATCGCGTGCGCGCGTACTGCCCAGACAGCCTTGTTTTCCATGCCTTGTTCCAGTGCATTCGATGCCACCTTGGCCACTCGCGACACCTGTTGGCTCGGGATGTCATGGTTCATTTCAGACATGATTCCCGCACGGCTGTGGTCTTCCTCGGCGGCCTCCAACTCCGTCAGGAGCAGGGGGAATAGGTCTCGCTGGTGCATCTTACGTTCGTTCCGCAGCCAGTTGAGTACGCCACGTGCTTCCTTCACCACGTTCGCCGTCGGGTCCCCGAGCTGGCGAATCACCGCGGGAAGCCCGTCGCGCATGCGCGGGTAGCCCATGTTGTAAATCGTGCGCACGGCGTACATGCGCGTCCGCCAGCCATTCTTACCCTCCGCGTCGCTGGCGGCAATCACGGCTCGCAGCGCGTCCGGATGGCGTACCCGCGCGAGGAGGTGCAGTGACGCTTCGGCCACGTTGCTCACGTCGTTGCCCAGCAGGCCGGCGACCTGGTCGAACACCTCGGATTCGGGTCGCGCCCCGGCCTGGATGGAACGCTCCAGCCCACGGACCGAGTTTGCCTGGATGCGCCAGTTGCTCGCGCCAAGACCTTGCACCATGAAGTCGGCATCATTGGGTCCCGCAATTTCCACCATCGCGTCGTAGGCGGCGATTTGTACGGTTTCAGCCGGATCGCCGGCGATTTCCTTCAGGTAGACCCGGGCTTCATCAACCGGGAGGATCTTGCGCACCGCGGTGGCGGCTGCAATGGCCACTGTGTAGTCGGCATCCTTCACGGTTTCCTTGAGGCGGCCGAGCGCGGATGTCGACAGCATGGCCCCCAGGGCGCTGGCCGACTCCCTGCGCACATTCGCACTCGTGGCACCCAGTGTTCCCATCAAGGCATCGGTCACCTGTTTGACCTCATCGCCACTGCGGCCACCCGGGGAGAAGATGACGCCAAGCGAACGGGCCGCGCTGGCGGCGACCCGGGGGCTCGTGGCCTCGAGATTGCGCAACAGGGGGGGGACCGGATTCACCTCGTCCGTTTGGGCCCAGGTCATCAGGGGGATAAAAATACACATCAAATACTGCTTCATCGTTCTTGCTCCGTTATTTCAATTTATTCTCTCGTGGAGGGCGGTGGGTATGCTTCGCTTCTTCGTACCGTCGAAGCGGCGAGCAACCGCGCGCCAGGCCTATTCCTGGTATATGGGTAAATACTGGTAATGAACACACAGGCAAATCACGCCAAAGGCTGTGCTGTAGACACCGCCCTGATGGCCACTGTGCTTGGAAAACTCACCATTGTCCCGCTGTAACTTCATGATCGTCTTTTCCAGGCGCGGCAGAAAGCTCTCACGCAGCTTGTCACCCATCATGTTGGCCCCGGTGGCCAGGTAATAACAGGTATACCAGTAATGGGACGCGTGTGCGGGATCCAGGGTTTCCAGAAACGAGGCGGACTGTTTCATCATCTTCATGTCCGTGGCATCGTGCCGGGCACCCAGTGCCTGCAGGGCGACCACCCCGGCGGTACGCATGGCCGGGCTCGCGTTTTTCCCGGGTTCATAGGCGTAACCCTGTTGGCCCCGGTTAAAGGTTCGCCGCACGTAGTCCCGGGCCAACTCAATGGCCTTGTCCGGGACATCCAGCTGGCAGTTCTGCGCCGAGCGCAGGCAGAGAATCTGCCAGACCGTTACCGAGAGGTCCGCGTCCTTGGGCTTCGGTTCATAGCGCCAGCCGCCCCTGCTCGTATCCTTGTCCGATTGGGCGTAGAGAATAATCTTCAAGGCCGCTTCGATCGCCTCCTTGACCTTCAGGTTTTCCTTCCCCTTCTCCATCATTCCGTAAGCCTCGCAGAGTGCCAGCGTGCAGATCCCATGCCCGTACATGCGCCCGTTGCCCTCGTTCCCGTAGTACCCCTTGTGCTCCTTGCTCTTGCGAACGAGGTACATGATGCCGCGATTCAGGTTGTCCCCGTACTTGGACTGACCCGGGATCTGCCCCGCCGCCATCAAGGCGATACAGGAAAGCGCGGTATGGCAGTTCGGCAAGTCGCCCGCAAACTGGCCCGTTGCGGGGTCCTGCTTGGACACCAGGAAATCAAGGCCCTTGCCGATGGCCCGGTCGACTTCGTGTTGGGCCTGGATCTCGTCCAGGTGTTCGCGATCCGTTTTCTCGCCCGCACCGCACACGGCACCCAGGGTGAGTGCAGCACAGAGGCCGATCATTGAAAACGGATGATCGATTGCGGAGGATCGAAAGTGGCTGATGGATAAATGCTTACGAATCACGAATAACTCATGGATAATTGATAGGCTTCCCACCTTCCCATGAAGGTAGCTGCGCACGAGGATCTACTTGCCGTCTTGCTTTGCTTCTTTCAACAGTTTCTCCAGGTACTGCGCATTCGCTTTGCGGTAATAGTCGGTATACTGGTTCTTGTCCCGCTGGAAATCACCCGATTTTAACCGGTCCCTTGGTCCCCGCCACCCCTTGCCCTTGAAATCCTCCTTCAAGTCGGGTACCGCCGCCGCTTTGCCCTGGGGTGAACGATTGCCCTGGGGTCCGCCGCTGCCGCCCTGGGGGGAACCCTGCGAAGCCGACTGGGCCTGCTCCGGCGCGGCCACCTGGTTATTCACCTGGCCGAGTACCGTTTCGGCGAGTGCAGCCGAGGCTTGTTGGAGTGCGTGGGCCGCATCCTGTAAATGATCTGCCGTGTACGGACTCGAACGACCGGTCTGGAGATCGCTTTGCGCGGCCTGGAGCTGGATTATCGCAGCAGATACCTCCTGGCCGGGCAGGGGTGTCGTAGCGGCTTGCTGGGCCGGCATGGGCAGAGCCGCCTGCTCTCCCTGAGCCTGATAGGGCTGATCCGTACCGCCTTGCGGTGGCCCTTTGTCTTGGCCCGGTTGGCTGGGTTGCCCCTGGCTGGGCTGGCTCGGTTGCCCCTGGCTGGGCGGGCCTTGGCTCGGTTGCCCCTGGCTCGGTTGCCCCTGGCTGGGCTGCCCCTGGCTCGGCTGGCCCTGGCTCGGCTGGCCTTGGCTCGGCTGGCCTTGGCTGGGCTGCCCCTGGCTCGGCTGCCCTTGG
>JAYGFS010000575.1:0-3332 GCA_046581765.1 Verrucomicrobiota bacterium
CCGTGGATATGGACGTGGAAAACATCCACTTGGGGCAGGCTACGGCAAGTGGTACAGGGGGCTTCAGCGGTGAGCTCCACTTGGCTACAAACGGCGTCAACACCATCACGGCAAATGTGGTTCGCCTGGGCGACAGCAGCAGTCCCGGGAATACCCAGGTGACCAGTTCCCTTCACCTGGGGGCTGCTACCAACCGCCTTCATGTGGATTGGCTCTATGTTGGCCAGCGAAAAAGCAAGGGCGTCATGGATATTCTGCCGGGTGGAACCGTACGCATGGGCGGGCGCACGGGTGGAGTGATGAATCTCCGGGTCGGGTTTAATAATGCCGGAACGGCGAGCCAGGCGGAAGGCACCTTCGACATGAGCGGTGGCCACTTGGATGCCGACTTTGGCAGCGTGGTTCTTGGGTTCCACAGCAGTTCAACCGGGAATGGCCGCGGCACCTTTGTGATGGACCAGGGCACGGTGGATGCGGGTGAAGTCTTTCTCGCGCAGGTCGGCACCAGCAGCAATCCGCTGAATACCCGGGGAACGCTGATCATGAACGGCGGGTCTTTCCAGGTCGCCGGGGATGTCCTTGACAAGGGCGGGGCCAGTCGCCTGGAGATCAACCAGGGCCTCTTCGCTGTACGCGGTGATTTTGTCGTGGATGAGGTGACCTTGAATGCGCCCACCGGCGGGACGACCGAACTGGAACTCAACGCCCTCGCGGATGACTTTACGTGGAAGCTTGGCCAGTATGTGCAGGAGAGCAATACGACCCTGCGCCTCAAGCTCGCCATCGAGAACCCGGTTTTCCAGGCGACCAACGCACATTTCGAGGCGGGTTCGCTGGTTGATTTTGCAGTTGCCGGAACGGGCCTGCCCAATACCAATCGCGCGGATTCAAGCGTGTGGACCGGGGGCACCAACGTGTGGGACGACGTGACCAGCGAGCACTGGAGCCGGTGGGTTCCGGCGGGGATCAGTCTTGAGCCCGCGGGAAATGTCCTCATTGTTGCTGCGAGCAACCTGGTCGATAACGGGCTTGCAAGTGCCCACCCGGATTGGTCGATCGCGGTGACGCCCGGGCCGAATGGGTTCATTACAGCCGCGTACACGGGGCCCGCTCTGCCTTCAGGCCAGATCGGGGCGATCCTGGACGATGCGGCGGCGAGCATCACCCGGAACGGAGACCTGCTGCTGGGGGATGTCCCGGGTTCAGGTGCCGCTGCAACCGGGGTGCTGATGAGCGGTGGCGAGCTGGTGGTCGACGGCGGCGTGCCCCATGATGGCGGCTACAATTACTTCCTGGTCGACGGGGGAAGTGTCGATGTGCTGAACGGGGGCTTTGACGTGGATGCGTTTCGCCTGGGCTACCTCAATCGTTCAGCTACCCTGACCGTAAACGGGGGGGCGGTCCGCATCGGTCGCCCCGCGACGCCCGGACTGGTCGATATCGGTCGTCGCGAAGGGAATCCCTCACCCGCACTCGAGCATGCGGGCATCGGTGATTTTGAAGACGCGACCGGCGTCCGGATCGATGCGACGGAGTTGCGCATCGGGTCCTCCGACGCTTCCAACGGCCCGGCTTTTGAAGGTCGCTTGTATCTCGCAAACAGTGGCGCGAACGAAATTCATGCGGACGTGGTCACGGTGGCGGATTCCCCCCTTCAGGGCCAGGGGGCCGAGACCGCTATTCTGCCACCGGAGAGCCTGCTGAACTTCGGTGCGACCACCAATGATATCACAACCGACATCCTGACCGTTGCCTATCGAAAATCGCGGGGCAGGGCATTGGTTCCGCATGGTGGGGTGGTGAATCTTTGGGGCAAGAACACGGGGACCGTGGAGCTCCGCCTGGGCTACAACGCGGTCAATACCGGCACCATCTCCACGGGGGTGCTGGATGCGGGCCTGGGAGTGCTGAACGGGGCCTTGAGTGTGCTCCACATCGGTCGCCACGATAGAGGGAATGGGGCCGGGCAGGGGACCCTGATCATGGGCGGGGGCCTGCTGACAGCGAACCGGGTTGATCTCGCGCGGGTAAGCGTGACGGGCACGAGTGCGAATCCGGAGAACACGACCGCCTGCTTGGCGTTGAATGGGGGTAGCCTGCATGTCGCCGGAGCCATCCAGGACCTGGGTGGGATGTCCACCCTGTCCATCGACGGGGCGGAGGTCCATGCCGCATCGGTAGATAGTCTCGACAACCTGGCCCTGCTTTCGGGATCCCTTCACGTGGGTGCCCTCACCGGGTCCCCCGGGTTTCTCATGACCGGGGGTCGACTGTCTGCAGACCGCGTAGACTTCAACCTGAACCTGGCCGGCGGAACCCTGGCCCCGGGAGCTTCGGTGGGCCGGAGCGTGATCCAGGGTGACCACCTGCTCCAGGAAGCCCGATGGGAGATTGAACTCGATCAAGCGACCAATGATTATGTTGTGGTGACCGGTGTGTTGAACCTGGACCCGGTAGATTCCAGCCTCGATGTGGTCATCTTAAATAGTGGAAGCAATGATGTTGTGATTGCCGAGTACGGGAGCTTGATCGGCCGCTTTGCAAACGAAAATATCCCCGCTGGTTATGCCGTGGATTATGCGTACCAGGGTAGCGGCCGCATCGCGTTGGTGCCCACCACGGAATTCTCCATGGAAAGCCAGGTTGGCTTTGCGGGAGGAATGGCCGAAATCAGCTGGGAGAGTACGGCGGGAGAACGCTACTCCGTGTGGCGCACCCATCGGCTGCAGCCGCCGGACTGGATCCGCATTGCCAGTGGGTTGGCGGATACCGCTCCCCGGAACAGTTTCACGGATCCGAACCCGGGTGGACAGCGTGCCTACTATCGCATCGAACGCGAATGAGAGCCCGCGTTCTCGATTATGAACATCTAAGAGACGCCCGAGACCGGATGTTTGGTGGATGGGGCCGATCCGGGCCTCAGTAGGCCCCGGGAGATGGGGTGAGTACATACATTTCTTACAGGTCGAACATTTGACTCAACCATGCTCGCCTTTGATCGCGAGAAGGCCCCTAGTGGTATGTTTCCTGCTCATGTACCGTCTGAATTGTTTGGGTTTTATGCACGTCAGTGAGATGGCCATTGGGCATGGTTTTACCGGGAAGGAGTGCTAGAGGGCATCATGCAGCCAGCGTACAATAATTTTGCTTTAAAGCTCATGATGGAGGACCAGGCACCGGTCGAATTGGATCGCCAGCGAGTGACGATGGGCCGTTCGTCTACCAATTTGATTCGTCTGCTGAATAAGTCCGTCTCCCGCAATCACCTCTTGATTGAAGTTTTTGAGGATCATATTTCCGTGCAGGATCTCAACAGTTCCGCCGGTACATTC
>JAYGFS010000623.1:0-5763 GCA_046581765.1 Verrucomicrobiota bacterium
ACTCCACGGATTCCTCCCCCGGAACGGACTTCGACCCGACGACCTGGCCGGACCTCCTGCTCAGCATCCCCTCCGAGGGGTCGCAGACCAGCGTGGTGCTAAGCGATTTCCTGGGTACGCCCTGGAAAGATGTCGCCGACACCTGGATGGTCATTCGGGTTGCGGAGGAGTAGGGCCGGGACTGCCCCGGGGGCTTATCCCGGGTCCCCGGCCTAGGGAAGGACCGCCTCGATCTCTTTCACCACGGTTTCCGCGAGGGCCTGGGAGCCCTCCTTGCTGAAGTGGACGTTCGCCTTGAGCATGATCGTGTCCATGCGCGGGATGACAAAGGCGTACAGGTCGTGTGTACGCACGCCGTGCTTCTTCATCACCCGTGCCGCGATCTCGTTGTATTGCTTGGCGTGACCGACGACCCGTCCCCTGGCCCCGGGAGGTACCGGGGTGGTGTTTCGCCAGATGAGAGCGGCCCCGGTCTTCTTCATCCGTTGGACGAGCAGGTCCAGGTTGGCCTCGTATGCCTTCGGCGGAACCTGCTGGTGCCCCACCTTCGGGTCGGCCAGGTTCTGGCTGTTCGGCCCCATGTACTTGAGGTCGTGGAGGCCCCAGTTGAAATGGATGACATCCCACTTTCCGTCCCCCAGCCAGGCATCAATCTGCTCCAGGCCGCGGAGGGTCGGTCCGCAGTTCGTCGGCGGCCGGTGCACGTTGGCTTTGCCCTCCAGGCGCTTTCGCACGCCCAGCGTGTACCCGATGGAGATCGAGTCGCCGATGAGCAGGACCCGGGGCAGGGCCGGGTCATCCTTGATCTTTGCGAAGACCGGGTTCGGTTTTTTCTTCGGCTTGGCCTTGGCCGCGGGCTTATCAGCCGCGGTTGCCGGGAGGCTTCCAAGGATCAGGAGGGCGAGGATGAGCCGGGCGATTGTTTTCATGTGCGTTCCTTTTATCTTAAGCGGAGAATCACGGGATAGGTAATGAAGACGGGGGCAAATACCAATCATAATCCTCCATCATTCACCCGGAAGACCTGGATTGACTTCTCTTTTTTCCGGTACCCAAGGTCCCGTTCGGATCCCGGCTGACATCGACAAAGGGCCGGGCCTGGGATATAGTGGGCCGCCCATGTTTCGCGCCGTGCTACTCGTTCCCGCCGTGAGCCTCAGCCTGTCTGCTGCGCCGGTTTTATCGAATCCGTTCATCACGGGAACGGGGTTCATCCGGCACCCGATCCGGCCTAAAGCTCCTTGCGAAGGCATCCGGGTTCAGGTTACGTTTCCACACGTATGCGTTGCCTGGTCTACCAGCTTATTTTCTGCAGCCTGGTCTTCTCGGCCGATCCTGCGTGGATCTGGAAGGAGAAGGGTTCGGCGAGCAAGACGGTTTACTTTCGTCGGGAGTTTACCCTTCCCGAGGTTCCGAAGCGCGCGGAATTTCGCGGGGTGGCGGTTGACTCCATGTTGATTCACGTGAACGCGGAAAGGCTCGGCGAGGGAACAGGGGGGGAGCTGGCCGAGTTGCCGGTTCGCAATTTGCGCAAGGGACGCAACGTGATGGCCTTGCACTGCAGGAATCCCAAGGGCCAGGGTGGCCTTGCCCTGGTCCTGGAGGTGGAGTTGGTGGACGGCCGTATCTTCAGCGTATCAAGCGATGACCGGTTCATGTGCCACAGCGGCAAGCCGTCCAGTCCATGGAAAACCCTGGCGTACACCTCAAAGAACTGGAAGGCGGCCAAAAAGATTCCGGCGACGGCCTACAAAGCGAACCCGGTGAAACTGAAGGCGCTGGCCGGGTCGCTTGATTCGGTGGAACTGGGGGTCTCCCTGGGAAATCAGTTTCGCATGAAGCTCCTGGGGGCGGGCGGCCAACCGAGCGGGCCCTTCACGCTGGTGCAGGGGTTGGAGCTTTCACTCTACGGCACCGGCTTCATCATCGATGAAGTCGACACGGTCGATGGGGAGGGCATATTCTGGTTGAAGTCCAAACGTACCGCCCGGCGATACGGGCCCTTTCGCTATGCTAACGGGGTGCGGGTCAGCGCCGGCGGCCTGCGCTTCATGTTGCGGCCCTAGGGGGCGTGTAGAAAAATCAACAGAAATGCTTTCAACCGCTGGTTTTCCCTTTTAAATCCCCTGTGATGAACCCGACATCCATTCACCTCGCCATCGATCTCGGTGCCAGTAGCGGCCGGGTCATCGGCGGGGTTTTCGCCGATGGAAAACTCGAACTCGAAGCCGTGCATCGCTTTAAAAATGGCCCCACGGAGATCGACGGCCACCTCTACTGGAAATTCGAGGATCTCTGGAGCGCGATTGTAGCGGGCTTGAAACGCGCCTGCGAAAAGTACGGCGTGGAAAACATCCGGAGTATCGGGGTCGACACCTGGGGCGTGGACTATGCCTTGTTCGATTCCGATGGCGAGATGCTGCATGCACCCTACCATTATCGTGATACGCGCCTTGACCCGATGATGGAAAAAGTCTTTGCCTCCGTCCCCAAGGCCGAGATCTTTGGCTACACCGGTCTCCAGTTCATGCAGATTAATACCCTCTACCAATTGGTGGAGGAATACCCGCGGGTCACGGGGGTGGACAAGCTGCTCATGGTTTCAGACGTCATCAACTACCGGCTTACCGGGAAGATGGTTTGTGAGCGAACAAATGCGAGTACCACCCAGTTTTACAACCCGGCCACGCACGAGTGGGCGACGGAACTGCTGGCGCGCCTGGATATTCCATCCTCGATTCTTCCCGACCTGGTCGACCCGGGCACATGCCTGGGAGAGTTGAAGCCCGAACTCATAGAAGCCACCGGCCTGGCCGGGGTCCCGGTCTACACCGTCGCCAGTCATGACACGGGTTCTTCCGTGGTGGCGGTTCCGGCGGAGGGCGAGAGTTTTGCCTACCTCAGTTCCGGTACCTGGTCGCTGCTCGGCGCGGAACTGTCTGAGCCCCGCCTGGGCCCGGATGTCCTGGCGGAAAACTTTACCAACGAGGTGGGGGTTGAGAAAACGATTCGCCTGCTCAAGAATATCAACGGCCTGTGGATCCTCCAGGAATGCCGGCGGGTCTGGAACGAGGCTGGCGAATCGATTGAATTCCCGGACATGGTTGTGCTGGCCGAGGCCGCCCCGGCCCTGGTTTCCCTTATCGACCCGGACCACGCGGCGTTCACCGGCGTCTGCGACATGCCGGCAGCCATCGCAGCTACCTGTAAAGAACAGGACCAGCCGGTGCCGGGCGATAAAGCGGCGATGGTGCGTTGCGTGATCGACAGCCTGGCCCTGAAGTACCGGGATATCCTCGATCGCCTGGAAGGCCTTCGTGGGGGCGATCCACTGGAAGTCCTGCACATCACCGGCGGCGGCACCCAGAACAAGCTGCTGAACCAGTGCGTGGCCAATGCGGTGAATCGAAAGGTCGTTGCCGGCCCGGTCGAGGCCACGGCTGCGGGCAACGTGATTATGCAGATGATTGCGACCGGCGTGGTTGCCGACTTATCCGCCGGGCGGGCGGTGGTCCGCGCGTCATTCACGGTCGAGACCTTCCTGCCGCAGGATGCCGAGACCTGGGAGCAGGCCTATCGCTCGTTTTACCGGTGATATCGTTGCGCTCGCAAGCACGAGGGCATGGGTTCCCGCTCTTCCCCACCGTGCTGCAGGGGCCTACGGATCTACAACCGAAACCGTCAAGCCCAGTTCACGCGCGCCATCCAGCATCGCTTGATCCGCCTGGGTGTCCGTGATCAACTCGTCGAAGGCATCCAGGGTTGCAATCAAGGTCAGGGCCCGCTTGCCAAACTTGGAATGATCCAGCATCAGGATTTTCCGGTCCGCGATCGCTACCATCTTGCGTTTGAGCACCGCGTGTACATCGTTGGCATCGCTGAGCCCCCGCGCCGCGTCCAATCCGCGACAGGAAAGAAAAAGTTTATCCACGTGAAACTCGTCCAGGGCGCGTTCGGCGATGGGGCCCTGGAAGGACAGGGAAGCCCGGGACAGGGTCCCGCCGGTGTGGATGATTCGAATATTCTGGTGCTTGGCCAGGGCCAGGGCCACCTGGATGGCGTTGGTCAGCACAGTCACGGAGATATCTTTGAGGTACTGCGCCATGAACCAGGCGGTCGAGCTGGCATCGAGCAGGATGGTGTCACCTTCCTCCACCCGCGAGGCTGCTTCCTTTCCGATCGCGCGCTTCTCTTCCACGTTTTCGGCTTCCCGTTGCCAATGCGGTATTTCACGTGAACCGAGATCAACCGGTACGGCTCCACCGTGGCTGCGCTGCAATTTCCCCTCGTCCTGGAGCAGGTGCAGGTCGCGCCGAATGGTTTCCTCCGTGACCTCAAAACGCTTGGCCAGTTCGCCGACGCGAATGCTGCCCTGCGAATCGAGGAGGGTGAGAATCTCGTGTTGACGTTCGATGGCCAGCATAGGTGCGGCCTACTGGACGTTTTTCAGCGTCTCTTTTAATGCCCGCGCAGATGCCTCGAGACCCTGCTTCTCCTTGGGCCAGAGATCGATTTCAAGCTGGTCGATTACGCCCGCACGACCCACCACGGTGGGTACGCTCAAGCAGACATCGCGGATTCCGTACGCGCCCTGCACCCAGGATGACACCGGTAACAGGGCCTTTTTATCGAGGGCCATCGCATGGATGGACTCGGCGATCGTCGCACCAACCGCCCATCCGGCCCCGCCTTTGCGGCTGATGACTTCCGAGCCACTGCCCTTGGTGCGGGTGAATAATTGGTCTTGCACATGGGGATTGAGACCCTTTAACCCGGCCAAGGGCAGGCCGCCCACGGTTGCGGATGACCAGATCGGCACCATGGAGTCCCCGTGCTCGCCGAGGATCAGCGCCTTCACCTGGGTCGGCGCGAGATCGAACTCTGTCGCGATCAGGGAGCGAAACCGCGCGGTATCGAGCATGGTCCCGAGGCCCATGACTTGCTGCCAGGGAAGGTCCAGGGTTTCTGCCGCGAGCTTGGTCAGGATGTCGACCGGGTTGGAGACGACAAAAATCTTCACGTCCGGCTTGTGGCCTGCGTCCTGGATGCTCTGGAGGATCTGTTTAAACAGGGAAACATTCCGGTTGATCAGGTCCAGCCGCGATTCATCCGGCTGGCGCCGAAGACCCGCGGTGATGACAAAGAAATCCGAGTCCGCGGAGCGGGTGTAATCACCGGAGTATATTTTCTGGTCGGCGAGGGCAGACGCGCCGTGCATCAGGTCGAGGGCTTCGCCCTCGGCCAGCTCGGCATTCGCATCCAGGATCTGCATTTCCGACACGATGCCCGCGCATTGCAGGGCAAATGCGGCGTTGGATCCCACGCGGCCACCACCGCCAATAATCGTTACTTTCATATTCGTCCTTTTCGTCCTTCCGTGGCGCGGAGTTGAACTCCGTTAGCCGCAAAGCGGCCATCGCCGCCCACGGGTTTATTTCAATCGTTCCATAATCAGGTCGGTAATCTGTTGCACCGCGGACTCCATCTCATGGTCCGCGGGTTCCGGGGCCTGGTTCATCGCGGGCGTCTCGCACATGACCCCGGGATGGAAATCCGCATTATCGCAGAGTTCGCATTCTTTCCAGTCCGACCGCTTGTCTTCCATGCCCAGCACCCCGCGCAACTCAATCAGCTCCTTGGCCTGGCCCTTGGTGATGGTTTTCAGGGGGCGGCCGAGTTGGGATGCGATCCAGATGGTCTTGCAATAGGAGTCGGTGTTCTCCATTTTCCAGTAGGCGTCCTCGACGTCCTTGCCCCAGCAGA
>JAYGFS010000637.1:0-7885 GCA_046581765.1 Verrucomicrobiota bacterium
TCGATGGAATAGGTAACCTGGTCACCGAGGTTCGGCAGGCCGTCACCGTTGGCATCCAGGGACACCACGCTGGTCTTGTGGGCGCTCAGGGCCGCGATGTTTGGAACGGCTGTACCCACATCAATCGCAGGAGAACCACCAGGTGCGGTATTGGGATCCTGACCCCAGGCGGTGGCGAGCACCGCGCACTCCTGGTCCGCATCGTCGGGATCGGAAATCCACACATACATCCCGGTCTGGTCACCGTCCGGATCATAAATGCGCAGGGCCTCCAGGGGATCAAGGTCAAAAAAAACATCGTACTGGAGATTAAAACGCGGATCCACATTGTTCGTGTTACCCGCATCGTTCCCGTCATTATCGTAATCGACATACACCCGGATTTTGCCATCCACGGGCGGCACGCCACAGATCAACTCGGTCGTGATCCAGACGGGGCTGACGTTAGCCCCCGTCGAGGTGTCGGGATCCTCGCCGAGTCCGAGGCCTATCAATGTTTGCTGGGAAAGCCCGGACTCGGGCACCAAGGCAAAACCCCAGTCATGGGTCTGTCCCCCGCCATTTTCAGCATCAACGGCCGCGACAGCATAAAAGGGCCAGGGGCCAGAAAACTTTGCCCCGGACAGGTTGGGCATCGTGTACGTACCCGTGCCTCCGGGCGGCACATTGACCGTCGAGCTGCCCCCGCCGGTTACGTCGACCGTCACCACCAGGTTGGAGGAATCGGGATTGTAGAGCGTGACAATCGTCGGGTCATCAGCGGGAGGTGTCCCCACGGGGTTCAAATAGGCCGTACTCCACTGGCTCTTTGGGAACAGGGTGAAAAAACGTGATTCATACCGGCTGCATCGATCACCGGTCAGCAAGGACACCTGTACAGGCCGGCTGGAGGAAACGGTCGCCCCCACCTGCAAGCCGCCATCCACCAGGTGACTTTCCCCTTCGTCCAGGACGATCGACACCTCCGGCGTCCCGTCCCCGTCGAAATCGATATCCACGCTGGTGCCGGCCGCCTGGGCCATCACGGCCAACCCGGTATACTCGTAGGGATTATTCGAGTTCCCGAATTGATCTTCTCCCACGGGAATCTCGTAGAAGGTGCCCCATTTGTCGACCGGATACATTTCCAGGGCACCCGCCAGCAGGGTCGCGCTCCCCGCAGCCCATTCCGCACGCGTCATGGAGATAATGTCGGTTGCCGCAATCTTGTCGCCGCCGTCATAATCAATGAGTCCCATGTTGGTGGTATCAATGTCGTTACGCAGAATAATCGTGGATCCGGCGCTCAACACGTCACAGGCATCGGTCAGGCACCCGGGAGGGGCTCCATCGGCAAAGATGCCGTTGCCCCATACTTCCGTCGTGCCGTTCGTCGGCATGTGGATCACGCTTTCGAAACCGTCTTCAACATGGTCGTAATAGATCAAGGTTCCATCGCGAAGCACGGTAATCGATATGTAGGTTGTCACGGGATTTGTCGGCTCGGGAGAGCCAGAAGAGCAACCGCTCTGGGTAAAGATACTGCGCAACATGGTGAGCCCCTGGTCCTCGGGCAAGGGTGTGTAGAAGGTATCGATCGCGGGGGGGCCGGCGAACAGGGCGGCCGGGCACAAAAGCACGATACTTCCCCGCAGGACAGCCCGCCCATACGCTTGATTCAAACGCCCTCGAACAGACAGAAACCCTCCACACGTATATTGTGAAACCTTCATAACTTCTCCGGTATTCCGTTATGCGGGCTTCTCAAAACCCCGCCACCATCCGGTGGTTATTTACCCCGAAACCCTGCCGCTGAGCAGCGGCCGTTTATGCAGTCCATTGTAAACGCTTAAAAGCAACTATCCACCTATAATAGCGCATTGATGACGTATAGTTAAATACATATGTTTATTACGTAACCTACCAATCAGCAACGCTTTGTGATATAAAAATCCGAAAGCCATGTGGGGATGCAGCATTTCCGAGCTCACCGGGCGAGCCGAAACCGGAAATTTGCCGACCAGCGCACGCAAAACCATGGACGCGCTGCCACCCGCTCACGGACAGGAAAAGCGCTCCCGCAGGTGTTCATCACCGGGGTGAACCGCTTCCTGACGCCAATATCAGTTGTCAAGCCATCGCCCATGCTGCATATCTTTGGTATGCGAAGCATCGAACTTCACCGGGAAATGCTGGCAGAACGGCACCTGAACGATGAATGCCTGCTCATTCCCATCGATGCTTCAGGCGTCGAGATGTTTGAGCTCAATGCCTGGGGAACGGATCTCTGGGAACGCGTGCTTGCCGGCGACCATGAGGCAGACCTTTGCCGATGGATACTGGAAAACTGCAAGGTGGATGAAGCCACCGTCCAGGCAGATGTGGCAGAATTCCTGGAACAGCTCGCGGCCATCAAGGCCCTGACCCTCCATGAATCGGGAAAAGTGGACGGCTAATAGGTTGATCTTTAATCCGACCTGCCGGATACTGGCCCAGTCTGGAACGTATGACAACATGGTATAGTCGACAGGAGCAGGAATTGCCGAAAGCCGCGTTCGCGGTGAACGCATCCTGGCACCGATCCGCAAAACAATCGATGCGGAATACGGCTTCCTCACGCTGGACGAGGTGGCTTCCTACGTTTGGGACCACATCGGCGAACACACCAGCCGCACCGAACTGAAGTCACACGTCCTGGCCGCATACGACACCACGGAGGCCCAGGTTGACCGAGACCTGGACGAGTTGCTGAGCCAGCTTACGGAAGCCGGGGCCATTCGCGCATACGACGGGAAACCCGCCTGATGTCATGCGCTGATTGTATAGCCCACTCCGGTGGCCTGCTCCGGCTCTATGAAAAAATGCAGATGGGGCAGGAAACGCCGCTCCCGCTCTGTGGCAGCTTCGAGCTGACCCTTCGTTGCAATGTGCGCTGTAAGCATTGCTATATTCTTTACCCGGGAGCTACCGACAACGAAATGGGCACGGAAGAAGCCAAGGCCGTGCTCAAGAAACTGGCCGATGGCGGCGTGATCTTCCTGCTCATGACCGGCGGCGAGGTGCTCGCCCGTCCCGACTTCAAGGAACTCTACCTGTATGCCAAGCGCGAGCTCGGCATGATCCTCACCATCTTCACCAACGCCACCCTGGTGGACGAAGACATTGTCGGTTTCTGGAAAAAATACCCGCCGCGCAAGGTCGAAGTCACGATTTACGGACACACCGAGGCGACCTACGAAAACGTGACCGGCGTCAAGGGTTCCTTCAAGCGCTTCCGGCGCGGCTGTCAGCTCATGCTGGACGCCGGGCTCCCCCTGGCGCTGAAAACCATAGCCATCAAGAGCAACGTCCATGAATTCAAGGACATCCGGCAGTGGGTCCTGGAGCAGGGCACCACGTTCCGTTACGATATCGACGTCCACCCGAAAATCGACCACAATACCGATCCCCTCAGGGAACGCCTCAGCCCCCAGGAATACGTCGAGGTGGAGTTGATCGACCTCGAAGCGAATCTTGGCCAGTACAACACCTACGTGACCAACGCCTACAATCACTCATCCGGCGAAAACCTCTTTGTTTGCGGAGCTGGCGTGCGCACCTGCCACGTCGACCCCCAGGGGCGGCTTCATCCCTGCATGATCTGGCGGGAAAACCCCTACGACTTGCGCAGCAAGGTGCTGGACGACGACTGGCGCGATCATCGCACGGCCATCCGATCCAAAAAAACCGAGGCTGTCGGCTGCAACACCTGCAGTAATCGCGGCGTGTGCGGGCGCTGCCCCGCCCAGAGTCTGCTCGAAATGGGCGACCCCACCCTGCCCATACCCTACCACTGTGAAACCAGCCAGGAACGCCGCAAATTAATGGGTGAACCGGCAGCATTAAGCATTGAAATCGTCTGAAGCCCTGCTACCTTATGGCGGCCCGGTCCGAGGAGAAATCATGGAAAAGCGCCCCTATAGCAAACCCACTGTGAAAAAGATTCGCCTGGAAGACGAAGAGGTCGCATCCATGGCCACCGCCTGCAAAACAGGCGACCCCACCACCCCCATTCCGCCGGAAGCGGACTGCGCACCGGGTGGATTGTTCAACCCCCTGGGTAACATCACCGCTGTCGATGCATGCATAGACCCGATCACCCGCCTGCCCTGCAGTGCGGTCGACATGTCCTGACCGCATCCCGACTGATTTGACCGGGGGTCCGAAGCCCCCCAGGAGGCTCATGTGCTGCGCACACTGATCACCACTGTTTTATGGCTCTGTTGGGTAACGACCCATGCCCAACTCGAACAATTCGTCGTCGGTCACCTCGACTGGTCATGGCAGGCGGATGGTGACCCTTTCGCCATCAACACCAATGCGGACGGTCAGCCGGACTGGGCCGAGCGCAACGGCGCGCCGTTTATAACGGGTGAACTTTCCACGATATCGGGTCGAACCGTATGGGAACGCTCCGGGGGATTCGACGTGGTGGTCGATACCGCCCCCCGGTACAAGATTGGCAATGCCCAGGCCACCGTTATGGCCCGTGCGACCTCCGCTTCCCCACCTGAAAACGGGGTCGTCTGGTGGCTGAACTTCGACCAGACCAAGCTCGTCGGCGAGCCCGCAGGGATGGCCGCCGTGAACCTGCGTATCAGCCTCGACGGGGGATCGGGCACGCAAACCGTATCCTGGTACATGAACACCACCGCCCTCGGCGACTCCGTGCTTACAAACCAGGTTACTGGGTTGACCACCGATTTTCTACGCGTCGAGATCGACTACCTGGCCGATATCGACCAGGTTGCATACGAGGTGTTCAATGACCAAACCGGGGCGATGCTCCACCAGGGACAATTCACCTATCTGCCTGTGTTGGTGAACAACGACGAATTTGCCACCATTCTGGTTTGGCCAGGTGGCAGCGCACGCGGACAAGTCGATTTCGTTTCGCTGGAAGCCGACCTCATTGAGTTGCGCGAACCCAGCGCAGCGCCGGAGATTATCCAGCCGACGTATGAATCGGGAGTCATGCGGCTCAGTATTACCGGTCTGGTAGCAGGTACGACGTATCACCTGGAACGCGGATTGGATTTACAACAGACAAACTTCCAAATCATCACGGATTTTGTCGCGGCAGGCTCAACGACCAACTTAGTTGATTCTCCGCCCGCGCTGGAACAGCAGGCGTACTATCGCCTGCGGAAGGACTAGATTCTAATGAGAACGCCGTGACTTCATGGATCGCCCTAATTTTATGTCCAGACCTTTCAACTTCACCCGGATCTCCCGTGTACGCTAAGCCCGGTGGAAGCCTCTGATGCTCCAAGAAAAGAACTTTCTCATGGCAGGATACGGATTCCGCTACTTCACCCGCGACCCTTCCATCACGCTCTGTTTTCAGCAGCGCTATGCGCCTTTCGAGGTCGACAGGCTCGATGTTCCGGACGGCAACTACGAGTTTGTGCGCCGGGACGCGATCGACCACCCGCCCGCCGATCCGAAGCGCCGCTTCATGGACTCCGAAAACTGGCAATTCGGCATGACGATCGACGAGCGCATCTACATGAACGTCAACTACGTGCTGAACAATTACTGGCATCCGGTCGCCCTGGTCGACAACACCTTCCGGGAAGGCTACGTCTTCCCACGCATGATCGATGCGTCAACAGACTTTCACTACTGCACCTTCTTCCCCAACGATGAGCAACTGCTGCTCAACCGAATCGGGAAACTCGGCGGAGGCCTTGTCCACTGCTGCGGCGTCGCCCATAACGGCAAGGCCTATCTCTTCTGTGGAAAATCGGGGGCGGGAAAATCCACCACGGCCGCACTGTGGAAGGCGCAGGGGCATACCCTGCTTAACGACGACCGCATGATCATCCGAATGCTCGACGGCCAGGCCGTATCCGGGCCCTCGCCCTGGCACGGATCCATTCCCGAACTCCATCCCGAACTCCTGCCCCTTGGCGGCATCTTCCACCTGGAGCAGGCCCGGGAAAACCACGCACATTCGATGCCCCTGATGGAGGGTCTCGGCTGTCTCATGGCGAATTGCATCGCGCCGTTCAACTTCAAGGACAGCATGACGCAGGTCATGGACAACTTCGCCCTGGCACTGGAAACGACGCCCTCATGGCACCTCGCATTCACCCCCGACGAAGGCGCCTACCACGCCGCGATGGCGGCGATCGAAACCATCGACCGTGGGCAACTTGATGCATGAGCATGCTTTTCCCCCTCTTGCGAAGGCCGCTACACGCGTATCCGAACCCTAGTGGGACCACGCAAGCAAACGAGATATTTGAGCCCATCCAAGGAAAATGAATGTTCCTTTTTGTTAAACAAATCACTTGCGCCCCCTGTATGCATTTTTAGCATACGCCGTATCTTTATGGATTATAAAGCAAAACAGAATAAACACCGAATCGAGGCGTTCCTCTTTGTCGCCATCATCCTTTTCCTCGCCGGAGCCTACGGGGCTTTTCGCTACTTGACCAACCCCCAGGTTGTCTGGGCGGCCACGGAATACAAAATCCCTGAATATCGCACGGCCGACGCCAAGCTCGTCGGACGGCTTTACGATCTCCTGGAACAACGGGAACTCGACGCGCTGATCCGGGAAACCGTGGGAAGCGATTACCTCAGAATGAAAGGGGCATCACCGGTGGGGTTAATCTTCGCGATGACCTTTGAGGAAACCTTTAAAAAAGAACTGCAGATCACCGTAGAGAAGCGGGACCAGTCGGGAAAAACGCTCCAATCCTGGGACATCCGCCTCCGGCGCGAAGACAACTTGACCGCCAAGGTCGCTCCCTTCGCCCAATCGATCCTGCAACAACCCTGATCCCCTGCATGAAGGGTATGCGGGTCCGGTTGGAACCAAAGATCGTGTGTTCACCTGGAAATAGGTGCGCACTGCGAAGGAGAATGAATATCCGCGTGCAGAATCTAAAACAATTCGGCCTGCCATTCCGGGCCACCACCCGCTTCGATTGGCTCAATGCAATCGGGTTCATCATGGGTAGGGCGATTCATACGGCATGACACGGGGTAGGCTTCCATCTCTGAGGAGGGATAGGGAGCCAGCATGGCACTCAACTGTTCGGCACGATCACAATCCGCATCCAGCCAGGCAGGAATCAACCGCTGCGGAAGGATTGCGGGCATCCGGTCATGCACGGGCTGAACGAGTTGATTCGGCGTAGTGGTGATGATGCTGCTGGTGACCAAAAACCCGCCTTCCTTGTCGTGCCATTCATCGTAGAGACCGGCGAAGACGAAAGCACGCCTGGATTTCAACCGGAAATACATGGGCTGCTTCGCCTTCGTGCCCGGATAGTTTTTCCACTCGTAGAATCCATCGGCGAAGAGGACGCATCGCTTGCGGCGAAACAGTTTTTTCCAGGCGGGCTTCTCGGTAAGGGTCTCGGCCCGGGCGTTGATCATACGATAACCGATCCCGGGGTCATCGGCCCAACTCGGAACGAGTCCCCATTGCGTGAGGTCCATTTTATCCGGGTGCTCAGCCATGACCGTCACCACGGGTTGACTGGGCGCGATGTTGTAGCGCGCAGCCAACTTCTCCAGTGCGGAAAAGGCAGGGTACGCCTCCATCATCTGCTGGAGATCTTTCGTAAGCGTAAATCGTCCGCACATAGGTCGACTCCCGGGTTCCAATGCCTCGCGCCGCACCTGCTCTGCGTGGCACTTTGCAGCATTTTCCATTTACAAGCGAGCGGTAGTGTATAAATCTTCCGCCATGATATCCAGTATTTCCGCGGTGACCTTCGAGGCCTACGGCAAACCCAGCGAGGTCGTCCGGGTAAGCCGACTCGATCTGCCCGGGATCTTGCCCAATGAAGTGCTGATAAAAACCATGATGGCGCCCATCAACCCCGCCGATTTAAATATACTGGAGGGG
>JAYGFS010000012.1:0-2984 GCA_046581765.1 Verrucomicrobiota bacterium
GTGCCTGCCCTGAACCAGCAGATGGCCGAGGGGGACATTGCCGGGGCCCTGATGACCTGCCGCAGCCAGGACTGCATGCTTTCCTCCGTGCTCGCCCATGGCTTGCTCCGGATTGTCGACCAGGAAATCGTGGTTGAAAACGTGGAGAAGGGATTCATGCAGGAAGGCCAGGAGCAGATGACCAACTGTATGAAGCCGATCAATTACCTGCTGACCATTGGCTCCATCGCCCCCATGCTCGGGCTGCTGGGGACGGTGAGCGGGATGATCAAGGCCTTCCAGAATATTTCTGCCGGCGGGATGGGCAAGCCGGAGATGCTGGCGGAGAACATCGGGGAGGCCCTGGTGACCACGGCAACCGGCCTGATCATTGCGATCCCGGCGATGCTCTTCTACTACTATTACAAGAACGCGTTCGCGACGATCATCAGCCGCTTGAACAAATACCTCGGGGGACTGTTGAACTCGCTGGAAAGCGGTAAGCTTACCCCGATTGAATTGTCGGATATCCAGGTCGCCCCCGGCCTCCCGCAAGCGGAGACCTACGAACAGGGCTGATATAGATGGTTCAACAAATCCAGATTCCTGAGGAGGAAGCCGACGAACCGGACCTGGCCCCCATGGTCGACATGGTCTTCCTGCTGCTGATCTTCTTCATGGTTTCCTCGCACCTCAACCAGATGGACAAGATCGAGATCGATTTGCCGGTTGAATCGCATGCTGCGGTGGCGGAGGAGATGCGGGATCGGCGCACGATTACGATCCAGTCGGACGGCACCATTTTCCTGGGCACGACGAGGAGCAGCCTGGCGGAGGTTGGGCCGGTGGTGAAGAAAGAACTGGCCGTGGTGAAGAACCTCAAGATCTACATCCGCGCCGACCGGGGCGTGCAGTACAAGGAAGTCGAAGACGTGATGAAAGCCTGCTCGCAAGCCGGCGCATCGGAAATCCTGTTTGCCGCATATGAATCGCCATAATCTAATATCCATGGAGGGCGAGGTCTTTGACCAGAAGGGCGGCATGCAGATCGCCCCGCTGATCGACGTGGTCTTCCTCCTGTTGATCTACTTCATGGTAACGTCCTCGCTGAAGAAGTCAGAGGCAGACCTCGGGATCACCCTCCCCGGGGTCGTGCAGCAATCCAAGCCGGTGGACCTCCCGGATGAACAGATCATCGAGGTGAATGCAGGCGGTGATGTCATCCTGAATGGCAAGGTCTTCGGGGAGGGTGCCAAGGCCCTGCCGGACCTCACGAACCAGCTTACCCGTTTCAGGAAGGCCTGCGACAGCGCCAAGATCAAGGCCATGATCACCATCCAGGCCGAGCACGAGGCCATGCACGAGCGCGTGATGGACGTGATGAATGCCTGCGCCGGCGCGAACATCAAGTACGTGACCTTCGGGCTCAGCGAGTAAGGCGGTCCCGCCAAGGCCCGGGGTGCGTGGGCCGGCCCGCGCTAACAAGCGAAGGAGGCGATAGGTAGGGATGCCCCAGAGGTATAATTCATAAATCGCACGCCCGCGACAACTTACATATCTTCCCTTGTTCGTGGGGGTGCCACGTGCTAACGTGACTCGGCGCAGCTCCACCATGGACGATACATACACATCCCCCCCGCCGGTATCGGCAGAGAAGAACCAGACAAGGCGCAACCGCTCCTCCCTGGCCATATCCGGCCTGCTGCACGTAATCTTCATCCTGTTGGCCGGGTTCATCGTGGCCATGAACGTGAAGCACAAGCCACAGGCATCCTTCAGTGCGGAGGAGGCCCTGCGACCGAGCATGAAGCCGGAAGAGATCAAGTTGAAGATGAAGGTGGAGGACCTGCAACGGCGGAGTGCACCCCCGCGGCTCCAGCCGCGCATGCTGAGCATGAGCCCTTCCGAATTGGCCCTGCCGGAGATCAAGCCGGATCCCCAGGCAAAGGACCAGAAGCTCAAGGAGCACCTGACGACGCTCGGGATGTCCGGCTTCGGGTCGGGGATCGGCGGGGGCTTCGGCACCGGCAGTGGCGGCGGCACCTCCTTCTTCGGGTTGAAATCACATGGTCGCCGGGTGGCCTACCTGGTGGATTTTTCCTCCTCCATGAATGCCTCGGACAAACACAAGCTGTGTCGGCGCGAGCTGGTGAAGTCGATCCAGATGCTCCCGCAGGGCACCCTGGTCTGCCTGATCATGTTTTCCGGCCCGGTTTTCGTGGCCGGGATGGACCCGGTGAGCAACCACCGCAACTGGAAGCAGTCGAAGAGCGGCTGGAAGGGGCCCATGCCGGTGGCCCGTTGGTGGAGGGTCAGCCCCGCAACCGTCTATCAACTCACACAGATCATTAACCGGGCCCCGTTGACCGGCGGCACGGACTGGAAGCCACCGTTCCAGGTCGCCCAGCAATTGGAACCCCCGCCGGACACGATCTATTTCATGACCGATGGGAGGTCGAATACTAAAAACGAGCCCGCCGTTTTGTCCATGGTGCGCAGCTGGAACAAGCGACAATACCAGAAGTGTCCCGTGAATGCGATTTCCCTGAAGGCACCGGGCTTTTCGGTTAAATACATGCGCCAGCTCGCCAGGGAGTCGGGCGGGAAATTTAAAGTTATTTATTAACGGAGTCGAGCCATGAAACGTATCCTTGTCACGTGTATCACCTGCAGCCTGTTCGCGGCCCTGCCGGCCGAGGCCAAGAAGAAAGGCGGGAACAACAAGGGGAGCAGGAAGACCACGACCGCGAAAGTCTCCCAGATCGTGAAGCAGATCGGGGAGAACAATGACGGCACCCTGACCCAAAGCCAGAAGGGGCTCACGGCCGCTGCACAGGGCTCCCAGTTCGATAAATGGAAAAACCCGTTCAAGATAAAACTGGATCCCAAGCTCTTGAATCCCGGGAAAAAGAACAAGCGGAACAAGCGGAATAGGAACCGCAAAAAGCGTTAGGCTTCTTTCCTGGAAAAGGTCGGCCATAGCCATGAGATCGGAAGAGCACACG
>JAYGFS010000252.1:0-2011 GCA_046581765.1 Verrucomicrobiota bacterium
CGCCTGGCTCTCCTGGTACCGGCGTATCGTGGTGCCCTCGGTCTGGTAGGACATTAACTTGTACAGGTTGCCCTTCTCCATGCCGTGCGCCTCGAGGAAGCGCACATCGTAATCCTCCATGGCGAAATAATATCCGAAGAAATCCCCGTAATGCTGGCCATCCGCTCCCGCCGGGGCCTCCTCCGCACCCTTGATCACCCGCCAGTGATACAGGTGCGCGTGGGGGGACGGCACATCGAAGACGTTCCACAGGATCGCAGCGGATATATCCACCAGGCCAAAGTTGTAGGTGCCGCGCGAACCCCGGCATTTCTGGGAATTCATCGTGCGCCACCTCGTGGGATAGGGCTTGCCATCCAGGTCGTGTGCCTGGAGGTAATTACCCTTGTTGAACCGGAAGCGAAAACTGCGCTTGCCCGACCCGCTGTAGCGCGCGTTGCGCTGACGCAACCGGTACCTCATGTTATCGTAAACCACCCCCTCGTAGATGTAGGTACCCGTCCAGTTAAAGGCTGAACGCGCATCGTAATTGTTTTTTGGTACCTGGTCCGCTCCGTTGAATGCCACGCAGGTGTCAAAATCCGCCGGATCACATAGGAGGAAATACACGGGCACGCTGTTCATGACCGCTTCCGGGTAGGTGTACGGAACCCCACCCGCCTGGACGGTCCGGGTTTCCACGGTATAGGCCGGCACGCCATCGTAGGAGAAGTAGGCGAAGTTCAAATTTGGATCGTCCGCGTAAGGGACACGTACGGACTGGCTCCCGGCATCTTCCACCTCGATACGATAACGCAGCAGGGTCCGGTGCGGCTGCACCGGGAGCGTCACGGTGTAGCGATCCGTTCCGCTGCCGTCATCCACCATGGCCACCTCGATCCAGTTGGCCGGGTTCTCATACGCGGGATTCGGCGTGAGCGGTCCGTTTGGGTTGGCCAGCAACTCGGCATGGGACTTGGCCAGGAAGGCGGGGATGTAATTCCCCGGGGCCACCACCTGGTAAAACAGCCGCACCGCCGCCACGCCATCCGGGTCTGTCACCTTGGCGGTCACGGTGACCGTTTCCGAGGACGACGGCGCACGCGGGGCGTGATCGACCTGGCGGATATGCGGCGGATGAAGGGTGGCGTACACGGAGTTGGTTTCACCCGGGGTGATTTCGCTGGCCGAACGCCAACTGCCACCGAGATCGTTATCGAGTGCCGGGTCGATCAACTCCATCGACAAGCCCGTAGCCAGGGCACCCGCCGGCCAGGGGAAGGCGGTGCCGTAATCCACCTCGTCGATCTTTTCGCCCAGGGCATTGCGCAGGGTAATGCGCTCGCCATCGTTGTCCAGCCGGCCAAAGAAAGGCCCCGTGATCGGCAGGGGTTCACTCGGCCCGACCGGACCGGCAGGCGCCAACTGAACGAAGGGGTCGCCGAAATAACTGTGGTCGGAACCATTGCCGTTCGCTGAATTCGCCGCGACCAGGGTGAGGAAACGATCGCCGTTCGCGAGGGAGATACTCACGGCTTCCTCGGTGTTCACCAGGTGGTCCCCGGACGCTTTCTGGACCCCGTCAACCAGCACGAGGTAATCGATCGAGCCGCCCGCCTTGGATCGGCTGTCACCCGCGATGCAGGTGAAGTTCGTTGCCTGGCGCCCGTTATACAACTGCTCAATCGCGTCGAGGTCGAAGGTGATGCCCTTTTGCGCGTGGGCGGAAATCATGGAATGATTCTCTTCATCAGTGTCGAATGCCTCGGTCAGTCCCCCCTGGCTTGAGGGGTTCCCGATCGGCCCCACGCCATTGACAAAATGCCCCCAGCTCGGTTCGCCCCCCGCAAACCCGGTGAAGTTGAAGGCATGCCCGGCGGAGTCGACCGCCTGGGGACCGAGCGGACCGTTGGGCACGAAGACCCCGTCAATGGTCGCATGGGCTACCGGATAATAACCCACCGGGTCCAGCGGAGAAAAATTACCCCCGGCGCTTGAAACAAGGGCCCCATTGGCTGCATTGATCCCGGTG
>JAYGFS010000343.1:0-1627 GCA_046581765.1 Verrucomicrobiota bacterium
CCCGACACCCGTCGCACAGGACATCTCGGTATACTACGGCGATTTTAATTACGGGCGGGTCAGCTTTGCCATGCTCGAGGATCGAAAATTCAAGAGCGGGCCGGCCACGGGCCTGCCCAACAAGGGGGGACGGCCCGATCACGTTCGACCAAATGATGTCGACGCCAAAACCTGGGACCCGTACAGCATCGATGCCCCACAGGCGAAACTGCTCGGCGATCGACAGTTGAAATTTCTCGACCACTGGGCCGCGGACTGGACCAAGGCCGATTTCAAGGCGGTGCTCTCCCAGACCATCTTCTGCAACCTGGCCAATTACCATGGCGGAGGGAGGTCCTACCTCATCGCGGACCTGGACTCGAACGGCTGGCCGCAGACCGGCCGGAACAAGGCGCTCAGGGCCATGCGCAAGGGCTTTGCTTTCCATTGTGCGGGTGACCAGCATCTCGCCAGCATCGTGCACCACGGGGTCGACACCTGGAATGACGCCGGGTACTCGTTCTGCGTGCCCTCCATCTCCGCCGGCTATCCCCGCTCCTGGCTCCCGGACAAGGAGGGCCGACCGGTGCAGAACCGTCCTGCGGCAGGCCTGCCGAACACGGGGGAGTACCGCGAAGGCCTCGGCAATCATGTCACCGTCCACGCCATCGCCAATCCGGCCCTGAAGAATCGCAAGGGTGGCCCGGAAATACTCGGGCACGACAAGGCGAGCGGGCACGGCATCGTGCGCTTCAACAAGCGAACCCGGGAAATAACCATGGAATGCTGGCGACTGCTCGTGGACGTGCGCAACCCCAAGCCGAGCGACCAATTCCCCGGTTGGCCGAAGACGATCAAGCTCGAGGACAACTACGGGCGCGACGCCACCGGCTGGCTGCCGACCCTGGAAATCCAGGGGATGGAAGGCCCGGTCGTGCAGGTGGTCGACGAGGCCAGCGGGGACATCGTGTACACCCTGCGGATCGCCGGAACGACATTCCAGCCCAAGGTCTTCAGCACCGGGCCCTTCACCGTCATCGTCGGTGAACCGGCCGAGGGCCGGGTGAAAAAATTGAGAGGGATCAAGGCCCGCAGGAAAAACAACGGTCGACTGGAGATCCAGCTTCCCTGACCTGACGCCTGGCACCTCCTTGCCGCACGCACGGCATATTGGTTTGCCTGGTACCGGAACATGCGGTACACAGTCCGGGTACTTGGCCCTACCGGGACGACAACAAGAAACCCGAACGAGAGATACCTCATGAAACACCGATTTAAACCGCAGCATACCTCGCTCCTGGCCGGTCTCACGCTTCTCCTGGCCTCGCCATTTTTCGCCCGGGCGGAGGTCAAGCCGAACCGCCTCTTTGGTCACCACATGGTCCTGCAACAGGACCTGGCCGTCCCGGTCTGGGGAGATGCGGATCCAGGCGAAAAGATCACGGTCAACTTTAAGGGCCAGACAAAAAAGACCACCGCGGACAAGGAGGGGAAATGGACGCTTAAACTGGATCCGATGAAGGTCTCGGAACCGGGATCCTTCACGGTGAACGAGCAAACCTTCACCAATGTCGTCGTCGGCGAGGTGTGGCTGGGATCGGGCCAGTCCAACATGGCGGGTTCCGCCGGTAACTATGCGGGGAGGGAC
>JAYGFS010000456.1:0-1551 GCA_046581765.1 Verrucomicrobiota bacterium
ATACGACCTCTATGCACGGGCCCTTTCCCGCGAGCCCGTTGCAGGTGAAATCGAGGCTTCCATCAACTACCTGGAGGGAAAAGAAGGTGACGCGAAACGCGATGCGTATCAGGACATCGTCTGGGCCTTGATCAACACCAAGGAATTCCTGTTCAACCATTGAAGCTGAAAACCATTATGAACGGGGGCTCCACGCACCGATGGCGATCCGTTCGCCTGCAGGGGACCGTACGCTCCGCTTCGATCTGAATGTATACCCTGTCCCATCCCCCGATGAATAAACACATCATCCTCTACACCCTCCTGGCCGGCACGGCACCGGCCCAATTCCCGGGCCCGGTACTGGACACCATCTACCCACCCGGTGGCCGCAGAAACAGCACCGTGGAAATCCAGTTGGACGGCAAACAACTGGATCCCCTGCGCGGCATGGTCTTCGACCACCCCGACTTGAAGGCCGAACTCATCACGGAACCCCATCCGCTGGATCTACCACCCGAACCTGTCCCCGGACGCCTGCGGGTAAAGATCGGTGACGTCCCCCCCGGCATCTACAATGCACAGGTGTTCTCCGCCACGGGCCTATCCAACCCACGCCTGTTTGAAGTCTCCACGCTGAAAGAAATCAAAAAACAGGAGAACAGCCTCGAGAAGCCCCAGCGGATCGAGATGGATTCGGTTATCAGCGGCCGCTTCGACGACCGTAAGATCGATGCCTATTTATTCCCGGCAAAGAAGGGCCAGGTCGTTGTGCTCGACCTCATGGCTGAGCGCATTGATTCGCGCTCTGATGCCAGCATGAAACTCCTGAATGCACGTGGTCGGGAGTTGGCCTCAGCCCGGGACACGACCTATCGGGACCCGGTCATCTACCATACCATTCCAGCAGACGGTGACTACCTCGCAGCCGTGCACGACTTCGCTTTCTCGGGAGGCGGCGAACATGTCTACCGCCTGAAAGTCAGCACCCGGCCATCCATTCGTGCGGCGATCCCGCCCGCCTTGCTGCCCGGGGAAAAACGCAGGGTTACCCTGCTTGGGGCCAACCTGCCCGGCGAACAGGTTTCGGTCGAAATTCAGGCGCCGCGCCAGGCAGGAACCCGCGGCATGTACCGGCAGCCCGCTGAAATGAATAACCGCGGATTCCTCTATTACTACAAGGATGCGGAACCCTTCTGGATCCCCTTTGCCACCGCGACAATCATCATGGCCGAAGAACAATCCGGCCGGGTTCAGCCCATGCATTTCCCCGGAGAAATAGCCGGCCGCTTTGACCGCGCCGGAGACTTCGACGACTACTCCTTTACCCTGGCAAAGGGGTCGGAGGTCCTCATCGAGGTCTTTTCCCACCGCATGAACCTGCCGACCGATCCACACCTGTTCCTCTACAAGTCAGTCGAAAAAGATGGAACCGCGGAGCGCCAGTTCATCGGGGAGTCGGACGATACCAACCCAAAAGTCGGTGGAACTGCATACAGCACCGCCCATCGCGATCCCCTTTACAAGTTGAAAGCCGACGCAGACGTAACCTATATCGTTACTATCGGAAAC
>JAYGFS010000351.1:0-4076 GCA_046581765.1 Verrucomicrobiota bacterium
TTCAGTGTCCTGGGAGACCGTGTCAATCAAGCCTCCCATGACAACGGTTTCCCCGGACTTGAATTGCACCTTGGTTTGAACTTCACGGCGGGCGATAACGGGTAACTTCACCACGACTTGGTCGATATCGAAGGTATTCTCCGCCTGCTCGCTGTCGTCCTGGTAGGAGACGAAGCGCACGAGACGGCTGATTGTCGGGGTCAGCAGGAGGGTAATGGTTTCCAGGTCCGTCCCGACACTGGGCACGGCGACCAAGGTGATACCCAGTTCCTCTTTCAAGGGTTTCCCCTTGGGAATCAAGGCGGTCAGGGTAACCCGTTTATTGTTGTCATCCAGCAGGGTGAAGGCCTGGGCTTCGAATTCATCAAAGTACAGTAGATCTTCACCGTCGCGCAGCTTGGCCGGTGTGTTGTTCATGGTCGTCACCCGCGGGACTGAAAGGGTCTTGCTTTTGCCGGAGATATCCAGGGCGTGCAGGACGGCGCCAAACATTGGCTTGGTAAGAATCCCTTTGTACGTGAGATTTAAGCCCTGGCCGGTCGTCGGTGGATTCCCGTCGCTGACCACGCCGAAGCTGCCTTGGGGCCCGAGGGGGAAGGACCCCTCGGCCAGGCTGGTAAAGGGTGTTGAGGAAACCGAAGAACCGGTGTCGACGACGCTTCGGGCTAAGCGGCGTTCGGCGCCGGCATCCACAACGGCCTTTTTTGTGACGACCAGTGGGGAATCCAGGATCCAGTCGATGCCTATTTCTCGCAGATCGGATGCGCGGACCTCGATAAAGCGGGCCTCGATAAAGACCTGCGGCGGACTGATATCGAGGCTGTCGAGCAGCTGCTCGGTCAACCGGATGTTCTCCGGGGTATTGCGGACGAAGAGTGCATGGGTGTTGCGGTCGAAAAAGAGTTGGGCATCTTCATGTGGGGGGATGAAGCGCTCCAGGATGTCTTCAATGTAGGTTTTTCCGGTTGAGGGCACGGTTGCGTTGTATGAGATGTTGCTGATCTGGTTGTTCTGACTGGTGGTCGCCTCGCCTTCAGTGGGTGTTCCACCCCAGTCCGATCCGTGAAACTGCATCCCTTTTCGCAGGCGATAGACATGGGTTTCCATGGGTTGTTTCGGCGCGGCGGCTTTCGTCGTCACCCAGATAGAGGATTCCCCGTAGTAAAATGCGATGTCGAAATTACGTGTCAGGTATTCCAGGAACTCACGCAAGGGAACGTCATCCACATTTACATCCACCTTTTTCCCCGCGCCCAGGGCCTGGTCGGAAATCAGGTTCACCCCACCATCCGCCGCGAGGGCCCCGAGCAGGGTGGACAGGTCCGCAGCTTGCAGGTGCATGCTGACAGACCGGTTAAGGGCGCTGTTCACCCGGCTCGGTGGGCGCGTGTGTGGCTGGTTGGTGGCGCGGACCGGGCGCTTCCGGCCATAGCTGTCGGGGACCACTTCATGGGCCCGGGTTTCGAGGATCATCTGCTGCTTGCTGAGGGGAACCGGTGCGGCGAGATCCAGGTCTCCCTGGTCGAGCATGGCACGTTTGATCTGGGTGTGCAGTTCTTTGAGCCCTTCCAGGTTGGGTTGTTCGCGCAACAGGTCGACAATTGCCATGAAGGCTTCTTCGTATCGCTTTGCATTGTATTGGCTGCGGATGGTTTCCAGCGAGAGGGTCTCCGCCTGCAGGCCAGACAACAGAAGCGCGGTCAGGCCGCATGCAGCTACCAAGGTGCGTGCGGAACCTATTTCGGGCAAGCAGGGGAAAGGTGTTGGCTCTTTAAACAAGTCCATACCCCTGCGGGAAAACGTCCAGTGTTTCATCCGCGGCATGGTAGCACAATGATGGGGAGAATTAGCAACATAATCAAGAAGTGCAGACGGTGTGAAACGTGGAGGACATATCATTGCATCGCGGTTGGCGATTGCGTGAGGACGGTGGCTTCTCCGGTAAAGTACCGGGTGCTGATGTCGCAGGATCTCTCGATCCAGCGCTTTTTCGAGCGTCTTTGTCCATGGAGTGACCATTGGCTGGACTGAAGTGCGCGGGGAAAGAGGGCGTGGATTCCGTGCATTGGGCGATTCGTGTACGCGGCTGTCATCGTTCGTCCCGTTTGACGGAATCTGCGGAAAAAACTTTCCGCGCACGCAAAACAGGGCTAATTCTTCCGCGTCCAACGGAAAATCAGAAAGCGACCAATTTTGCCAAGTAAAACCTATTTCATCACCGGCGGAGCCGGCTTTATAGCCAACGCCCTGATTCGTCGCCTCGTTCCCGAGCACCAGATCGTGGTGTACGACAATTTTCACCGTGACACCCTGAGCGCGAGTGACCTGAATGATCACCCGAACATCCGCGTGGTGAAAGGCGATGTGCTGGATGCCGATACGCTTACCCAGGCCATGCAGGGTGCGGATGCGGTGATCCACACAGCGGCCATCGCGGGCATTGATGCCGTGATCAAAAACCCGGTGACCACCATGCGCGTGAACATGCTCGGCACCGCTAACGTGCTCAAAGCTGCGCATATTAACGAAGTCTCCGATCGGGTGCTCGATTTCTCGACATCCGAAGTCTTCGGGCCGATGGCCTTTCGTTCAAGTGAGGATGACGAGACCGTCGCAGGCTCAGCCGGGGAGGCGCGTTGGAGTTACGCGGTGAGCAAGCTCGCAGGGGAGCACCTGGCCAAGGCCTACCACAAGCAATACGGCCTTTCGATCGTGACGGTGCGACCCTTCAATGTCTACGGACCCGGGCAGACCGGGGAAAGCGCCATGCAGGGATTCATTCGGCAGGCGCTGAACAACGAAACCCTGTTCATACACGGTGACGGAAACCAGATTCGCGCATGGTGTTACGTGGACGATTTCGTTGAGTGCCTGCTGCGATGCCTGGAATCACCGAAGGCGATCGGTGAGAGTTTCAATGTCGGGAACGCCCGTGCAGTGATCACCATTCTCGGCCTGGCAAACGCAATCTGCCGTGTGCTTGGTTCCAGCTCAACCATTGAACATGTCGATGCGCTTTCGGCCGACATCGCCATTCGTATACCCGGCGTCGAGAAAGCGGAGGCGTTGTTGGGGTTCAAGGCGTCGGTGGATCTGGATGAAGGCATTCTGCGAACTGCGGAATGGTTCAGGAAAAGGACACCCTAGCGGTACCGTGCAGGGAGCGGCTGACAAGGTAGCGTTCAAGGGTCGCATCCTGCTCGGGTTGGATGACATTGCCGGTTACTTTTCGTCCCTGCGCAAGGGTTTTGACCAACTGGGGGTTCCTGTGGATGCTGTCTTTGTCCGGCCCCACGCATTTGACTATGAAACGGCTCCTGTTCCCGCGTGGGTACGCACCTGGCAAAAAAGTGCTGCGCGCCTGGACCAACGCCCCTCTTTCCTGCATCGTCTCGGTCATGCATGCTGGAGCCTGCTGATTTGGTTGTGGGCACTCACCCGCTATCGCGTGTTTATCTTCAGCTTCGGGAAGACTTTTCTCCCCTACAACCTGGACCTTCCGTTTTATCGCCTGCTGGGCAAGCGGACGGTCTTCGTTTTTCTAGGCACGGATTGCCGGGCGGATTACCTCGGCGCGTCCGCCTATATCCATGAATGGTCCGCTGCGCAATGCGCCCAGGCGGTGGCGGAGCGCAAGGCCCGCCTGCGAAAGATCGAGCGGTATGCAGATTACCTGGTCAACACGCCTGGCCAGGCACTTCTCATGGAGCGGCCCTTCGTCCATGTGCATAAACTGGGGATGCCCCGCGAAGTCCAGGTTGTTCCACATGAACCCACGGGTACGGGTCGCCTCCGGGTATTGCATAGTCCTTCACGGACCGGTATCAAGGGCAGTAAACGTATTCGCGCAATCGCAGCAAGCCTGCAGGCAAGGTATGATTTCGAGTGGGTTGAACTCACGGGCCGTCCAAATGCCGAGGTACTCGATGAGATCGCCCGGTGCGACTTCGTTGTCGATCAATTGTATGCGGATACGCCCATGGCCGTTTTCGCCGGTGAAGCCGCCTGCCTGGGGAAGCCCGCGCTTGTCGGGGGTGCCTATGCGGAATACCTCGCCCGGCATGTCGAAGCCGATG
>JAYGFS010000362.1:0-10027 GCA_046581765.1 Verrucomicrobiota bacterium
TCTTCATCTACCGCATCGATGGAAAGGTGCCTGCAGCCACGCGCGATTTTGATGGCGCCAAAGATACCATCCTGAACGCGATGAAGAAGCGACGCGAACAGGACGCGGCAGCGGCCTACCTGCAGAAATTACAGGACAGCGCTGAAGTGGTGGACCTGGTTGAACCCCAGAAAAGGGCCGCGGCCCCCGCGCCTGATAAACCTGCGCCCCCCGCACCTGAAGAAAAATAAGCGGGGCTGCGCACCGGCAGGAACGGCCCGGCGGCTCAAAAGGGGAAATCGCCTTCGGCGTCGGGTTCTTCATCCGCCGCAGACGCGCTTTCAGCACCCGACCCGGAACCCGACCCGGAACCCGATCCCTCGGCTTTTTCGATTTTCCAGGCATTCAAGTCGACGTAGAACTTTTCCTTGTACTCGTTGCCGCGCAGGTCAAAACTGGCCGTGATATCATCCCCCTCGTCAAAGGGTTCAATCAGCTCGGTTTTCTCCTTTACCAAGGTTAATTTGATATCCTGGGGGTACTTATCCCCCGTGGTAACCACGAATTCACGCTTGGTAAAGCCGCTGGGAAAAGTCTGCGTGTCAAAAATCACTTTTATTTTTCCGGTCAGTTCGTACATCTGGTCCTCGTTTGTTATAGGTAAGGTATTCCGTATAGCGAAAAGCCCTGAACTCGTCGAACGTAAAGCACCGCTTTCCATCATGAAGAGATACATCCAAGTCCTGCTTGCCCTGCTCGGCCCCGCCAGCTTTGCCGAATCGGGAAAACCCATCAGCTATTATCACCAGATCCGGCCGATCTTCCAGGCGAAATGCCACGGTTGCCACCAGCCGGCTAAATCCAAGGGCAAGTATGTCATGACGCTCTTTGACCGGATGTTGGCCGGCGGCGACAGCGGGGATCCTGCCATCGTTGCGAAGCAACCGGACAAGAGCGCCCTGCTCGCCCTCATCACCCCGGAAAAAGGCGAAGCGGAAATGCCCCAGAAGGACAAGCCGCTACACGAGACAGAGATCGACCTCATCCGCCAGTGGATTGCCCAGGGCGCCACCGACGACACCCCGACGAACGCGCGCGAGAAATACGGACCGGAAAATCCGCCGCAGTACACGCGCCCGCCGATTGTCACCTCGTTGGACTTTTCGCCAGACGGCCAGTTGCTCGCCCTGTCCGGCTTTCACGAGGTCCTGCTCTTCAAGGCGGATGGCAGCCGCCTCGTCGCCCGCTTGATCGGCCTGTCGGAACGGATCGAGTCGGTGGCCTTCTCGTCGGATGGCAAACAGCTTGCGGTGACCGGTGGGCTCCCGGGGCGCATGGGCGAAGTGCAGATCTGGAACATGGAAAAGCGTACCCTCGCCCTCTCGGTACCCGTGACCTACGACACCCTGTACGGGGCGAGCTGGTCCCCTGACGGCTCAATCGTGGCCTTCGGCGCGACGGACAACACGGTGCGGGCCATCGATGCAAAAAGCGGCAAGATCGTCTTCTTCCAGAATGCGCACGCGGACTGGGCTTTCGACACCTGCTTTTCCAAGGATGGCAGCCACCTTGTCTCGGTCGGGCGCGACATGACCACCAAGCTCTACAAGGTCGACACCCAGCGCTTTATCGATAATGTCACCTCGATTACCCCGGGTGCCCTCAAGGGCGGACTCAGTTCCGTCGTCCAGGTGCCGGGCCAGGACCAGATCCTCGTCGGCGGATCGGATGGCGCACCGAAGGTCTACCGGATGTTCCGGGAGAAGGCGCGGAAGATTGGCGACGACTTCAACCTGATACGCGCATTCGAGGCCCTCCACGGCCGCATTTATTCGGTCGACATCACGACCAATGCGCAATGGATCGCCGCCGGGAGCAGCCTGGACGGAAAGGGCCAGATTCGCGTCTACCCGATCGGGGACGCCAAGGCCAAATGGACCATCGATACCGATGTCGGTATCTACGCCATCAGCTTTCAGCCGGATGGGAAAATACTCGCGGCATCCGGCACGGATGGTCAGGTCCGCCTGGTCAAGGTCGAGGACGGGACGATCGTGAAAACCTTCGCCGCGATGCCCGGCGGACGCATGCCCGGCCACGACGGGCTCGTGGTTCTCCCGGAAAAAATAGACCTCGATTATAAGCACGCCAGCAACCAGCTCATCGTGCAGTGGCAGTCCGCGGAGGGAAACATCGAGGATGTCACGCGCGATGCGCAATTCAGTATCGAGCCGGAAATTGCCCGGGTTGACGAGCGGGGCCTGCTGACCCCGGTGAAAGACGGTGAGGCCCTCCTGAGCATCAAGCACGGGGGCAAGACGAGCACGGTCCCGGTCACGGTCAAGGGTATGCAGGCGACCTATGTGCCCGACTTCATTCGGGACGTGAACCCCCTGCTATCCAAGGTTGGCTGCAATGCCGGTACCTGCCATGGAGCCAAGGAGGGAAAGAACGGGTTCAAGTTGTCCCTGCGCGGGTATGACCCGATCGTTGACATTCGCTCCTTTACCGACGACCTGAGCGGCCGGCGCATCAACCTCGCCTCCCCCGATGACAGCCTGATGCTGTTGAAGCCCACCGCTGCGGTACCCCATGAAGGCCAACAGGTCATTGTGCCCGGGTCATCCTACTACCAGCTCATCCGCGACTGGATCGCCAACGGGGTCAAGCTCGATCTCGAAAGCCCCCGTGTCACCGGCATCAGCCTGTCCCCGGAAAACCCCGTGATCCAGCAGGTCGGCAAGGCCCAGCAATTCCGGGTCGTCGCATCGTACGCAGACGGCACCCAGCGTGATGTAACCCGCGAGGCCTTCATCGACACCGGGGACATGGAAATTGCCGCCGCGGACAAGCGCGGCCTCTTGACCACCCTCCGGCGTGGAGAGGCCCCGGTGCTCGCACGCTACGAAGGCACCTATGCCACCACCATCCTGACCGTGATGGGTGATCGTTCCGGCTTCGCCTGGAAGGGCCAGCCCGTATACAGCCCCATCGACGAACTGGTGGACCAGAAACTGCAGCGCCTGCAGATCCTGGCCTCGGAATTGTGTACCGACAGCGAGTTCGTACGGCGCGTCACGCTCGACCTGACCGGCTTGCCTCCCAGCCTGGAAAGCGTGCGTAAATTTCATGCAGACAAGCGCCCCTCGCGGGAGAAACGCGATGCCCTGGTCGATTCCCTGGTCGGAAACGACGACTTCGTGGAGCATTGGGCGAACAAGTGGGCAGACCTGCTCCAGGTCAACCGGAAATACCTTGGGCCGGAGGGGGCCAAGATGTTTCGCGCGTGGATTCACAACGAAGTCAAGTCCAACACCCCGTACAACCAGTTCGCGCGCAAGATTCTCACCGCGAGCGGATCCAACAAGGAAAATCCACCGGCCTCGTATTTCAAGATCCTGCGCTCACCCGAGGAACGCATGGAAAACACCACGCATCTGTTCCTCGCCACGCGCTTCAACTGCAACAAGTGCCACGATCATCCTTTCGAGCGCTGGACCCAGGACCAGTATTACCAGATGGCCGCGTATTTTGCGCAGATCGACCTGAAGAAGGACCCGGCATCCGGCAACAAGACGCTCGGAAAAACCGCGGTTGAAAGCGGCAAGCCGCTGTACGAAATCGTCAGTGACAAAAAGGCCGGCGAGATAAAGCACGAACGCACAGGTGCGGTCACCGCGCCGGTCTTTCCGTATGCGGTCGAGCACGACAGCAAGCCGGAGGCTCCGCGTCGCGAACAACTGGCCGACTGGCTGACGGCCCCGGACAATAGGTACTTCGCGCGCAGCTACGTCAATCGCCTCTGGGGTTACCTGAACGGCACGGGCATCATTGAGCCCCTGGACGATATTCGCGCCGGCAATCCCCCGTCCAATCCCGCCTTGCTGGACTACCTGACCGAGGCATTCCTCGAGAGCAAGTTCAACATCCAGGAGGTGATCCGGATGATCGCCAAGTCGCGAACCTACCAGCTCTCGATCCGGACGAACCCCTTCAACGAGGACGACGATCGAAATTATTCGCACGCCAAGGCCCGTCGCCTCCCGGCCGAGGTGCTGTACGACACGATTTACACCTCGCTCGGTGCCCCCACCCGCTTTCCCGGGGTTCCCCAGGGCACACGCGCAGCTGCCCTCCCGGATGTCGGGATCAAGCTCCCGGACAACTTTCTCGACACCGCCGGTCGACCGGTGCGGGAAAGCGCTTGCGAGTGCGAACGCAACACTGACCTGCAACTCGGCCCCATCATGGCCCTGGTCAGCGGACCGACCGTGGACCAGGCGATTAACGATCCCGGGAACATCCTGCCCAAGCTGGTCAACGAGATCAAGGAAGACCCCCCGCTCATCAAGGAGCTCTTTATGCGCATGCTGAACCGTGAGGCAGAAGATGCGGAGGTACATTCAGCCCTGCAGGTATTCGAGCAGATAATGCTGGACCAGGTAGCGGTCACGAATGCACTGGCAAGGTACGAGAAGGATAGCGAGCAGATCCTCGCCGCACGCGAGAAGGAACGCACGGGCCGCATCGACCTGGCCAGGAAGAACCTGGAGGCGTACGAGGCGAAGATCGCGGACCGGGAAGCCCAGCTGGACAAGGAACGTGACCTGAAGATCGCCGGGGCGGAAAAGGTTCTCAACGAGTATGCAAACAAGGTCCCGGAACGGCTGGCCCGGTGGGAAACCAACGGCGTGTACGCCACCGAGTGGAAAATACTCGACCCCAAGACGCTCAAGGCTCCCAAGGACACCCAGCTGAACCGGCAGGACGATTTATCCATCGCCGCCGAGGGCAAACGCGTGAAGGGGACCTACACCGTCGAGGCGGAAACCGACCTCAAGAACCTGACCGGCATCCGCCTGGAGGTTTTCGCCGATGACCGCTACCCGGCAAGGGGCCCCGGTCGTGCGGACAACGGGAATTTCGTGCTCAGCGAGTTCAAGCTGGAAGCCGGCCCCAGGGACAAGCCGAAGGAAAAGAAGAAGATCAATCTCAAGGAAGCCAAGGCCACGTACAGCCAAGATAAGTTCCCGGTCGCGCGGGCGATCGACAACAAGGGCAACACCGGCTGGGCCATCTCGAACCAGATGGGCAAATCACATATCGCGACCTTTGAAATCAAGGATCGGTTCACGCACAAGGCGGGCAGCCTGCTGCACTTTACCCTGCAACAGAATCATGATGACACCCACCTGCTCGGCCGTTTCCGTATCTCGGTCACCCGCTCGAAAAAAGTCGGCATCCTGCCGGCCGACATTTCCGCTATCCTGGCGATTGCACCGGCGGAACGAGACGAGGCGCAGCAGAAAAAAATCGCGGACTACTACACGGGACAGGATCCCGAATACCAGAAGCATAAAAAGGCCCTGGACCAGGCCAGGCGCGCCCGACCGGTCGACCCGATGCTGACCCAGCTGCGGAACCGCAAGACCATGGCCGACAAACCCCTGGGAGAGGATCCCATCCTGGCCCGCCTCCAACGCGACGTGGAATTGAGCACGAAACAGCTGCAGCAGAAGCGCCTGACCGCAGCCCAGGACATCGCCTGGGCCTTGATCAATACGCCCGAGTTCCTGTTCAATCATTAACCTGGCCGGGGGCACGGCCCGGATGCCTGCGCTCACGCCTTGCCATTTTTCCTCGTATCCGGCATATCCTCTTGCATGGCTCATTGGATTCAACGGTTGCGCGCGGAGCTCTATTACGTGCTCGGCCCGTATCCCACGCCCTTTTTCCTGCTCTGGAAAAGCCTGCACCCGCGGGCGGATCATCACGTACACGCGCAAACGGAAATCGTGATCGAAGGCTACCCGCGTTCGAGCAACAGTTTCGCGGATGCGGCTTTCCGGGTCGCGCAATTGCCGGGACAGGTCCAGCAGGCCCATCACGTCCACGCCCCGGCGCAAATTATTCGCGGGGTGAAACGGGGCCTGCCGTGCGTGGTGCTTATTCGTCCACCCGAGGACGCGGTCGTCTCCTCCGCGATTTACGACCCCGACAACCCCCTGCGCCATCACCTCCGGGCCTACAACCGATTTTACCGCAGCCTCCTTCCCCACCAGGACAAATTCGTGACCGGCTTGTTCGATGAGGTCACCCGTGATTTTGGCCGGGTCATCCGGCGCGTGAACGAACGCTTTGGCACTGCCTTCGCTGACTTTGCCCACACCGAGCAAGGGGAACAGGAGGTCCTGGACATCCTTCGCAAGGAGGGCCTGCGGATGGAAGGTGAGAAATTCGAGACCCGGGCAGCCATGCCCGTCGAAGCGCGCAAAGCCGACCAGGAACGGCTCAAGGAAACCCTGTACCTGCCTGAATACGGGCCCTTGCTCGACGAGGCCAGGGACCTGTACCGGACCTACGAAGGCTTTGCCGGCCGGGTAAAAGCATAATACATCCTGCTTTTCTCCCCTTGCCAGTCAACTTAACCGGGATAAAATAGTTTTAATACGGGGATGAGCCCCTATACTCACCCCATCCAACCGGAGCATCATTATGTGGCGAGTACCTGGAGCCCTAGGCCGAGATCTATGCGATAAAAACCTGACCATGAGTCGGCGCGATGTCCTGCGCGTAGGCGGGGCGGGCATGCTCGGCATGAGCCTGGGCACCATGCTCGAGGCGCAAGCCTCCTCCGCGGTCAAGGGCGGCCCCGGCTGGGGCAAGGCCAAGAGCGTCATCCTGGTTTACCTGCAGGGGGGACCCAGCCATCTCGACCTCTGGGATCCAAAGGAGAACGTGCCAAGCAAGGTGAAGAGTGCCTTCAAGTCCATTCCCACCAAGATTCCCGGCGTACACTTCACCGAGTTGCTCCCGCGCCTGGCCCAGGCGAACGACAAGTTCACCATGATCCGCTCGCTCAGCTATACCCCCAACGGACTGTTTAACCACACCGCCGCCATCTACCAGATGATGACGGGCTACACCACCGACAAGGTCAGTCCTTCCGGCCAGCTCGAGCCGCCCAGTCCAAAGGACTTCCCGAACTTCGGTTCCAACATCATTCGCCTGCAACCACCGACGGAGCCGATGCTGCCCTTCGTCATGCTCCCCCGCCCGCTCCAGGAGTCCAACGTGGTCGGCAAGGGCGGCTCCGCCGGGTTCCTCGGCAAGGCCTTCGACCCCTACACCCTGTATCCCTCGGGAGGCGACATGGAGATGGACAAGATGGACAATATAAAGATCGAGGACCTGGAGCTCCGCCCGGAAGTCTTCAGCCTCCGCCTCAAGCGCCGCGCATCCCTCCGCCAGGCCATCAATGACCAGATGAAAGATATCGATGCGGCGGTCAAGGACTACAACCTCAATACGTACTACGAACGTGCATTGAACCTCATCATCTCCGGTCGCGCACGCGACGCCTTTGACCTCACGCAGGAGTCGGACAGTACCCGCGACCGCTATGGCCGGAATACCTTTGGCCAGAGCTGCCTGCTTGCCCGTCGCCTGGTCGAGGCCGGCACCCGCGTGGTCGAGGTCATCTGGCCCAAGGTTGCCAACTCGGACAATCACTCGTGGGATGTCCACAAGGGCTTGAACAAACGGATGCGCGACCAGTCGGCCCCCATGCTGGACCCGGGCCTGGCCACGCTGATCGAGGACCTCGACGAACGAGGCATGCTCGATGAAACCCTCGTGGTAGCGGTCGGCGAATTCGGTCGCAGCCCGGAAAAGGGCGTGAGCACCTCCGGGAACGGGAACGACGCCGATGGCCGGGATCATTGGCCCTACTGCTACACCGGCATCGTCGCCGGGGGCGGAACCAAGCGCGGCTACGTCCACGGCTCATCCGACAAGACCGCCTCGGCACCGGCCGAGGACCCGGTCCACCCGGCCGAGTTGTTGGCCACGATGTACCACGCCTTCGGCATTGACCCGGAAACCCTGGTCTATAACCACCTGAACCAGCCCCGCGAACTGGTCAAGGCCCAGGCGGTCACCGCCCTCTTCGCCTGATGCGGCGCGGCCTTCGCCTGGGCCTGCTGGCGGTTACTTTTCCGCCAGGGGCCAGTTCCGGGACGGGGTGCGCGCGCGTTTAAACAGGCCCTGGAAGAGCTCCACCACTTCCGGGTGTTGGTCCGCAAGGTCCACCTGCTCCCCCTCGTCGATCGCGAGGTCGTACAGCTCGATCGGGCCGTCACGCTTGAGCCGAACCGCTTTCCATTTTCCACGACGGGCGGCCTGTTGAAATCCGCGTTCAAAAAACTCCCAGTACATGGACCGCGTCATTAGCCCGGGCTGATCCCGGCCGAGCAGGCTCGGCAGCAGGTTGAGGCCATCGACACCGCGGGGCACCTCCTGCTGCGCGAGCGCGGCCAGGGTCGGCAGGACGTCGGCAAAATACCACGGCACATCGCTGCTTTTCCCAGCCGGTACCCGGCCCGGCCAACGGACGATCATGGGCGTGCGAATCCCCCCTTCGTACATGGCCCGTTTCGCCCCGCGCAAGGCCCCACTGCTGTTGAAACGGCCCTCCCAGCGCTTGGCTGCACCATTGTCCGAGCAGAAAAAAACGAGGGTCTGCTTATCGATGCCCTTCGATTCCAGCAAGGCCATGATGCGCCCGACATCCCGGTCAAGCCGGGTGATCATCGCGGCATGGACCTTCTCATCCTTGCTCCAGTCACGGTCCGCATACGGCTCGACCGAGGGGATCTCGTACTTGCTGTGCGGCACGGTGTACGGCAGGTAGAGGAAGAAGGGCTGTTCCTTTCCCGCGTGCCTGCGAATAAAACCAAGGGCAAACGCCGTGAACAGGTCATGGGTGTACTGCTCCCTGCGCCCCTGGGTGTTGCCCGGCAGGGGATAGCGGTCCTCGTTCAACCAGATGAAGTCGGGATAGTAGGTATGGGCACGGCGCTGGTTGAGATAGCCGAACCATTCATCGAAGCCCTGCCGGTTGGGCTGGCCGGTGGTGTCCGGTTCACCCAGGCCCCATTTGCCGGACATCCCGGTAACGTAGCCCGCCCCCTTGAGGACTTCAGCAAGGGTTACATCCTCCGCCGCCAGGGGAACCCGGCCCTTGCCACCCCCCAGGCCGGCGACCCCGAATTTCCCGAAGTTCCCCCGCACCGTCGTGTGCCCGGTGTGCCTGCCGGTCATCAACACGCTCCGAGACGGCGCACAGACGGTCGACCCGGCGTAGACATCGGTAAAGCGGGTGCCTTCCCGGGCCAGTCGATCGATATGCGGCGTTTGAATATGCTGCTGCCCATAGCAGCCCAGGTCCCCATAGCCCATATCATCGGCCATGATAAACAGGATGTTCGGCTTTTCCACTGCGGGCAGCAGGCCCGCCCAGCACACCAAGCCGACCAGGATTCGCTTAACTGGATACATCGTCGGTCCTTCCCATGGTCAGCTGGAGCATTTCCTCTCCGGAGGAGGCTGTCCATCCCGAATCCTGCGAAAGCCGGTGGATTCGTTCGACAAGGGGAGCACCGTTTCTCGTTGATTTCCCCCTCGCAGGATTCAACCTGCAGGCCCAAGCGACATCATGAACGACGATGATATCTATTCCGAACCCCGCGAGGGGGTGGACGCCTTCGAGTTCAACCGGGAAGTCGTCGATGTCTTTGAGGACATGATCGGCCGATCGGTTCCGCATTACCTCGACAACCTGGAGGAGTTGGTCGCCCTGGCCGCCAAGGCTTTCCAGCCGCGCACCCGGGTCTACGACCTCGGGTGCTCCAAGGGCGCCATAGCGCTGCCCCTCGCCCTCAAACTGCAGGCCCTGGAAGCCCGGCTCATCGCGGTCGACAAGTCCGGGGACATGATCGCATCCCTCCGGGAGAAGATCGGCAAACTGCCCATCGAGGCCCGCTGTGAGGACGTCCTGGACGTCGAGATCGAGCACGCCTCCGTGGTGATCCTGAACTACGTGCTGCAATTCATCTCGCCCGATGAACGCGACAAGGTCCTGCAAAACATTTATGCGGGCCTGGTGCCGGGCGGCATCGTGCTTATCTCGGAAAAAATCACCCACGATGACCCGGCGATGGCGCGTATCTACATCGACCGGCACCAGGCCTTCAAGAAGGCCAACGGG
>JAYGFS010000451.1:0-3828 GCA_046581765.1 Verrucomicrobiota bacterium
ATGCCCTGCTTGATACCGCCCGGGCGATCAACCGGGCCACCCATTTTCTCGGTAACGATACCGGGATTACCCATCTCGCCGCAGCACTGGGCCTGGACGTAACGGTCCTTTTCGGTCCGAGCGACCCACTGACCTGGGCCCCCCGCGGGAAAGGCCGGGTGACCGTGTTGGACCGGATGGAAACCCGATCCGTGGACGAGGTCGTGGCAGCCTGCATGGGTTGATCCCGCGTGGAGCCGGCCCCGCCGTGGAGAAAAGGCCTAGGTGCCCAGGATATGCCGGGCACATTCGGCTATGCCGCCGCCGGCGAGCCGCTCGCGTGGTGGCGGTGCCGACCAGGTGGCATCCAGGGCCCCCTTGATCCGGCCCTTGTACAGGTCGGCTGCCGGGAGATGCTGATACACCAGGAAACGTTGCACCGCCTCCTCAAGGATCGGGTACTCTTTAAAGTGTTCCCGCTCCACATAAATCATCGGGGTGCCATTTGCCACGCATTCGGAAAGAGCCCCGAAACCGGGCTTGGTCAGGACCGCATCCACGGTGGCGAAGAGGTCGGCCACGGGGAAGGCATCCCGGTCCACGGGAAAAATATTCGGCGCATCCCAGCCGAGGGGCTTGATCGTGAAGAACGCATAGTCCTCGAGCGCAGCGACCGACGCGATGGCTTCCGGGCCCCAATCGAGGGTGGTGAAGGAGAGGAGAATCCATTTGCGGTCCAGGGGAGCGCCGCTGATCGCATGGAGCCCTGCTCGATTGGGTGTGCCGGGTTCCGAGAGCAAGGGGACTTCTGCATGGCACGGGAAAACGGCTAGCGGCTCTGCAAAAGGCGTGCGCAGCAGGAGCCCGGCCGTGGCGTAAGCCGCTTCCATGCGGTCAATGATGTCCTGCCAGGCGGGATTCTCGTGCGCGAACTCCTCGTAAATCCAGGCCCAGGTGAAATTCGCAACGGCCAGGCTGCGGATGCCGTGCGCGTGCGCCGCAGAAAGTGGAATGGCCGGAATATCCACCACCACCGTATCGACATGGGCTTCATCAAAAAAACGACGTTCGTTTTCGATGAGCTCGGCTTCCCGCTCATATAGTCGACAAATTCGCTTCAGGGTTTCTGGAACATCCACGCGAATCGAGTCGAGCTGCACCATGCCAAGGTCGAAAGCGCCCGGGCGAATCGTGATGTTTTCCTTCGGCAGGCGGTTGCGAAGAAAGGCGGGATCCAGGTCGGTGACCAGGTGTACCCGGGCCTCTGGTGCAGCACGAAACAGGCCTTTGACAATATCGCTGGTGCGCACGCCGTGTCCATAGCCGTGTGCGGTGACGTAATAGGCAATGGTTGAAGGTTGCATCGTATGGAATACGCAATAGGGGTGAAACAAAGTCAATGGCAGAAACACGTATCAAGTCCCGGGTCCTCTCGCACACGCGCCTCTCGGACTCCGCGTACCAATTGCGGATCGAACGGAAGGGCTTGGTTTTTCGTGCGGGCGAATTGCTGAGCCTGTACGGGGAAGCCACGCTCGATTCCCGCGATTACACCATCGCCAGCGGGGAGGGTGATGAGGCCCTGGACATCCTTTATCGGCTTTTGCCGCAGGGTGTACTGACACCGCAACTGGCGAAGCTCCAGCCTGGGGATGCGCTTAGTTTTTCCGGCCCTTACGGCAGCTTCCAGTTGCGTGACGCATTCGCGCCCCTGGTCTTCGTCGCCACCGGAACGGGCATTGCGCCCTGCCGTGCATTTTTGCGCACGTATCCGGAACTGGACCTTACCTTGCTGCAGGGTGCCCGTGAAACCGTCGACTTGTTTTACCGGGATGAATGGGCGGCGAAGACGTATTACCCCTGTGTCAGCCGGGTCCCGGTGGAAGGGTTCCAGGGTCGTGTGAGTGACCGAATCAAGCTGCTTTCCCTCCCTCCAAATGCGCACTTTTACCTGTGCGGGGCGAACGAAATGATTTATGAGGTAAGCGAATGGCTGTTAAAAGCCGGTTTTGCTTCTGAACGAATTTTCAAGGAACCGTATTATTATCGGGCGGACGATTAATCCATGATGGCTACTTTAAAAATGCTGATATGCGCGGGCCTGCTGGTGCTGACAGGCGGTTGCCGCAAGGAAAAGCTGCCCAGCGATACACGGTTCAAATTCCTGAACCATGTCATCATTCTTCGTGTCCCTGAGTCCGAGGGCCACTACCTGTACCGATGTGTCACCTTGGTGCAGCATAATTTGGAAAGCCTGAAACCTTCATTCGACTATACCGATTCGCGGAGTGAATATAGCAAGGTGAATGAGGTCGCCACCGAAACATGGCTGCCGGTTTCGCCCAACATGTTCCGCATTCTCAAGCTCTGCAAAGAGTATTACAAGCAGACGGATGGCGCCTTGGATGTGACGATCACCCCGATCAGCCAGATATGGGGTTTTGACGGGGGGATTGTTCCCGATAGCGTTCCCGAGGAGGTCGTAGATGCTGCCCGCATGGTTATCGGGGTCGATCGGGTCGAACTCGCGTTCAACTCGGTGCGGATTGATAACCAGGTGATCACGATCAACCTCTCCCCGGTCCTGGAGGGATATTTCACGGATCTTTGCCTGAAAAATTTGCGTAACGCTGAAATTCCGAACCTGTATATTCAGATCGGGAACAGTGCCCGTGCGCTCGGCATGGCGGGTCCGGGGGAGTACTGGCGTGCGCCGGTTCGAAATCCGTTTAAGCCCACCGAGCAATTAGGTTCGGTGCTCATGAAGGATAAGGTCGCCTTCAGCGTTTCATGCACGCGGGATCGCTACAATGAGATCGAGGGTAAGCAAGTGGGCCATATCATCGATCCTGCAACCGGTTACCCGGTGGAAGATACCATCCAGACCGTCGTCATCGGCCCGACCGCCACGACCTGTGATGCCCTGGCCACCGCCATCACGGTTGCGGGTTCCAAAGGTGCGCCAAAAATCCTTGCCGCTTATCCGCGTTACAAATGTGCCATTATCCCCAATCAGGAGCCGATCAGGTGCTGGATCAGCGATGGTATGGCAGACTATCTGGAATTGGATCTTCCGGCGGACCGCTTGGATGTGTTGCCGGGCTATGTACCCGAGTCGGAACCCGACGAGCCGAAGCGGGTGCTTGAGTTTAATCGAACCGGTGACGAGCCGACTCAGCTACTGGGACGCTGAAGTCGTTTCCGTTTTCGGTTGTAACTCAGAATCAAGCCCACGGTGGAGGTGGTCACGAGGACGATACCGAGGGAGCCTGCCCCCATGCCGATATAGGTACTCATCAAGCTTTTAGACAGCCCCTCACTCACGGTGGCCGGGGCCGCATTCGGTTCCACCTGCAGCATCACCTCCTGCATCTGAATGATCGTTTCGACCACCCCGAGAAGGGATCCGACCATGAGCAGTACGCCGACGGTCAATACAACCCACCAGATGGTTATGGCCTTCTTCACGGTCCGGACGCTAGAGGAATTTCCTGTGATCGGAAAGAATTTTAAATGGGCTTCCGATACATGGAACTCTGGATTTTGCCGCATCCGCGTCTATAGTGAAACCGTATGAGTATCCCCTTCGAAGTCGTGTCGAGTTTTGTTCCGACTGGAGACCAACCCGAGGCCATTGAGGCCCTGGTCAGTGGCCTGGCGGCCGGCAAGCGATTCCAGACCCTGGAGGGGGTGACCGGTTCCGGAAAGACCTTCACCATGGCGAAGGTGATCGAACGCTGTCAAAAATCGACGCTGCTGGTCTCGCACAACAAAACCCTGGCGGCCCAATTGTACTCGGAGCTGAAACATTTCCTCCCGAATAACGCGGTACATTATTTCGTCAGCTAT
>JAYGFS010000527.1:0-4233 GCA_046581765.1 Verrucomicrobiota bacterium
TGCTACAACAGCCGAAGCGGGGAGATTGAATGGCAGGTGGAAACCGGCTGGATGGATTCACAGATGACATCGCTGGGAGACAATGAAGTCCTCTACCACAGCGGCAAGGAACTGGTCTGCCTCGAGCGCAAGGACGGCTCACAGCGGTGGACCTTCGCCAGCGCCACGGCCACGGGATCGAAGAAGCGCAGGAAAGGCAAGAAGATGCTGCTCGTCGCCGGTGGCAAGGTGATCCTGGGCGGTCGCGGCGAGATGTTTGCCATCGACATCAAGACCGGCTCCCTCAAGTGGAAGTCGAAAGGCGCCGGGGGAAATTCCATGCGCGAGTTCGACCTCTTCTACGCCCGCGGCCAGGTCTGGTGCTCGGGCGACGGCGGCATGGTGGTCGGCCACGATATCCACACCGGCGAGCGGGTCAACGACCTCGATATCAGCTCCGTGCAGAGCCAGGGGCATCATTTGCGCTGCTACCGGGCCAAGGCCACCGAGGATTACCTGATCACGCAGTTCCGCGGGGTTGAGTTCATCAGCCTCGGCGGGGAGACCCACAAGCAGAACGACTGGCTGCGCGGCACCTGTACCTACGGGGTGATGCCCGCCAACGGCTTTCTGTATGCGCCGCCGCATTCCTGCTTCTGCTTTGCCGGCTCCATCTTCAAGGGGCTGAATGCCTTCGCCGGTGAAACCCGGGAACAGCTGGCCAGCCGCATGGCCGATGCCGGACCCGGTGCGGTGGAGAAGGGCCCCGCCTTCGGTAAACTCGCGGCGGTCGAGACCGCCGGGGACTGGCCCGCATATCGCCATGACGCCCGCCGCACGGGCGCGACACGTTCACCCATCGCGGCCGCCCTGGCGCGTCGCTGGAAGATTGACCTGAAAGGCGACCTGACGCCGCCGGTTGCCGGCGCCGGCCGGGTCTTCGTGTCGATCAAGCAGCGGCACTCGATCGTCGCGCTCGACGCGCTGAACGGGCAGCTGCTGTGGACCTTCGCGGCCGGCGCGCGTATCGACTCGCCACCGACCCTGTTCAAGGGCCTGCTGGTGTTCGGCAGCGCCGATGGATTCCTGTACGCGGTCCGCGCCGGCGACGGCGCGTTGGCCTGGCGCCGTCGCCTGGCCCCGCAGGACCGCTGGCTGGCGGTTGAGGGGCAACTCGAGTCCGTCTGGCGCCTGCACGGCAGTGTCGCGGTACGTGATGGCATCGCCTACTGCAGTGCCGGTCGCTCGAGCTACGTCGATGGCGGGCTGTACCTCTTCGGTGTCGACATCGCGAGTGGGGATATACGCTACCAGAGCGTGCTGTCGACAAGCTCCGACGAGCGCGAGGATGCCAAGCGCAATGACTTTATCTCAGCCTACCATATCGAGGGGGCGAATTCCGACATTCTGGTCGCCCAGGGTGACTACATCTACCTCAACCAGGAGCGGTTTACGCACCAGCTCAAGCATGCGCCCGCGAGGTACCTGGGCAAGGAGGAACTCACCGCGAAAAAGGCGATCAACCTCGACCACAAGTCCTATGTCAACCCGGACATCTTCAAGGTAAAGTGGCGGAACACGCAGTACAGCAACTATGACAAGCTGGCGGGGATTCTCGTCGACGAGAGCACCGGGGTTGGCGAGCGCGATACCGGGCTGCACCTGTTCACGACCAGCGGCTTCCTCGACACCACCTTCTTCAACCGCACCTTCTGGATGTACAGCAAGACCTGGCTCGGCTTCAACATGGCCAACCTGGCCCCGAAGGCGGGCCAGCTGGTGGTGGTCGGGCCGGAGAACACCTACGCCATGAAGGCGTACACCTCGCGTTACCCGCTCAGCCCCAGCTATACGCCGCAGAGCAAGGGCTACCAGTTGATCGCCGACGACAACGCCAACGAGCCGACCCTCGACAAGCGGGCCTGGGCCAAGGACAAGGGTATGGGTTTCTCCCGCGCCGCCCCGCCGGTGTGGAACCAGTGGTTGCCCGTCCGCATCAAGGCCATGGTGCTCGCGGATAAGCATTTGGCCGTCTGCGGGCCGCCCGACATCCTGAAGGAAGGCGATTCAGCCGCCGCATTCGAGGGCCGGATGGGAAGCGAGCTCCGGGTCATCTCCGCGATCGACGGCAAGACCCTCTCGGCCCGGAAGATGGCGGAGGTCCCGATTTTCGACGGCATGATCGTTGCGGACCAGCGCCTCTACTTCTGCACCGAGGGCGGCGAAGTGGTTTGCATGGGCGCAAACTAAGCGTCGCTCCGCGCCAGCGGGTCATGCATGGAACGAGGAGCGAAAGAACGTTGCTTTGGCAGCGAATCCCGTCACTATCCTCCCGACTCAAGCCAGACCACCAAGCCGAGGAATGGTCCAAATGAACATCGCCATTATTCACCTGAATGCCGGTCGTGGCAGCGGCGAGGTTTCCCGCCAGCAGGCCCGTTACCTGCTGTCCAGGGGATGCACGGTGTACTTCATGCATCCCGGGAAGCCCGTGAGCCCGGAGGGGGCTGAGCATGTCGACATTCCCCTCCATGCACCCCTGACCCCGGTACACGAGTACCTGCCTTCCGCGGGTGAGCACCAGCAGCAGGTCGGCCGGATGTCCTATGACACCGCCATGCGCTACCTGGAAGATTACGAAAAGGCCCTGGAGGCGGTCATCGACCGGGTCGATATCGTGTTCGGGCACCACGCCAACATCACCGCTATCGCCACGGCAAGGGCCTGCCGCAAGGCGGGAAAACCCTACGCGCTCTTCCTGCACGGGACGGGCATCGAGCCGCGCCACCATGGCCTCTACGACGATCGGATCTGGGCGATGATCGAGGACGCGATACGTGGGGCCGACGGGGTGTACGTGACGACCGAATACGTGCGGGATTGCCTGGTACAACCCCTGCTCGACCTGCCGCTCGACCGCTTCCTCGTCCTGCCCTGTGCGATCGACATCGAGGCTTTCAATGCGGCTGATGTCCCGGGCATTCGGAGGAAATACAAGTTGCCTGAGCGCTACGTGATCTGTCCCGGGGCCCTGACCGCGGTGAAGGGTCCCCAGAACATCGTCGCCGCTTCACGCGCATACGCCGACCTGGCCCAGACGGTTTTCATCGGGGGCGGGGAACTGCATGACGAGATCGAGCGGGACATTGGGGAGCGCGGAAGCGTCCTGGGATTCGTGCCGGCTGAAGACAAGAATGCCCTGATCAAGGCGGCTTCCATCTTGACCGCGGCCCCGGAGAAGCTGGAACATTTCGGGATCATCTATGCCGAGGCGCTGGCCGCAGGCACCGTCCCGGTCAGCTACGAGGGTGGGGGCGTGGCATCCGTTATCAGCGAGGACACCGGCATCCTGACCGAGCGGAACCCGGAGGCCCTCGGGGCCGCGATCCGGGGCTTGCTTGAGGCCCCCGATCGCCTGGAGCGCATGGGATCACGGGGCCGCAGGCGGGCGGAGGAACATTTTGCCTGGGACCGGCTCGGCGAGGTTCTCCTCGACTGGTTGGCCGGGCTCGCTTCAGGGTAGCTCGCGCCACTTTCGAAAAGGTTTCCCCCTGCGAAAGCGTGCTGGAATTTCGTGTGGGCTGTGCTTTACTTGCGTGCATGACCGCGTTCACGAAAGGTTGCATGATCGCCGGCCTGGTGGGCCTTCCGGGTTTCTCGACCCCGGCGGCCGACCCCGTCGCGGCCCCGGCCCATAGCCGGGCCGAAGCCCGTGCGCGCCCCTATCCCGATTTCCCCGACACCCTCCGGCGCAAGTCGCTCACGATCTGGAGCGATGGCACGCGCATGGCGGCGGATCTTTACCTGCCGTCCGATGCCGGCCCGGAGGAAAAGCTCCCCGTCATCGTCTTTGCCAACGGAACCGGTGGGGTCAAACGAAAATTGCCCACCCGCATGGCCCCGCACTTCGTTGCCGCGGGCTACGCCTTCGTGGCCTTCGATTACCGGGGCTGGGGCGAGAGTGACAGCAAGTTGATGATGCTGGAGCCCATGCCCGACCCCGACGCGGACGAGATCGTGACCGTCAAGGCTCGGGCGATCCGTTGGCAAATGGATGTTGCGGACCAGACCTATGATATTCAGCAGGTCATTTCCTTTGTCGCCGGGGAACCGCAACTCGACCCGGCGCGGATCGGGCTCTTCGGCACCAGTTTCGGTGGCGGCCTGGTCACCTGGGTAGCCGCGCACGATGTCCGCGTCAGGTGCCTTGTCGCCCAGGTTCCCGGCATGGGCGGCGTCAAGACGGATGCGGTC
>JAYGFS010000532.1:0-4388 GCA_046581765.1 Verrucomicrobiota bacterium
CTCAGCCAGGACCCCATGCTGGGCCGGCCGGGAATCGCGTTGCCCGTGTTCAAAAAGATCTGGGCCGGCGCGTGGTTAAACTGGTCCGTGTGCACGGATTTAATGATCGCGAGCTCATCTACCACCTTGGCCAGGTGCGGCAGCATCTCGGAGAGTTCCGCCCCGCTCTGCCCGTGGCGCGCAAAGCTGAACCGCGGGGCCAGGACCGCCGCATCCGGCTGGATAAAGGCATAACGCTGGCCCTTGATCACCGAGGGGGGCAAGGGTTTTCCATCGAAGGCCTTGAGCTTCGGCTTGTGGTCAAAGAGTTCCAGTTGGCTGGGTGCCCCGGCCATGAACAGGTAGATCACCCGCTTGGCACGGGCGGGAAAGTGCGTCGCCGACGCGGCCCCATGCACCGTACCGCCGAGCAGGCCGCCCAGGGCCATGGACCCCAGGCCGATTCCGCAGTCCGCAAAAAAATGCCGCCGGGTGGAGGTCTTCAAGTGCTCATTCATGCCTTCGTGATCGCCTCGTCGAGGTTCATCAACACCCGTACCACCAGGGTCCATGCCGCCCACTCGGGCGTCGCTGCCGGGGCCTTGCAAATCGCCTTGGCATCCAGCTCGCCTGCCTGCAGGCGCTTGAGTTGCCGCTGGTAATAATCATGGAGTTTTTTCAGCTCGACGAGCTCTGGCGGGCGCGTGAGCAGGCGGCGGAATACGTACACGGCGGGATCGTCCCGGGCAAGCGCCTGCTTGCCCAGCGCACGCGCCATCTCCAGGAACATCTCGTCGTTCAGCAGGGTCAGTGCCTGCAATGGCGTGTTGCTGCGATCGCGCCGGGGGACACAGGTCTCGCCCGTCGGGGCATCGAACACGGTGTACGCCGCAAATGGGGCCGTGCGCTTGCTGAAGGTATACAACGAACGGCGGTACCGGTCCGGACCCTTGGACGCCTTCCACCCGCCCCCGCCATAGGCCATGGCCATCACCGATGCGGGCTGTGGCGGACGGACGCTCGGCCCGCCCTGGCGTTCCGTCAACACCCCGCAGCTTTTCAACATCAGGTCCCGGACCATCTCCCCTTCCACCCGGAAACGCGGACCGCGGGCAAGCAGGTCATTGTACGGGTCGCGTTCCGCGATTCCCGGGCGATGATCCGAGGACTGGCGATACACCGCGCTGAGCACAATCTGTCGATGAAGCTTTTTCAGGGACCAGCCCTGGTCCACCCATTCACACGCCAGCCAGTCAAGTAATTCCGCGTGGAGCGGTTCCGGGGTCTGGACGCCGAAATCATCCGGGGTCGGCACCAGGCCGCGACCGAAGAAGGCCTGCCAGGCCCGGTTGACGGCGACCCGGGCGGCCAGTGGGTTCCGCGTGCTTACCAACCAGCGCGCAAAGGACAAGCGGTTCGCTTCCCCTTCCAGCCGGGGAAAGAGCTGAGGCACCGCGGGTGAAACGGCCTCCCGCGGTTGAAGGTACTCACCCCGATGATGCCGGAAGGTCGGGCGCGGCAGGTGGGGGGGGCGTTCCTGCATGACCATCGTCTGCGTGGCCACCGGGCGTTTTTTCGCCAGGGCTTCCAGGGGCTTTCGCGCGGACGCCGTGGCCGGCGCGTGATGGAGATACGCTCGTTTCAAGGCCGCCACCGGCTCGCCCCGGGCCAGCAGCTGCTCGACCTCCGCCGACCAGGGTTTCGCCCGCGCCTCCACCGGGGCTGCACTGAGCCTGAAGGCCCCCAACCCGGCCACGAAGTGCCGTTCAAACAGGAGCTCGATCGTAAAGCGTCCCCGCAGTTCTACCGGCTCCGCCGGGTTCAGCACGACCTGGTTCGACCGCCCCTCCCGTCCCGAGGTGGACCAGCCTGTCGAGCCATCATCGTCGTAGAGGTTCTCCGCCTTCGCCTTGCCGCTCCCGATGCTTATTTTTCCATAACTAACGCTACCCGAATTAAATATAACTTTTTTTTCACCCTGTTTCAGCCCGACTTCACTCAGGAAAAAATCCCCCTTGCGCCCTTCGTAGTAGGCCCTTCCGGGCCCCTTCGCGGGCAGGCGATCATCGGGCAGGGCTTCCAGGCGAAGGGCCCCCAGTGTCAGGCCGGTATCGCCCGGTTCGAAGCGCAGGGTGTAGACCTCGCGCTTGGTAAAATCACCCGAGGCGAAGACCACCCCGTCGGCTTCCAGGGCGAGGTGCGGACGCGTGGAGCTCATGTCCACCGGCTTCAGGACCTGCCACTCCACCGCCTCTGTGGACGCTTCCTTTACCCAGGCCTTGAAAGCCGCCGGATCGAGCGCGGCCATCAACTCGGCCTCTCGCTCGGCCACCCGTGCCTCGTGCGCGGCCAAGCGCTGGTCGAATGCCGGATCCGCGATGGAAAAATCCGGTTCCTCCGTGTTATTCAGCAGGGCCATCATCCGGTAGAAATCGGTATGCGTGATCGGGTCGTACTTGTGCGCGTGACACTGGGCACAGCCGACGGTCAAGCCCATCCAGATCGTGCCGGTCGTCGCCACCCGGTCGACCATCGCATAAAAGCGATATTCCAGCGGATCGATCCCCCCTTCCTCGTTCAGCATGGTGTTCCGGTGAAAGCCCGTCGCGACCCGCTGGGCCGGGCTGGCCCCGGGCAGCATGTCGCCGGCCAGCTGGGCGATGGAAAATCGGTCGTAGGGCATATCGTCATTCAAGGCCTTGATCACCCAGTCGCGGTAGGGCCAGATACTGCGCGCCCGGTCCTTCTCGTAGCCGTTGGTGTCCGCGTAGCGGGCAAGATCCAGCCAGCGCCGGGCCCAGCGTTCTCCGTACTGCGACGCGTCCAGCAGCCGGTCGACCAGTTCCTCGTAGGCCCCCGGTGACGAATCGTTGACGAAGGCATCCGCCTCCTCCGGCGTGGGGGGCAGGCCGACCAGGTCGAGGTAGACCCGCCGCACCAGGGTGTAGGCATCCGCCGGTGGCGCCGGGCGGATCCCTTCCTTTTCCAGCCGCGCCGCCACGAAGGAATCGATCGATGGCTGCGGTGCCTCGGGGCGCTGCGGCGGAACGAAGGCCCAGTGGGGGTCGAATACCGCACCGGCGCGGATCCACTGCTCCAGGAGGGAAATGTCCGCCGGGCTCAGGGCGGGATGATCGTCCGGGGGCGGCATGCGCTCATCCGGATCGGTCGCCCGCACCCGCACGAGCACTTCGCTCCGCCCCGGGTCACCCGGGGCAATCGCCCGGGAGCCCTTGCGCTCCGCGGTCGCACCCGCGCGCGTGTCCAGGCGCAACTTGGCCTTCCGGCTGGTCTCATCCGGGCCATGGCACTCGAAGCAGTGGGTCACGAGAATGCGCTGAGCCGCCGGACCGAGCTCGAACTCGGCAGCCTTCGCCCCCTGCAGCGACAGGCCGGCCAGGAGGATCCACGGGTGAATAGCAACACGCATGACCTGAAGGATAGGTCTACAAGCCAAGGAGGTCCACCCCGAAAAAAAGGTATCCGGCGCTCAACTCCCGACGATTACCTGGTACAGGTCCTGGGGCGTCCCGGCCTCGAGGAGGGCCTGGCGCCCGGCCTCGTTGCCGATCAGGGTGGCGATATGGGAGATCCGTGCGAGGTGCTCGGAAGGTTGGCCAGGTGGACTGATCAGCATGAAAACGAGGGCGATTTCCCGGTCGGTATGGGTACACGAGACCGGGTGCGAGGGCCGGGCCACCACCAGCATGGCTTCCTTCACATCCTGCACGTAGGCATGCGGGAGGGCAATCCCGTGGCCGAGCAGGCTGGTGTATTCCTCCTCGCGCTCGATCATCTCCTCGAGTATGTGATCCAGGTCCAGGCCCGGCTGCTGCTGGCCGACACAGGCTAACATGTGCTGGTAGAGTTCGATCAACCCGGTGCGATCGCTGAACAAAACATGCTCGGGCTTAAGCGGTAGCCAGGATCCTTCTTCCCCGTGGCGCGGGGCGTACACCAGGGTTTTAACCTCGCATGCTTCGGGGATCTCCTCCGGCAACGAAAAGGACAGCGCGCCATCGATGCAATACAGGAGCCCATGCTCCCGGGCGACACCGTTGACCGTCCGCAAGGGGGTCCTGCCCTCATGATGCCCCATCCACTGGTCGAGCGGATAGCTGCCCCAGACGCTGTCGCCCGCGAGGAGGTGCTCCTCTACCCCCTCTTCCGAGGTCTTGCGTTCCCATCGATAGATCGCCGCGCGTTCAAGCTGGTCGGTCCAACGATGGCACAGCATGCGATTCAGGTCTTCATTCGGGGTCAGGGCGAGAAAGGTGCCGACCCCGTACAGGGCGGGGTGTTGGGCCCATTCAACCGTCATGGCGTTCTCGCTCAAGGCCACCAGGCCCTCGCGTTCGGCCTCGCGAACATCGCGGGCGTTGGTGTCGATGAAGACCACGCTGAAGCCG
>JAYGFS010000534.1:0-1784 GCA_046581765.1 Verrucomicrobiota bacterium
TCATAGGCGTGAGGATGCTCCAGGCTGTAGCGGACCCCTGCCTGCGCCGCGAGGTTGACCACCACGTCCTGGCCTGCGACCAGGTCCATGACCGTATCCCTGTCGGTGAGATCGCCCTCGATCCCGGTATAGCCCGCAAGCGGTTCCAGGGTCGCATGCCGATCCCGTTTCAACTGGACGCTGTAGAAATCGTTAAAATTGTCGAAGCCGGTCACCTCGTGCCCATCGGCAAGCAGTGAGCGACTGAGATGGGACCCGATAAAGCCCGCGGCACCTGTTACAAATATCTTCATATACCGCGCTAGGTTTACCGCAGTTAGCACCGGCGGTCGATGGGAAAATGGGGGATTAAAGGCTTGCAGATGCGATGTGGATGGGGGGTCGTGCTAGTTCCCGGATGCGCGTTCACTCGCCTTCGTCCTGAGTCGGTTGTGCCGGGGCAGGTCCCATTCAGCAGGCTTGTTCCGGCGTTGATGAGCCAGCCAGTTGAGGGCGGCTTCGTGCAGGATCTCATGCCGACCGTCGAAGATGGTGACACGGGTGTTGCTCGACACTTTCCGGAATATCGGCTGCTTCTCCCCGTAGAGTGGATCCGGACTCGCTTTCGACAGGCCCTTGGGTAGCGCCTGTGTTTTGTAGAACGCTTCGATGTGTTCGAGGGCGATGCGGTCCCGTTCCGGTACAACCCGGTTGAAGGCGTGGAGTGAATGGGAAAAGGGTACGCTTCCGCCCTGGTGCCCGTCCGTAACGCCGGCATTGATATCCAGGTTTAGCCCGGCGGCGCGGTCGAGATAGTTGAGCGGGGAGCGCTTGATGCATGCCGCGGCCGCACGCTTGTCGGTATCCGGGTTTCCTCCCACGGCTCTTTCGATATGTGCAGCATACTTGCGTGTCCCTTTGCATTCCCTCCACCATGCATGCAGATCGCTGATCGGCACCCAGGCTGATACCCCGGCCCAGGTGGTTGGTGAGCGGCCGGCGAGAAGGAGTGCGGCGTGGCCTCCGCCCGAGACCCCCACCAGGTAGATCCGGTCGGCATCGACCGCAGCGGTCTCCTGCATGAAGGCCACTGCATCGAGAATATCCTGCACCGCCCGTTCCGATCCGCAGGCCTCGGCGGTCCAGTTAGGACCCCGGAAATGCGGATGAATAAAGTGCCAGTCCTTCTCGATGCACCAGCGGGCATAGACGGTTTCACCACCGGCCTGTTTGTACCCGCCCGACCAGGTGTGGAGTCCCACCAGCAGGGGACGTTCCTCGCGGCTTTTCGCCGTGTAAACCAACATGGGTTGACGCGATGCATCCGCCCGTGCCGGGTACTCGGTGGTCCTGACCGCCTCGGGCCAACCCTTGGGCGCCGGCGTCAAGGGGGGTCCTTCCACTGCAGGCAGCGTGTACGCCCCGCAGGTGATGGCGATCATGATTGCCATGCGGAGAAATGTGCTTGTATGGAAAAGTTGTATCATGCGTTTTTTTCGCGTGGCCCTTCCCATTCTGGGAATATGCTCGGGGCCTCCCTGGGTGCGGTGTCGGTACTGGCTATAGCTCCACCATACCTGTTTTCGACCGGGATTATGTAGAACAATTTGCGCTATTCTGCTGAAGCATGGTCCTCATGCTGAGCACTCGATGATTAACCATTCGATCATGGTGAGCTTGCCAGGTGCTCCCTGGCGGGCCTAAGGTCTGCCATGCGTGGCCTGTTCTATATGATATTGATTCCAGGATTGAGCCAAGCGGCCGATCCATTGTACCAGGTCGACTTTAGATCGGAAGAGCACACG
>JAYGFS010000550.1:0-2168 GCA_046581765.1 Verrucomicrobiota bacterium
TTCCGGTCGTGCAGGTAGCCGATGCCCACGTAAGGCGGGGTGTGGGTCGAGTAGTGCCACGAGCCCTTTAAAACTGCGTCCGTCTCGTCGAGGACGATGCCGTCAAGCGAGGTGGGGTCGGCCACGTTGAACTTGAGGTTCCCGGGAATGTCAACCTCGCCGGGCTTGTGCGTATTGGCTGCCGCATCGGGATGGGGTTCGATGGCCGGTGCAGCAAGTCCTGCGAGGGATAAGGCAAGGATTACACGAATCTTCATGGCACCGCCATTAAACCGGATCGATCATGGCATGCAGTTCTGCCGCGAAATCACGCATACGGTAGCGCTCGACCCGGGCGAACTGGCCCTCGATAACGGACCTGCGAAAGGGGGCATCGTTGACCAGGCGCCCGAGCATTTCGGCGATTTCGTCGAAGTGCTTTTCGGTAAATACGATCCCGGAACCATCCATGGTTTCCGCGACCGCGCTGGAATCAAAGGCCAGGACCGGGATGCCCGCCACCATCGCCTCCAGCAACGGGATACAGAAACCCTCGTGTTCGCTCATGCATAAAAAAACATCCGCCGCCTGGTAATACGCGCTCAGGTCCGCCTCCGGCACCGCGCCGTAGAAGCCGGCGTCCTCGAGTTGCAGCTCTTTCTTTTGTGCCTCCATCATGGCGTAGTACATTTCCATCCCGGCCCAGGATCCGACGTGTACCAGGCGCGATTCGGGATGGACGAATTTCTGGAAGTAATAGAAGGCGTGCAGGAGGTCCTCGATCCGCTTGTTCGGGGCCATGCGGCCGACAAAGAGCACCTTGGCCTTGGCATCGTCCATTTCAACCAGCACCTTCCTGGACGGCTTGGCCTGGATGCGGTCGAGATCGAGTATCAGGGGGAAGACCTTCACGTCGGTATAGCCCGCGTCCTCCAGCTCCCGGGCGTTGTAGCCACTGACGGCCAGGTTCAGGTCTGCACAACCCGCCAGGAGATCGAGCTGCTCGCGGCCCCGGTCCAACTGGCTGGCCACGTCCGGGTTGAAGGCCTTGAAAAAGGCGGACGGGGTTATGTTATGATAGCGAAGGATCTTTTTACAGGGCAGGTCCCTGAACAGCAGGTTCAGCTCCGTGCCGATGGAAAAATGAAGCATCACGTGGTCATCCGGACCGAGATCCGCACGCAGCTGCGAGGCATCCCGCGCCTCGTGTTGCAACTCCGAGAGGATCTGCCGGGTCTCCGAGTAGATCTCGGATGCAAAGCCCCAGCTGCGGAACAGGTCACGGATGATCCGCGCCTCGTTGCTGACCCCGTCGCCGTTCGCGTAGCCGGCGACAATCTGATGGATTGCCTTTGCCATGATTCCTGATAGGAAGCGTAGAGATGACGCTGGAGGAACTAAAGCAAAGAGTCGCGCAAATCGACTGGTTCCATACCATCGATCTCGGCCAGGGCGTCGTCACGCCCGGCAGAGACCCTACGCCAGCCAAGCTGCAGACCCTGGGCCTGCCGGAAGACCTCAGCGGGAAAACCGTCCTCGATATCGGGGCCTGGGATGGGTTCTTTTCTTTTACCTGCGCCCAACGCGGAGCGGAGGTCCTGGCAACCGACCATTTCTGCTGGAACGGCACGGGTTGGGGTACCAAGGCCGGATTCGAGCTCGCTCGCGCAGTGCTTGATTCGCCCGTGCGCGATCGGGAAATCGATGCCATGGACATTTCGTCCGCGGCCGTGGGTATCCATGATATCGTCCTGTTCCTGGGGGTGCTGTACCACTTGCGTCACCCCTTGTTGGCCCTGGAAAAGGTTGCCGAGGTCACCCGGGAGCGACTTATTCTCGAGACGGAGGTCGACCTGGTGGATCTCCGGCGCCCCGCGGTGGCCTTTTACCCCGACACGGGCCTGAATAACGATCCGACCAACTGGTGGGCACCGAATGCGGCGGCCTTGAAGGGCATGCTCAAGGCTGTCGGGTTCTCACGGATCGTGGTGATGCGTAAACCGCGGCCCCTACCCCTGCGCCTGGCCCGGGCCATGAAGCAGCAATTGATCCAGGGAAAGTCCTGCTCCCGCGAGTACACCCGCGATCGCATGGTCGTGCATGCATTCAAGTAGGTCCGCTCCTCATCGCCTGCCTGGGTTCAAAGAAAATATCGTGGCTTCCCGGCCGGGCTCCCGGTTTGAATACAG
>JAYGFS010000573.1:0-7831 GCA_046581765.1 Verrucomicrobiota bacterium
GATCGCTTCGTTAAGGAGCAGATCGCGGGGGACCTGTTGCCCTACGACTCGCCCGCACAGCGAGGGGAGCAACTGTGTGCAACGGGTTACCTCGCACTGGGACCGACCAACTACGAGCTACAGGACAAGGCCCTGTTGCAGATGGATGTTGTCGACGAGCAGATCGACACCATCGGCCGTACCTTCCTCGGCCTGACCATTGGCTGTGCCCGCTGTCATGACCACAAGTTCGACCCGATTCCGACGCGCGATTATTACGCCATGGCGGGCATCTTCACCAGCACCCAAACCCTGACCCCGGGCAATGTCTCCTCCTACGTCATGCGCGAAATTCCGCAGGAAGACGAAGAACGCCTTAAGCGGGAAAAGCGGGAAAAAGAGATCGCCGCGTTGACCAAGGCATACAATACCGCACGCAAAAAGCGGGATGCGCTCGGCAAGCCGGCGAACGGACAGAAGGAAATTGGGGCCAAGTCCATTGCCAAGGCTCAACTGCGCGGCATCGTCATGGACAACCGCGAAGCCCAACTGGAAGGGCTGTGGAAAGACTCGGTACAATCGCCCTATTTCGTGGATGACGGCTACATCCATGACGACCACGGCAAAGACAGGGGAAAGAATAAAACGGTTACCTTTTCGCCCAAGATCCCGCAAGGCGGCATGTATGAAGTCCGCCTGTCGTACGCCCCCGGGGTGAATCGCCCGCACGATGTACCCGTGGATATCGACCATACCGACGGACGAACGACCGTGCGGGTCAACCAGTCGGAAAAGCCACCCATCGACGACCTTTTCATCTCCCTGGGACAATTCCGGTTCGAAGCGGACATCCACGCCACCGTAACCATTCGCAACGACTGCTCCGCTGGAGCGGTTATCGCGGATGCCGTGCAGTGGATCCGCGTGGAGGAGCTGGCGGAGAACACCTCCTCCTTGAAGCCCGCTTCAGGTGAGAAGCCGGTCGAGAAAGAAAAACCCGATCCGAAGCTCGCCGCCGACAACACAGAGGACCGCAAGCTATTGGACGCCGAGGTGAATCGGCTCGACAAGGCTTTGAAAGAACTCAAGAAAAGCGCCGGCGCCAAGCCTGGAAAGGTGATGGCGGTGCGGGATGCGAAAAGCCCAACCGACGGACACATCCACATCAAGGGGGGCGTGCGAAACCTGGGAGACAAGGTGCCGCGTGGATTTCTGCGTGTCCTCATGCAAGCGGATGACCGGGCGCAGATCCCCGACCAGCACAGCGGGCGGCTTGAACTGGCGAACTGGATCGCCAATGCGGAACACCCCCTCACCGCCCGGGTCATGGTCAACCGGGCCTGGCATCACCTGCTCGGGGAGGGCCTGGTGCGCACACCGGACAACTTCGGGAAAATGGGCGAAAGCCCCTCACACCCTGCCTTGCTCGACTACCTGGCGCTGCGTTTTTCCGGGGAGGGGTGGTCGGTCAAGGCCCTGCTCCGCAATATCATGCTCTCGAAGGTGTACCAGTTGAGTACGGAAGAGCGACCCGACGCGCGGAGAATCGATGCCGATAACCGCTTGCTTTGGCGTGCGCACCGCCGGCGGCTTGATGCGGAAGCCCTGCGCGACACGCTATTGCACCTCAGCGGACAACTGGACCGGAGGGCCGGAGGATTGACGATCCACAAGATCAGCGAGTACGACAATGGCTACAAGCATGGCAAGCCACTCATGCGCAGCGTCTACGTGCCGACCTTCAGGGCCGCACCGCTGGAATTCCTCTCGGTGTTTGATGCGGCGAATCCAAACCTGGTCACGGGTCGAAGGTCCGTGAGCACCGTGTCCACCCAGTCCCTGTTCCTGATGAACAGCCCCTTCGTCATGGAGCAGGCAAAACATACTGCCGAGCGACTGGCGCAGCGGAAGGAAAGCGGGCATTCGGCCCGAATCGACCACGCGTACCGGGAAATCCTTGGCCGAAGCCCCGCCCCAGGCGAGCGCAGCCTTGCGGAAACCTTTATCTCCGGGTATGATCAAGCGGAGCCTGAAGAGAGCTTGACGGCCTGGATCCGGCTTTGTCACGTGTTGTTTGCCAGTGTGGATTTCAGGTACTTGAATTGAGGACCGATGACGTGAACCCATTCGAACCCATGTTGTCCAGGCGCGCGATGTTAAAACAGACCTCGTGTGGATTCGGGACCCTGGCCCTGAGCGCCATGATGGGCCAGGACATCCTGGCAAAGACCAGTCCACTCGCCCCGAAGGAAACGCCCATCACGCCCCGGGCCAAGCGCGTCATATTTATCTTCATGCAGGGTGGCCCCAGCCATGTTGATTCCTATGATTACAAGCCGCGCCTGGTTCGCGATGACGGCAAGAGCATCCAGTTCAAGGGCGTCCGGTTCAAATCCTTCGGCAAGGTGAGCGACCGAAAACTGATGAAGCCGCTCTGGGACTTCAAGCAGTACGGCGAGTGCGGGCAATGGGTATCGGAATTGTTTCCCGAGACCGCCCAACACGTCGATGAGCTCTGCATGATTCACGGCATGCAAACGGAAGGGGTGGCCCACGGCCCGGCGACCCTGTTCCTGCACACCGGAGCCACGAACCTGGTCCGCCCATCGGTGGGAAGCTGGATTAGCTACGGCCTCGGGTCGGCCAACCGCAATTTACCGGGTTTTGTCACCATCAGCCCCACGCCCGCCAAGGGAGGCCCGCGGAATTATGCCAACGCTTTTCTGCCGACCATTTACCAGGGGACCCCCCTGGGTAAAGCGGGACTCCCCTCTTCCCAGGCCCGGATCAGCCACCTGGCCAATCGGGAGATCACGGGCGAAGAGCATCAACGACAATTCGACTTTCTCCAGGGGATCAACCGTGAACAACTGAAGCAGGCCCAGTATGACGATGTGGTCGAGGCCGCAATCGAGTCGTATGAACTCGCGCACCGGATGCAACTCAATGCCCCGGAGATCCTGGACATGGGCGGGGAATCCGGGGAAACCCTGGCGATGTACGGGATCGACCAGAAGCACACGGAGGATTTCGGAAGGCAGTGCCTGATGGCCCGGCGCCTGGCCGAGGCCGACGTGCGCTACATCCAGGTAAGCTACGCCGATCACTCGGCCACGCCGCGCTGGGACCAGCATTCCAATATGCCCAAGCACATGGATCATGCCCGCGCAACCGACAAGCCCGTGGCCGGGCTCCTGGCCGACCTCAAGCAACGGGGACTGCTCGAGGACACCCTGGTCTGGTGGGGCGGCGAGTTCGGCCGGACCCCCTTCTCCCAGGGCAAGAACGGCCGGGATCACAATCCGCGCGGCTTCACGGTATGGTTGGCCGGTGGTGGGGTGAAGAAGGGTTTTGCCTACGGAGAAACCGACGACATCGGGCACTACGCGGTCAGGGACAAGGTGCATATGCACGACCTGCACGCCACCATCCTGCACCTCCTGGGCCTGCATCATGAGCAGCTCACCTACAAGTATGCCGGGCGGGATTTCCGGCTCACCGACGTGGCTGGAAACGTCGTACACGAAATCTTTGCTTAAGCGTGCCTCACCCTTCCCCCGGGGGCGCATCCGATAACGGGTTCCAATAGTTTCATGTCCATGACATAACCCGCGTGACACGCGGATACAAAACCTGATAGCCTAACCCATAACAGGAGCCTTTCATGAAAACCCCTTATTACCACCTACTCACGATTGTATGTCTTTCCATGGTCTCGGCATTCAGCCGGGCCGATCCTGCCGTGGGCCTGAAAAAGGCCTTTATCGATGGAAGGGGTGAAGGTTGGCGGGCACTCACCGAAACCGATTTCACGAAAGTGAATTCCGCGGATGACACCTGGGCTTGGAAAGACGGGGTGCTGCACTGCACGGGCAAACCGGTCAGCGTCATGCGCACGAAGGAAACGCTCACCAACTTCGAGCTCGTGTGCGAGTGGATGCACCTGAGAGGAAGCGGCAACAGCGGGATATTTCTCTGGACCACAGAAGCCTCGATCAAGAACCTCACCGAGGCCGGGAAACCCGGCCTGCCCAACGGCATCGAGGTCCAGGTTCTCGACCTCGAGTACGGGGGGAAGAACAAGGCGGACTGGTACACCTCGCACGGCGATGTGTTCCCGGTGGGGGTCAAGATGAAACCCTTTCCCCCGGTCGCACCGAACGGAAAACGCAGCTTTCCCTCCAAGAACCTGAGCAAAGGCAAAAACGAGTGGAACCATTATTATATCCGGGCGATCAACGGTGAGGTCCGCCTCTGGGTGAACGGGGAAGAGGTGTCGGGTGGCACCGACTGCCAGCCGCGCAGCGGCGTACTCTGCCTCGAGTCGGAGGGCGCCCCTATCCAGTTCAAGAACCTGCGTATCCGCGAACTGCCCTGAAGCCCTTGAAGGCACCGTGCTGATGAAGAATCTGCTCTGCCTGTTTTGCGGTCTCGCTTCCGTCATCCACGGAGAAACCCGCGTGGCCTGCGTGGGCGATTCCATCACGTTTGGCGCCCGCATAGCAGATCGGGGGAAGCTCAGCTATCCCGCGCAACTGGGCTGCCTGATGGGTGAAGACTACGCGGTGAAAAACTTCGGCGTGAACGGGCGCACCATGCTCCAGAAGGGCAATGCGCCGTATCGTTCGGGTGCTGCGTACCGGGCTTCGCTGGACTTCAAGCCGGACCTGGTGATCATCAAGCTCGGCACCAACGATTCCAAGCCCCAGAACTGGCAACATAAGGCGGAATTCCTACAGGACACCAAGGACCTGATCGCTTCGTACGCGGTCCTGCCCCGCAAGCCCCGGATCTTGCTCTGTCAACCGGTCCCGGTGGTCAAGGATGGTCAAATTACCGAGAAAATCGTACGCGGCGAGGTCGCGCCGCGCTTGCGCAAGGCCGCCTTCGACACGGGGGTCGAGCTCGTCGATTTGCATCCCGTCCTCGTGGACTTTCCCGCCGCCTTTCCCGATGGGCTGCACCCGAACGCGCTGGGGGCCCAACGCATGGCGGAATACCTCTTCCAGGTTATCTCGGTAGAACGTGACGCCGCCTTTTCCTTCACCTCTCCCGCGGGGAGTCGACCGCGAAGCTACCACGGTTACCGGCAATACGACTTCAAGTACCAGGGCAACCCCTGCCGGATCGCGGTGCCCAAGCTCGCCGCCAGGGGCGCACCCTGTATCTGGCGCGGTTACTACTGGGGGCATCAACCCCAATTCGATGTCGCCATGCTCGAGCGGGGTTGGCATGTCGTGTATTGCAGCGTGAGCAACCTCTTCGGATCGCCCAAGGCGGTGAAACGCTGGGATGGCTTCTATGACTTTCTCCAGCAGAACGGGTTCGGGGAAAAACCCGTGCTTGAAGGCATGAGCCGGGGCGGGTTGATCACCCATACCTGGGCCACGGCCAACCCGGGCAAGGTGGGCGGCATCATCGGCGACAACGCGGTCCTCGACCTGCGCAGCTGGCCGGGCGATTTCGACAAGCCCGATCAAAGTCATGCCCCCCTGTGGAATACGGTCAAGGAGGTCTATGGCTTTGCCAGCGATGCCGAGGCCCGCGCCTATACCCGGTATCCCGTCGACACCGTGGTGGAATTGAAAAAAGCCCAGGTGCCCCTGATGTACCTGGTCGCCGATGCGGACCCGGTGGTCCCCGCCAAGGACAACGCCTTTGCCGCGGAAAAGAAACTCGGCGACTATGCCCGGGTCATCCGCAAGCCCGGGCTCGGGCACCACCCCCACTCGCTGCGCAATCCCCGCCCGATGGTTGATTTTGCCATGGAAGCCAACGGGACGGCAATCCACGCGGTGGATCAGTTGAACCGGGAGACCTATACGGCATGGCCGGAGGAACTGCAGGAACAGTTGCGCGGTCTCCGTCCGGGAGAACGGTAACCCGCACGGGTGGCGCGGCCAGGAGGAAGATACGGCGCTTCAAGGCCGGGATGATCCCCGCAGGATATGGTGGTAAATGCCCGTGTTAGCCGCCCGTACGGGGGTGATACAATCACCATAATCGGCGACCTCATCATCCCACGTGCCCGGTATTCCGTCCGCACCGTGCCGTACGGCCTCGTGCCCGTCATAGGCATTGTCCCGCAGGGTCACCAGGCCCCAGTTCACTTGCTCGACCCAGTAGGTCCAGCCGTTGTCCATGTACTTCCACCATTCAGCCCCCAGGAGAAAATGCTCGCCATTTGCCGCATGCTCCGTCGCCACCCGCCCAACCTGCTCCGCCCACCAGGTGCCTCGCGCGGCCTGGGTGGGGAAATTGCTCCGCGGGATGGCCGTGCTTCGGCTATAGTCGGCCTGTTTCCCTTCGGCCTGCAGCGCTTCGATGCCCTCCTTCAACTCCCACGCCCGACCAAAATTATACGGGGAAGCCGATCGCACCGTGAACCAACTCCGGCCATCGTCATCACGCCCGGTATACAGTACCTGGAAATGCCAGGGCGTTGTAATGGTATCACGCGGCACCGGAACATTTGGGAAATAGATGGGCAAGCGGCCGCCGGCAAAGTTTAAATCAAACCAGTAATCTGCCCCTGCATCCCAGATCTTCAGGAATAACCGGTCTCCCTTGAGGGCCTGGTAGTCCGCTGGGACGGGCTTCTCCCCCTTGTCATCCAGGCATAACCGGACACGATCACAGGTACCCGAAAATTTAAGTGGACTGTCATTACACGCAGAAGGATACAGCAGGCGCATAAAGGGCCGCTTAATCTCGGCGTATGCCTCCGGCCCCCAGTCCGCCAGGTAAAAGTCGAAATGCCCCTGGCGGGCCATGCCCTTCAACAAGGCAGCCCGCGGGTGGTCACCGTACAACTGGAAACCAATAAGATGGTTTTGATCCTGCCCGAGCACCACCTGCTTCACCAGTTTCACGTATTGCTCACCGACCAACTCCACGAACGCGTCCAGGTCCACCCGGTAACCGGGAAAGGCTTTACGCTGCGGATCACGTGAACGGCCCCAGGTCGCATCATCGCGCCGCACGGCAAGCAGGTCTTCAAACCCGCCAAATGCCGTGCCCCACGCCTGGTTCAGCATCGAAATATCGACATACTTTTCTTCCAGGTAGCGAAGAAGGCGAAGCTTGGTGTAATTGACGAAGGTCGGCTGCGAGCCCGCTGGATCAGCCGACGCCTTACAGGTGATCCTCTCCTCCCCCACCAGTGCCGCCCAACCGAGATGGTCGGCGTAATCGGCGAAACCCTGGAGCTGGTCCAGCTCGTCCGGATAATAGAACAGCAGCAGGGGATCAGAGAATGCTTCCTTTTCCTTGGCCATCCGTCCAGCCATGAAGGCAGGAAGCTCGGGATGCCACAAATCGGGACAGTGGTAGTTATTCCCCAGCTTGTGCCACACGTTCCCGCAAACCGGGCCCCGCTCATCGATCGCGTACTTGGTCAGGCTCAGTGTCTTGATGTACGGGATCCCCTCCGAGTTCAACTCCGTGTAACTGAACGAGCCCGTGTAGTTAAACCCCCAACCCCTGATCCGCTCGGCGGTGGCTTTTTTCCATGCATCGATCGATCCGTACTTTTTCAAGCAGGCATCACGGTGGCTGGTCCCTGCTTTCGTTCGCCCGTTCCACTGCTCCTGTTGCGCATGCATCCCGGAAATCCCCAGGGGTACAAAACCATGCCCCTCGGGCGTGTAAAACATCCAGCGCTTGTCATTCTTTTCCAGGTGGAAAAAACCCGTGCTCCGGCCCTTGATTTCCCTGCAACCGCCGTAGGCATCAAGCGCCTGTTCATCCGCCCGCGCCAGGCCCGAGAAAACGATACAACCCAGCAGGAACCAGGCTCCATACCGCAGGCCGCGGACCTGATCCAGGAGACCCTGCACGCAAGCCACGACAC
>JAYGFS010000629.1:0-20125 GCA_046581765.1 Verrucomicrobiota bacterium
TTCGCGACCTCGACTCGTCGAACGGGACGCGGGTGAATGATCATGAAGTTTCGGAGTCCAAAATCGAATCCGGGGATATCATTGAAATGGGCTCCCTGTTATTTCGCTTCATGGCGAGTGATGTTGCGGTATCCAAGAAAGCGACGCAGGTTTCGGCTGCAGGGGATCCGTTCTCTGATGGAAAGGAGGCCCCTGAGCCGCCCGCAGGCAAAGAACCTGCCCCATCCGAACCAATTGATCAGGCAGAGGCGCTCGAGCTTCCACAGCCTTCAAAACCCGATGAGGCCCCGCCACCACCGGAGGCGAGTTCTGCGCACGCGCCCTCGTCGGCCGCCTTGCCTTCCGGGCGGCTGCCAGTGGATTTGAGCTGTCGAAGCATGAATTACACGGTCATCGCGGTCGGCGGATTGATCGTGCTCACGATCAGTATCGTGGTTTACCTGAACCTGGTTATGTCATGATGCCCGTGCGCAAGGGGTTCACGGTCATCGAGGTACTGATCGTGGTCTTGATCATCGGCGTGATCGCCAGCATTGTGCTGGTCTTGTATCAGACGGTGAACGGTGTGCGCACAACGCAGTCCGGGATTGCCCGGGGCAGTGCCGCCCTCAACCACGCGTATGCGGTCCTTAGTAAAGATCTCACCTGCACCTTTAACTCGGAACAGGAAGGCACGGCTTTTAAGTTGCAGGCTCCTGCGGATGAGGAACGGGGGTCCTCCAGCCTTCGGTTCTGCGCGAGCTTGCGTAATGCAGCGGAACGCGAATTTCGATGGGCCGAGGTGCACCGAATCCGTTATGCAATTGATGGCACGGGTAGCGAGCCCGCCCTGGTCCGGGTCGCTGAGCCCCTGCATGGGCCGGGATCCCTGGGCGGGGGCTCGGAGACCAATGAATTGTTGCGCCCGGTGAGTCGTTTTTTTCTGGAAGTGTACGATGGGAAAGACTGGTCGAGTGATTGGGATTCGGTCGCACGAAAAGGGCTCCCGATGGCTGCCCGGATCACGATCGGGGCTTTTTCCTCGGGAAATGCGACCCAGAAGGTCTCCAAGGTCTATATTCCGGCAGGGAACGCAATTGAATCGTCCCTACAGCGGGTGCATTTGCCGTAAAGGGGCGGTTGAGGGCCGGGTTGACCCTTGGATATCGGGAAACGCCGGGCCGTGGGTTGCGAAAAAGTGTATACCTGCACTTGACGAAGGCGGTTTTGCACGCATAATCCCCCGTCTGTTCCGGAAAACGGCGAGCAGAGGTCCTGGAAACAGGTGGAGATCATGGAAGCATATGCAGTCATTCAAACTGGTGGAAAGCAATACCGCGTCGTACAGGGCGACGTGTTCGACGTCGAACGCCTTCCCGGCGAGGCCGGCGATGCGATTGCCTTAGATCATGTGTTGGCAATTTCGGACGGAAAATCCCTGAAGACCGGCACCCCGAATTTAGATGGAGCAACGGTGAAAGTGGAAGTGGTTAGCCAGTTTCGCGGCCCGAAGCTGGTGGCTTTCAAAAAGAAACGGCGTAAGGGGTACACCCGTAAGATCGGCCATCGGCAGGCATTGACGAAGATTAAGGTCGTTGAACTAGCGGGCTGAACGCCGAGGATTTTGACCAACGCTTCAAGCAAGGATTTAAGCAATGGCACATAAAAAAGGACAGGGAACCAGCAAGAACGGACGTGACAGTCATTCGAAGCGCCGTGGGGTTAAACACTTTGGCGGTGAAACCGTAACTGCGGGTTCAATCATTATTCGCCAGAGCGGAAACAAGTGGCACCCGGGACTCAATGTTGGTCAGGGCCGCGATTTTACCCTCTTCGCGCTGAAGGACGGCAAAGTGTTTTTCGACAAGCACGGACGCCGGGCGAATATCGAGGCCTCGGTTGCTGCGAACTGACCCGGACATTTTATTTTATCTCTTTGCAGAGCGGGTTATTCTATACCCGCTCTTTTTTTATGAAAAAGCCTGTATTCAAAGATAAGATCAAACTCTACGCCAGTGCCGGAAACGGCGGGGATGGGATGTCCACGTTTCGTCGGGAAAAGTACGTGCCTCGCGGCGGTCCGAGTGGCGGCGATGGTGCGCCGGGTGGCGACGTGGTTTTGGTGGCCTGCGCCCAGGCAAATTCCCTGCTCGATCTCTACTACCGTCCGCACCAGCGGGCGCAGCATGGAGGGAAAGGCGGACCCAGTGGGCGGACCGGTCGTCGGGGCGAAGACTGTGAGATCAAGGTACCTTGCGGAACCGTGGTGTTTAATGATGAGGGCGAGCGGATTGGCGAGATTGTCGAGGACGGCGAGCATATACAGGTGGCGAAGGGTGGGCAGGGCGGTTTCGGCAACATGCACTTCAAAACCTCTACGAATCGTGCGCCGACGGAATGTACCGAGGGCACCCCCGGCGAGGTCATCGTACTTTGGCTGGAGCTTAAAATCATTTCTGATATCGGCCTTGTGGGGTATCCCAATGCCGGGAAGTCGACCCTGCTCAACCGTTTGAGCAAGGCACACCCCAAGGTTGCCGCGTATCCTTTTACCACCTTGAATCCGATTATCGGCACCATGTATTGCGCTAACTATAAGAACCTGCGGGTGGCCGATATCCCGGGGTTGATCGATGGGGCACATGCGGGCGTGGGGCTTGGGCACGATTTTCTCCGGCATATCGAGCGTACCCGTTACCTCGTCTTTGTCGTCGATATGGGTGGGACGGATGGGCGCAATCCAACGGATGATTATCTCAATCTGCGCAAAGAACTCCGCCTGTATAAAGCCGAATTAGACGATCGGCCGTATGCGGTCGTTTCCAACAAGATGGATGTTCCGGGATCCAGTGAATTCCTCGCGGAGTTCATTGAACGAACCGGGGAGCCCCTTTTTGAAGCATGCGCAGAGATTGGCGAAGGCGTGGACGAGCTGGCTCAGTCGCTGGACGCGGCTTTCTTTGGGCCGGGTGGCATAGACGCAGAAGCATAGGTGATTCATTTCAGTACCTGGTTGATCGCCTCCATAAGGGCATCGACGGTGAACGGTTTTCTCAGGAAGCTTGCTTCGGGCTCAAGGGATTCAATCTGCATCTCATCGTAACCGGAAATATAGATTACCGGGGCGGTCACTCCCCGTTTGCGCAGTTGCTTGACCATTTCCACACCGTTCATGTCGGGCATGATGATGTCGGTGATGATCAGATCGATTACGCCCACGTGCTCGTCCGAGATGTGTTGCATGGCGCGGGCGGCATTGCCAGCTTGCAGCACCTCCAGCCCGAATTCGGTCAGCTTTCGGGTGAGGATTTTTCGGATGTCGTGTTCATCTTCGACAAAGAGGATGCGCCGGGTTTCACCAGCCAGCTTCTGGGCGTTCTTTTCCGCGGGATCGCTGGAGGGAGCGGATTGCGGCAAGGATTTCGATCCGGCACCCGGAGGGATGTTAACGTGAAAGGTGGTGCCGCTACCCATTTCACTCTTGACCGTGATGTTTCCCCCCATGCGTTGCGTGTGTACATAGACGGTTGACAAGCCCAGCCCCGCTCCCTCATGTCGTGCTTTAGTGGTGAAGAAGGGGTCGAAAATACGGTCATGCAGCTCGGTAGGGATACCCGGGCCGGTGTCGGATATGCGTATCTGGATAAATTTCCCTTGTGTTGTGTCATTTTTTTCGTGGTTGATATTCACCCGGTGGGTGGAAATAGTGAAGGTGCCGCCTTCGGGCATGGCGTCGCGTGCATTCTGAGTAATGTTCATGATAACCTGCTCGAGTGCCGCCCGGTCAGCCACAATGGTGTCGGTTGCCTCGCTGATCTCGATCTCCAATTGTATCTCATTACCCAGGGTGGTTTGAATTTTTCGGTGCAGGTCGAGGATGACCTCGTTGATATGCAGTTCGGTACGTTGATTTGACTGGCGTCCGAAGGCCAGGAGCTTCCGGGTCAAAACGGAGGCGCGTTCAACGGAATGGTTAATCCCCTCGATGTCAGCGAGCAGGTCGGATTGATTTTCAGCGCCCCCGGAAAGCATGCTGCTATACCCCATGATCGCCATGAGGATGTTGTTGAAGTCGTGGGCAATGCCGCCCGCCAGGCTGGATAACCCCTCCATCCTCCGGGCTTTGTAGGCTTCCTCCTCAAACTGGCGTCGCCGGGTTACATCGCGAATGAAGGTAATGGTGACCGGTTCGCCATCCCAGATGATCGGCATGCACTGGATGTCTAGCCAGAGCGAGTGGTCCCCTTTTTTTCCAAATTCAATCCAGCCCATGGGGTCGAGATTCTGGGAGATTTTGTGACTGGCTTGGATGACCTCTTTGAAGTCGCCCTCGAACATATTGCAGGCGGTGTCGTTCCTGTAACGGACGGTCGTGGACGCGTCAAAGATGATGATCCCATCATTGTGATGTTCCAGGAGGCCCAGGAGCTCGGAAACCTGCTGCTCATAGGTGTCACTGATCCGGTCGCTGGAGCGGGTATAATTCGTCAACTCGTGGTTTTCGAGCAAAAGGCCAATGGTCTGGCCGAGCATCAGGGGATCAACATCGGTGGGGAGGAAAGCGTATTTGACCTTTGAGGGCAAAGCGACATGCTTAAACCGGTTGGGTTTGTCGATCAGGAACACCATCGGGGAGGCGTGGAATTGACCTATCCGGTTCAGGGCGGAGGTGATCTCATCCGCATGTTCGAAGTGTAGATCTGTGATCAGTAAATGGTAGGGCTGATCATTAAGTGCAACGAGCGCATCTTCGATGGATGAGGTGATGAAGACCTCACCATGGTAGCCGAGGTCATGGAGGTCGACCTTCAGACGGGAGATACGCTTTTCCGTATCGTGGATGATGATGATTTGCGTGTGCTCGGTCATGAGAATGGCTACGCCATCTGGCGGGGGGGGGCGCCTTCTATGATGCCCATGCCTTCGAACGGTTTACGGCTCGTAACCACTGTTTGTACAGGGAATCTGATTCGTTTTTGTCCATCAAGGGCAGGTACGTATTCCGGATGGACCATTTCTCACTGATTTCTTCCAGGCTGGACCAGACCCCCGTCGCGAGGCCTGCAAGATAGGCTGCGCCGAGCGCGGTCGTTTCGTTGATGGTGGGAATTTCAATTTTGACTCCCAGGATATCTGATTGGTGTTGCATGAGAAAGGGATTTACGACGGCCCCGCCATCGGCCCGTAGTTTCTGCAGCGGAATACCGCTCTCTTGTTGCATGGTATCGGCGACATCGCGTGACTGGTAGCAGATGGCCTCAAGGGCGGCACGGACCAGATGCGCACGGGTGGTGCCGCGTGTGAGGCCGATGATAAGTCCTCGTGCATGGGGATCCCAATGGGGTGCACCGAGACCGGTCAGGGCCGGGACGAAATACACCCCATCATTTCCACTGATAGAGCGGGCGAGTACTTCGGTTTCCGCAGCGGATTCGATAATTTGCAAGCCGTCGCGTAGCCATTGGATCGCGGCACCACTGATAAAGACCGAGCCCTCGAGCGCGTATTGCACGGGTTCGTCGCCGATTTTCCAGGCGATCGTGGTCAGCAACCCCTGTGAACTGGGGACGGCTTCTGTCCCGGTGTTCATGAGGATGAATGAACCGGTTCCGTAGGTGTTTTTGGCCATGCCAGGTTCGAAGCAGGTCTGTCCAAACAGGGCCGCCTGCTGGTCTCCGGCCACGCCGCCGATCGGCACCTTCCGCCCGAAGAACGCGTCGGGGTCGGTTTCCCCGAAGATGCCGCAGGAGGATTTGACCTCGGGCAGCAGGCTGGCGGGGATGTTCATCCAGTCGAGCAAGTCGCGGTCCCACTCGAGTGTGTGAATGTTAAAGAGGAGTGTGCGCGAAGCATTCGACGGGTCGGTCGCATGTACGCGGCCACCGGTGAGTTTCCAGATCAGCCAGGTGTCGATCGTGCCAAAGGCCAACTCACCGGCTTCCGCACGTTTGCGCAGCCGTGGATCCTGGTCCAGCAGCCACTGGATTTTGGTTCCAGAGAAGTAAGGGTCGGGCAGGAGGCCGGTTTTGGTGCGGATAGCCTCGGCCCGTCCATCGTCCCTCAAGCGGTCGCAGATCCCGGCGGTTCGCCGATCCTGCCAGACGATAGCGCGGGCGATCGGCTGGGCGTTGGCCCGGTCCCAGATTACGGTGGTTTCCCGTTGGTTGGTGATGCCGATGCCGGCAACATCCGCCGGGTTCAGGCGCTCCTGTTTAAAGGCCTGGTCGATGACCCGGCAGGTGACCTCCCATATTTCCTCCGCGTCGTGTTCGACCCACCCGGGCTCGGGAAAGTACTGGTTAAATTCAGCGTAGCCTTTTCCACGAATCGCACCGGCAGCATCGAACACGAACGCGGCACATCCGGTCGTGCCCTGGTCAATGGCCAAGAGTAATGGATCCGACATTTATTTCTACGCGTTCAAGGCTGTAAACCATCCATTTGTCGCAAGGGCTTAGCGAAAAAAAAGCGCGCCGTACGAATACGGCGCGCGTAAAATTAATAAGTTCAGTCGGCCAAGCCTTGCTTACAGAGATGAATCCTTAGCTGCCTTGGCGATTCGAAACTTCAACACGGTTTTCGCCGGGATATGAATTTCTTGACCGGTGGCAGGATTGCGTCCCATGCGAGCCTTACGGTTGACAACGACAAGTTTGCCTATGCCTGGGATGGTGAATCCGTCTTTGGCTTCTGCGTAGGCCAGTTGGGCTTGCGCCTCCAGAAAGGTTTTCACATCCGCCTTAGAAAGACCGCTTCTCTCGGCGAGGCTCTCTATGACTTTACTTTTAGATAACGGTTTTCCATCTGCCATTTAAATGCCTCCTTAAAGCATTAATTTCGGTTTTATTATTAAGGTTCAATAACTCCAACCAGAGGAGCATTGCGCTCGTATTGTAGGGCTAAACTAGGTGGTGGGCACAGGGTTTTCCAGCAAAAAACGCCTAAAATCGGTATTTATTAACACGATTTTCAATTGCTTTTCGATCTATTCTTTGAGAGCGACGGCTATGGCAGAATTGGTAAATAATTTCAGTTGGTCCTACAGCGCCGCGTCTGATTTTAGCGATTGTCACCGTAAACGCTACCTGGGAAAGTACGCAAAATGGGGCGGTTGGACGTCTGAAGCCACTGAGGAGCAGTGTACGACGTATCGATTGAGCAAAATGGACAACCGCTATACCCTTCAGGGAGAGGTGGTTGAGCGCTCGGCGGTATGGATGATGCGGCAACAACAGAAGGGTGTGCCGGTAAGTGCCGAGGAAGCATACGAGACCATTGCCCGGGGTCTGCTGCGGAAGGCCTGGGATGAATCGACCAGGCAGCTCTGGAAAATCGACGTGAAGAAATGCTGCCTGCATGAACACTACTATCCGGATTTCCTCCAACTGGAACAGATGGAGCTCATGGTGACCCTATCGGATGCGGTGAAGCAATGCCTCCAGAACTTCGAGCGGGTATTCGTGGAGAAGTTTGCATTTATTGCTCCAGAAAATGAGGTGCAGATCACCCGGGTTGGGATGGGTGATCCGGAACATTTCATGTTCGAGGGGATCAAGGTCTACGCCATTCCGGATTATGTGCACAAACAGGGCGATCGCTGGTTCATCTACGACTGGAAAAGCGGAAAGATTCGTGAGGAGCATCGCAAGCAACTCGGGGTGTATGCCCTGTGGGCACACGTCAAGCATCACGTCGCGCCGGAAAATATTCATATATCGCTGGAGTATCTGCAGACCGGGCAGTCGATCGGATCCGATATTACGGAGGAAGACCTGGAGGCGACGCGGGTGGAAATCAGGGCTTCCGTGGAGGAGATGAAGGAATACCTGGTGGGTGGGGATATCGGCAGCAATGAACCGTTGCCCCGGGAAAACTGGCCGCAGACGTCCCGCTTTGGGTTTTGCAGGAACTGTTCGTTCTACGAGCTATGTGCGCCCGAATTAGACGCATGATCCCATGGCGGAAAGGCTGGCTCAGCAAGGATGGCTTCCCTCATAATTCGGATGAAGTCCTTTAACCGTGGTTCCTTCCTGTGGCTCCGGTCGTTTCTGTCCCGGTCTTTTGGGGTTTCACTCGATCTGGGGTGATGGGGCTACTGGCGGGGCAGCTGGGCGGAGTGATCAGTCTTCTTCGGGAACCTTGGTCAGCTTGCGGTGCTTCAACCAGTTCAGGGCGAGCGGAAGGGCTTTGCTCTCCTCTGCGGTGGCGACCTTGTCCATCACGTTGGAGGCCAGTTGCACGAACTCGCAGAGTTCGACCAGCTGTTCATGAAATTCCTTGACCGCTGGCCCCTCCATCTCCGAGGTCGTCTGTACACAGTCGATCAGCACGTTTAATGCCGGGTCGATTTCTCGTCGCTTGCGCTCCCGGGTGATGGTACAGAACATCTTCCATACGTCCTTCTCTGACGCGAAGAACTCCTTGCGCTCGCCTTTTTTAATGACCGATTTCACCACGCCCCAACTCACGAGTTCTCGCAAGTTGCTGTGTGCGTTGCCGCGACTGATCTGGAGTTCCTCCATGATCTGGTCGGTGGAAAGCGCTTCAGGGCTTACCATGAGCAGGGCATGGATCTGTGCCATCGTCCGGCTGATGCCCCAGGCGTTTCCGATGACCCCCCATTGGGTGATGAAATCGTCCTTAGCCAGCCGGAGCTGCTCGTCGGTGCTCGTTGTCGTTTCCGCATGCATGGTCAAACGCTGAGTAAACCTGTAATTTTCAATAAATACTGAAAATATTAAAAATCAAAGAAATTTCCGCATTTGTTACCACGGTCGAAAGTCCAAGTGAGGTCAGAAGTTCCCTTTTCAGTGCCTTCGGCGTATAAGCCCTCGGATATGGCTGGATCTATCATCACCTGTCGCCCGGGTTTCGAGTCTGCTTTGGTGGAAGAATATGCGCATGCCGCACCACGGGGTGAGGGCTATGTGCACATGAACAGGCTCCTGCCCAGGCGACCACTGGTCTTTGAGCGGCAGCGAATGGCCGACGTGATGGCATTGGCTCCGGGCGAAGCCAAGCCCTTAACAGAAAAGGCGGCCCGCGCCATCCTCCGGCGGATCCTTTTGGAAGAGACCCTGTGGACGACGCATACCTTCCACAGTGATCCGGAAATAGCCTCGCGTGCAGAAGGTTTTGAACATGCGCTCTTACGCACCTGCAGGAAAATGGATACCGGGACCTTCAAGTGCTGGCGCAAGCCGGAAAAGTTGATCGCGCGTAATACCGGCCTCGCGGTGCAACTCTTCTTTGCCCGGGACCAGGTATGGTACACAACGTCCAGCATTGATGAGATGTTCGATCGCTGGCCCGGAGGGGTCCGGCGGATGAAGATGGATACGGACAGTCCTTCCCGTTCCTATCTCAAGCTGGAGGAGGCCTTCAGCTATCTCGGTCGGGAACCGCAACCGGGCGAAACCGTGGTCGACCTCGGGGCCGCCCCCGGCGGTTGGAGCCACGCCTGTCTCAAGCGAGGAGCACGGGTCCTCGCGGTGGACAATGCGCCGATGAAAATCGATCACCCGCAACTGACGTCCCTCCGGCATAACGGCTTAAGCTTCAAGCCGGATGTGCCGGTTGACTGGCTGCTCAGCGATATGCTTGTTCCCCCCGGAAAGGTGATCAGCCTGCTGCGCAACTGGGTCGGAAAAGGCTGGGCGAAACATATCGTCTTCAACGTGAAGATCCCGCAGGAGCAGGCCTATCGGGCCCTGGTACCCCTGTTGACCTACCTGGCCGGGACGGGTGTGGAAATTCGCCTCAAGCAATTGTATCACGACCGGCGGGAAGTCACCGGCTTCGGGTCCTTTTGACGGGCGTGATGGGACGGGCGCATAGACTGCAGGGTAAATACGAAACAGCCGACCAGGATGCAGGCATTCGCCTGGTGCAGGAGTGCCATGGGCAGGCTCACCCGGGTGACCACCGTTCCCACCCCGAGCAACCACTGGAGCGTGATCGAGAGAAAAATCCCGTTCAACCCCAGCTTCTGTCGATTGCTCAAGCGCCGGCGCTGGGCCGCAAACCACAGCACCAGCGAGAGCAGGAGGACTACCGTGCCCAGCACACGGTGCGTAAAATGAATAACGGTTGCATTTTCAAAAAAGTTTTTCCAGGCGGGCTGTATCTCAAACATGCCGGGCGGAATCCATGTGTCCATCATTTTTGGAAAGGTGTTGGAGACATGTCCCGCATCCATACCCGCCACGAAAGCGCCATAGAGGATTTGAAGGCAGATCACCCCGAGCAGGCCCCAGAGCATCCAGACGAAAGGACGTTCAGTGGAATCAAACATGCGTCGTTCTTCCTGTGGCATCAAGCGAGCGATCCACCATGTGTTGTAAGAGAATAGGAAAAAGGCCAGGCCCAGGTGGGCCGCGAGTCGATAGTGGCTGACGTAGGGTTTGTCCACCAGGCCACTTTTTACCATGTACCAGCCCAGCAGGCCCTGAAGCAGGATGAGCAGGCCGGTTAAAGCCAGGGGCCCGGTCAGGTTGCGCATGGTCTTGCGCGCAAGGAAGTACAGGTAGGGGCAAAGCCATACAAGCCCGATCAGGCGCCCCCACATTCGGTGCAGGTATTCCCAGAAAAAGATTTGCTTGAACTCTTCCAGGTCCATGGTTGGTCGAAGCGTCTGGTATTCCGGGTGGGCCTGGTAATCCGCAAAAGTCGTGGCCCAGTCCGTTTCGCTGGTGGGTGGAATCGTGCCCATGAACAGGTTCCAATTGACCATGGATAACCCGGAGTCGGTGAGGCGGGTCACCCCACCGATGGATACCATGAGGAGAATCATGCCGTTCAGAATGAGCAACCAGCGGACCAATACCCGCCGGTCGTAATCTATCGAAGCATGTGCCATTTCGCGGGGTACTGTCTATTTACCGGTTGGAAAGTCAATGGATTCCGCTTGTAGAGTGCGGTGTTCGTCCCCGTTTTTTTGGGTGTTTCCGTTCGACGGGTTCCCGTTCGAGCGTATGTTGGCGGCCTCCATGGACGAAGACCTAACCCAGGGGCCTATTCCCAAGCTGATCCTGCGACTCACGATTCCTGCCTCGATTGGTTTTTTCTTCCACACCATGTACAACGCGGTGGATCAGGTTTTTGCGGGCAAGTTTATTTCGGAGGATGCGCTTGCAGCCCTCGCGCTGTCCTTTCCGGTCTTCTTTTTTCTGGTCGCGATCAATCACGGTGTTTACGCGGGCGGAGTGGCCCTGGTGTCGAACGCCCTGGGCGAGGGCGATCGCGATCGCGCGGCGACGCTCACCGCCCAGACGATTACCTTTTCGATATTCGCGGCCTTGGGGATCATGGTGCTGGGATGGTACTTCTCGCCCGCTTTGTTTCGCATGCTCCATGCGGCACCGGAAGTACACGCCCTTGCCCTGCGATACATGAATATCATTTTCGGGGGGACGCTGTTCTTTCTCTTCACCAGTGTTTTAAACGTCCCCATGATGGCCCGGGGGAATACGCGTGTATTCCGTAACTCGTTGATCCTGGGGTGCATGCTGAATGTCATATTTGATCCTTTATTCATCTTTGGCGGGTTCGGCGTGCCCGCGATGGGTTTCGATGGCATCGCCATCGCCACGGTTCTGATCCAGGTGATCAATACGGCGTACATCGGTCACGCTTCCTGGCGTGCGGGGTATTTGAATCGGGATATTCTAAAGCAATTGAAACCCCGTATGGCGTGTCAACGCGAGTTGATCCACTACAGTGTTCCGGCGGCTCTCAACATGGCGACCGTGGCGATCGGGATCTTCGTCATTACGTTCTTCGTGGCCCGCTACGGGATGATCGAGGCCGCGGCCTACGGGGTTGCCACGCGCATCGAACAGATTGCGTTGCTTCCCTCGATTGGCTTGAACATCGCCACCCTCAGTATCACCGGGCAGAACTTCGGCGCGAAGCGCTACGACCGGATTCAGGAAACCGTGCAAGTCGCCTTCCGTTACGGGTTCTGTATGATGCTTGCGGGCGGCGTGCTGATGTTTGTATTCGCCAAGCGCCTTATGGGTTTGTTCGTGAGTAGGCATCGGGTTTCCAATTATGAAGAGGTCGTTTCGATCGGCACCCATTATCTGCATATTGCAGCCCTGGTCCTGTTCGCTTATGTGATTCTCTTTGTATCCAATAACGCATTGCTGGGCATGAAACGCCCGATGTACGCGATCTGGATCGGTCTGTACCGGCAGTTGTTCGCACCGGTCGTGGTTATTTTTCTGCTGACCCGTGTACTGGGCATGGGGGTGGAGGGGGTCTGGTGGGCCGTCTTCATCGTGACCTGGTCGGCGGCGCTTTTTACCTGGTGGTATATGCGACGGGTGCTGAAAAACTATCGGGTATCCGAGCCTTCGATTGGCCCGAATACCGCATAAAAGGGGAGCCCGACAGGCGTTTGAGTCGATAGAGCAAGGTGCCGAACCCCGGATCAACATCCTGTGGTTTTATGATAAAGCCTGCCCTGGTTCTATAAACTTCCGTCACTTCCGGCTGGACCCCCTATCCTTGATGGGTTAAGCCGCGCACCTTGATGATGCTGGCAAGTATAGGTTCACCCTGGTACACGAACCTCACGATTTGGATCGTGATGGCTTCGTGGACCGTTGCCCAGTTGATCAAGTTCACCACGGCTTTGATCACTAAGCATAAGATCGACTTCACCTATTTCGTCAGCACGGGAGGCATGCCGAGCGCGCATTCGTCCGCCGTGTGTGGCCTGGCCGCTTCCGTCGGTTTGCGTGAAGGGTTTCACACGCCCATCTTTGCCGTCAGCCTGGTTTTTGCCGGGATCGTGATGTTTGATGCCCAGAGCGTTCGTCGGGCGGCGGGTAAGCAGGCACGTATTCTCAATCAGATTGTCGATGAGCTGTTTACGCATCATCACCTTTCACAGGAGAAGCTCGCCGAACTTCTCGGGCATACCCGGCTCGAGGTTCTCGGCGGTCTGATCACCGGCATCCTGATCGCGATGCTCGGGCATCGATTTTTCCCCTGATCGCAAAAGGCCAAAATATCATGATGTTTTCTCCTCCCCGTGCTGTTCAAGCGCTACGTCTACACCCAGGCAGAAACGCTTGACTATATTTCACCCTGTGTGAAGGATCTGCGCCTATGGCTGACAGCAGCATATCAGATCTCTTCGCTGAAAAATCGGCACCGGTTTTGTCCTACGAATTTTTTCCTCCGAAAGCCGATAAGGCCTTTGAATCCTTGCGTAAAACGATTGCCGCCCTGCGGGGAAGCGCCCCGGATTTTGTTACCGTCACCTACGGGGCCGGAGGTTCGACGCGGGCCCGTACCCTGGAGGTTGCGGCCCTGTTGCGCGATGCCGGATTCGGCCCGGTAATGCCGCATCTGACCTGTGTTGCTTCCTCGTGTGAAGAGTTGGCAGAAACAGCAGAGAAAATGTACGGGGCCGGCTATCGCAACATCATGACGTTGCGTGGCGATCCCCCCCAGGGCGAATCCACGTTTACCCCGTGCGTTGATGGCTTGAGGAATGCCTGTGAGTTGGTGGCTTTTCTCAAGGTGCTGCATGCGGATTTCTGCTGTGGCGTAGCTGGGTATCCGGAGACGCATCCTGAAGCGGTGTCCACGGAGGATGAGATCAACTATCTCAAATCGAAAGTAGATGCCGGAGCATCTTTCATCACAACCCAGCTCTTCTTCGATAACGAACACTATTTCCGTTTCGTGGATCGTTGCCGTGCTGCAGGTATTGAGGTGCCGATTCTACCCGGCTTGTTGCCCGCTGTTTCGTTGAAACAGATCCGGCGATTCACGGAAATGTGTGGGTCTTCGTTGCCGGCAGGGTTGATCGGTGATCTGGAGCAGGTAGGTGGCGAGGGCGATGCCGCGGAGAACGCAGGTATCCGCTGGTGTGTTGAGCAAATTGTTGGCTTGTTGGAAAGCGGTGCTCCGGGGATTCACCTTTACATACTCAATCGTTCGCGGGCTGCACTGAGCCAGGACCTGGCGACCGTGTTTAAAAATTGCACTGCGTAAATTGTTTCGCGCCGTACGCGTCGCTCCCGCGGGCTGCCGAGGCCCGATTTTTCACCCCGGATGATTGGCAAGTTTGAGATTCTGTCCGCCCGGCTGGAGGCGTCCATCTCTGGAGAAGGTCCCTTCGTGCCGATTTTCGCGACGAAATGTCTTGTTGGTCATGCGGATCCTTCTCGAATAGGGCTAAATTCCAATTTGTGGACTCCCCATTCCCCTCATTGGTACGAATTTTGCTATTTGTTTCATTAGAGTTACAGCACGGGTGCTGGATGTACGGAACCTTGATGGACGCTAAGCCATGTCGGAAAAAATAGTCTGTTCTCACTGCGGGAAGAAAACGGCCAAATTATTAAAGTGTCAAATATGCGGATCAACCTTGCGGGAAGAAGACCTCGAGATGGACGGGATGCCTTCTGCCGGCCTATCGGAACAAGCCGTGGACGCCTCTGCGATACTCGCGGACGTGGATACGATTCTTGAAGACGAGGAAGGGTCGGCCCGCCCCTCCGGTTTACGGGTTAAGAGGGATGTGGTCGGAGCTTCAAATCCCGAGAATCCAGCCGACATGATTGCCGTCAATCCCGGGGAAAAGACCTTATTCGCTGATGAAGAGGAGGATCTCATTGCGGGAATCGAAGAACTCGCCGACAGCGGGCCGGTACCCGTCCCCGCTTCGCCGGTGGCCACGCCCATGCCTGAATCGCAGTCGGCCACTATGAAATCCAGCAAAGACCCCACCACCACACCTTCACCTGAGCCTGCTGCTTCTATTCCCGAACCGCAGTCGGCCACCCTGAAACCCCGTGCAGTCTCCGCTGCCGAGCCTTCACCTGAGGATGCAACTCCTTCCGGCCAGGAGCATGCAGATGCTAAGGTTACAGAGCGGGCAAAGCGTAAACCGGAAGACCCTGTCCAGCCCGAACATAATGTGAAGTCTACATTGGAACCGGTCCACTTCAAGCAGAAGGAAGACCCTCCGACCGCTGAAGATGAACCCTCAACCGCCCCGCAAAAGTTGACGGCCCGGCTTGAACCCATGAAGGCTGAGTCAGCAAAATCTTCTACGCCGGAAATGGAACCCAAGAGTAAAGCCGGGGCGAAAACAACAGGTGGGGGGTTAAAACCTCGGGGTCCAGCTCCCGTGTCAGGAGCGAAAAATGACACAGCGCGTCCCGGTCCAAGAGAAGAAAAACCTGGAAAGGCGAAAGCCGGTACGAAGTTGAAACCGGAGTCTAGCCTCGGGCCCGCTCCCCTTGAGGCGGCCTCGATGGCTGAAGAACCGCCTCGGCCGCTTGAAGCGCTGGACGATAAGGCTGAGACGCTTGAGGAAAAGGCCGACGCGCCGGGTGATACGGTTGGGATGTTGGCTCCTGGCAAAGAGCCTGGGTCCTCCGGGCAGGAGACCCTCATTGAGTTGGGCAAGGAGCTTGCATCCGAGGATGTGGATGAAGGGCCGGGTATCAAGGATACTGCGCTGGAGGAAAAAGGCGACCAGGAGCGGGCTGAAGCCACCCCGTCGTTGATGATCAAGCGACCGAACACCCCGGTTGATCTGGCTTCGCACATTGCTGCGGAAACAGGCGATCCTTGTTGCGAGGAGGAAACCCAGAATCTAGATGAGTATGTACAGGCCCTCGAGGAAGAAATTCCTTCCCCGGTCGATCAGGACATTGAGCAGTCGGATGAATTTAAACAGTTGGTCGAAGAGATTCACGGCCTCAGCAATCTCGACGAAGACGAGGTAGCGGCCGAGTGCGACGAGCTCGAGCCGTTGGATCAGTGCGAGGAAGAGGAAGAGCCGGTAGCGGCGGCCGTCGAAGAACGTGAAGCTGGGAGCCCGAGCAGCATAGGTCTTTTTGCCCGTTTCGCTGACGCCCGGCGCAGGAAGCAGTCGACCACCGGGTTTGTCGAGGAAGCCCGGAAGGAAAAGAATGTGCCGGTAATGGCAGATTCGGGTCTGGCTGATTTGGAAACCGCCGAATTTGAGAATCTGCGCCACTCGTCTATCCATGGCGAGGTGTTGGAACAGATGCGCGACACCTCCTGGTTCGCGCGCAACCAGGCGGCCCCGGTATCGACGCCTGCTCCAGAAGAACAGGCCTCCGAGGGTGATCATGCGCCGGACGACGATCTTGCTGCCCTCTTAGACGCGGATACCGTTTTTGAGTCGCCGGACGAACTGGCGTCCCTTGAGCTTAGGCCTCCCGAAGCGAAAGAGGCCGAGGTAAAGCGGGAGGGGTCAGAAGATGCATCCCCGGTCTATTACCTGGATGATGAGACCCGTTTTGGAGAAATGGGGCTAGGGATCATCCCGGGAGCTGGTTTGGATGACAACCCAGAAGGCATCGTGGCCGAGGAGAGCCAGGAAGAGGATGCGCTGCTCGAAACCGTCGAACAACTACTCAAGGAAGCAACGCAAACCGATCCAGTTGCTGAGCCCGCAAAAGTAGACGCAGAAGACCCGGTTGTTGGAGACGAGGATGAAGCCGAGCCCGTGCCGGAAGCCGATACCACGCCCGAAGGACCTACCGGCCCCGGGGAGAAGGTCGAGGAGCCCGAGGCATCTATTTTGGACAGTGAAAGCCTGAAGCAGCAGGTAAAATTGATCAGCTGTATTTCCCGCAGTGGCTTGGATCCTGAATCCACTCTCGCGGCCTACTTGCTGGCCCTACCGGAACTCGCGTTTGCCTATGTCGATGCGGTGAAGGGGAAGACCGGAATTGAAAAGATAAAATTGAATAACGAATTAAACTACAAGCTTGAGCACCTGGACTCGAAAGATACATCCGCTGCTCGAGAACTCATCCAAGCGGCGATTGTCGCATCTTAAGGTTTAAAGACCCGGCGACCAGAGATACAGGAAGCGCGTGTTCGCCGCGGCCCCCGCGTCCAGGGCTTTTAAATCAATCAGCTTAATGTCCCCTATATTTATTGCGGGGGTCGGCATGACGCTTTCCGCATAAATATTTCCGCGATAAGCCCCCTTGTACTCATAGGAAATCACTTTTGCATCGGGCGTACCGGCAAGCCGGCGCGTGCGATCGATCACTTCATCCAGGTATTCAATGCCATCGATCAATTTGTGATCGAGAGCGACCTTGCTCACGAAGACCCGGCCGTCGGCAAAGGTTTTCAGCGTTTCCCGGGTGAGGCCCTTGTGTTCACGTGAACGGACTACGACGTCGAGGAAGCGTTGGTACAGGTGGTCAATCATGTCCTGGAAAATAGCTTGTTCTTCTTTCGTGAGGTCGCGCCAGGGCGATCCGATATCTTTCTTGTCAGCGGATTTGATCACGTTCATCTCGAGGCCGATCTTGTCCGTCAGGCCTTGCCATTTTGGCCAGGTAGCGATCACCCCAATGCTGCCCGTGGTCGTTGTCGGCAGGGCATAAATTTCATCCGCCGCCATGGCGATGTAGACCCCACCCGATGCGGCGATGTCTTCCATGAGGGCGATGACGGGGAAGGCCCCGCGCTCCGCTTTCATTCGCTTTTTGAACGCCAGCAGCTCATGATAGATGACGTCCGATGCGGTGACGCCGCCCCCGGGTGAATTGATACGCAGGACCACCCCCTTCACGAAATCATCTTTTTCAGCTTCCTGGAGACGGTCCTTTAGTTTCACCAGCATGGATTTATGCCCAAAACTGGCCACAATACCTGACAGGTCGATGATGAGAATTTTATCCAGGGTGAAAAGTTTGCCCCCGGCTCCTTCGATGCGTTCTTCTTCCAACGGTCCTCGTTTGGGCCCGAAAAGGGAGACCTTGACGCAACTGGTGGTCAGTGCGAGGAGGAGTAAAAAAATAAAGGATGACCGTATCCATCTCATCATGGCACCGCATTTTATGGATTTCCACGGAGCAAAGCAGCATGAATGATCAACTATTTCTTGTTCGGGGCCAGGCCCGCCCTGTGATGCCCGACCGGGGCATCACGCGTACGCCGATGCGGGGCCTCGGTCGCCCGAAAGACATGATGGGAAGATCGCTGTTTCTTGGGCCCCAGTCCTCGTGACGGCTCATTCCCCGCTTATGGATGTCCGACCGGCCTGGGGTGGTCGATCGACCATGGCGGACTTTTTATTGTTTGGTCGGCACATCCAGATTTATCTCTGTATCTACTGGCTCCGGGAAGTCTACCAGGGTCTGGTTCCGGGAGCCTTTTAATCGTTGCTTGCCGGATCCGGTTTAGGCGGCTTCAACCCGAGTTTTTCAATGTAGCTTCTGATGTGCGGCGCATTGGGGTGGCGCTTGGCGATATCCATCCCCAGCTTGATGCGTTGCCGCACGACTTGCGAGTTTCCCGCGGTACGCCCGGTCAAGTGCCGGGCGAGCAGGGCGCTTTGAAAGTAAATCATGCCCACGAGTGCCTCGGTACGTTCGGCCAGAACCTCCGGAAGATCGGCGTAGACCTGTACACAGTGTTCCACGTCCTCTGCGGCCAGTCGGTATCGCTTGGTGGCCTCGTACATCTTGGCGCGAAGGGAAAGCGCGTAGATGTATTCACGTACCACAGAGGGCTCCTCTTCATACAAGCCTTCCAGCAACCGGATGGCCTGCACGAATACGGCTTCCGATTCCCGGTGTCGATCCAGGGTCGTCAGCGTCTGGCCGAGTTCGGCGAGCGCGACCCCAAGGGCGAGCAGGGCCATGCCGCCCTTTTCTTCCGGGGGGAGGGTGCGAACCAGTTTGTGCAGGCGCTTGACACTGTCTATCAAGGGGGGTTCCGCTTCCGCAAACTGCCCGGATTGGTAGAGGGCAACCCCACGACCATACTGGGTGTTGGCAATGAGCGCGTTTTTATTCGGCAACATTTTGTTGGGTACGCTTCGGTAGGCCTTCATCGCCATGTCATAGGCCTCGGCTGCTTTGACGAAATCGCCTTTGTGCGATAAACGCCGGCCGATTATTCTCATGATTTCACCGAGATTAAGCGACCAGAACACGGGGAAGGGCTCGGACAAGCTCCGGACTTCCTCGTGGAGCAAGCCGTAGGCCCAGTCGGCGGACGTTTGATTGTCCGTCTCTTCATAGCATAGGCCCAGGCCCGCCAGCAGGCTCAATCGTTCTTCCCGGGAATCGGCCTGGCCACGCGCGCGGTTCTGGTTGCTGATCGTCAGGGCCTGTTCCCAGATGGGGATGACCTGCAGATAGCCCTCCATCCGGCGATATACCTTTCCGAGCTCTTGCAGAATGTGACCGTAACCCGGGTGGTAGCGCTCCCGGTCTTCTGCGAGTAAGGCCTGGTATTTCCGCTGCGCTTCCAGCGCCTGCTCGAGGGCGTTTTCATGTGCATCGGACATGGATAATACCCGGGCCAACTGCATGGTGGCCATCGCTTGTTCCGCTGCTTTTTCCTGTTGGCGGAAAATCTCGATGGCCATGAGTGTGTGTCGCCGGGCTTTCGGTATTTCGTCCATGCGCAGATAGGCTTTGCCGACGAGTATGGCGCTCCATGCCCGGTAGTCTTCCATGTCCTCGCTACTCTTTGAGTGAGTGCTGGCCATTACGAAGGCCTGGCGCAGGGTTTCCAGGGAGCTGAGAAAGTCCCCCTCTTCTGTGTAGCCATTCCCCAGCTTCATCAGGAGGTAGATGCGGTTTGGATACGTGCCGGTACGCGCGGTTTGTTTCAAGTCCCCATAGAGTCGATCTAAGGCCACCACCACCTTGATGTCGGGATACACCTCGTTGTATGCCGGGCTGATCTGACGCATGACCGCTACCAGGCGATTGAAGCTGCGGGATGCCTGCGTGTCAATAAGCGGCCCTTCCTTGCCCAGGCGTTTTACCGCCTGGAGGAGCAGTTCGCGGGCCTTCGCCACGTCGCCATCGCCGGCGACCCGGCTGGCCTGTTCGCTGAGAGCGATGGCTTCCCGGGGGACGGGTGCAGGTTGGTTGAAGGTCGTGGGTTCACCGCGTTCACTGATCGGGCCCGAGTGTTGGCACCCACATAGGCAAATGGTGATAAACAGGCCCATGAAGGCTACAGTACAAGGGTATCGCATACGAAGGTACACTATACGCATTTGGTGGGATGGCGGAAACCCTTTACCGGGTTTTCAGCCGCATCCTTCCCTGCGCCGCCCGAAAAGGGACCCTAATCCGGCTCTTGCGACTTAATCAACAGCCTGCTA
>JAYGFS010000633.1:0-7123 GCA_046581765.1 Verrucomicrobiota bacterium
ATCCCAACTCAAAGATGGTTGAAATACAAGTCAGCCCGTGGATCGGGCGGTCCAGTCCACGGTATTGTGATACAACGTAAACGCGGGCAGGCTCAGGGCGTCCGGCGATCAACCCCGGGGATCTTCGGCGGGCGAAGGCCGACTCCGGCGGGTGATCTGGCCTTCCAGGATTCGCCGGACCAGCTCCGCCTGGTTCATCAACCCGGGGTAGTGCTCGCCGAACTCCTTGATCCATTCCTCGTTGTTCACGCGGGCGAGTTCCAACTCTCCCATGCGGTACAGGGCCTGGGTCAAATTCCATCTGGGCTGTGGCAGGGAAACCGGTGATTTCGCTATGCTCAGGCGGTAGAATTTTGCTGCTTCCGCGTACCGTTCATTCCGGAAATGAGCGTTGGCTATGTTGTACTGATAGTCGGCAATGGCTCCTTTCTTGGGAGAGCTCTCCACCAGGCTTTCAAAAATCTTGATCGCCTTGTCATACTGGCCAAAGCGGTAGGCCCCTTTCGCAAAGCCCTGGGCCTCGTATTCCGCGCGTGCACCCATCTTCTTGCGGCTGGAGAAGTGGAAGGTCGTTCCGGCGACCAGCAGAAACATCCCCAGGACGGCCGTTGTCATCACGGCGACCCGGCGGCGTTCCATCCAGCGGATGATCCAGGGGTACTCGGAAATACTCAGGCTGCGTTGATGGGATGTGATGCGGGTGAGCAGGGCCAGGGCACAGCCGGCCATTTCCGGTTCTTCCGCGGTTTTCGCCGGCGCGAGCATTTCCCGGTTGAGGTCTCGTTCCAGGCGAAGCTCTGCGGGAATGCTGCCCGACTGGGCAAAGTGAAAATCCAGGGCACGCTGTACCCGTTGCAGGAAAATACCCTGCTGATCCGACAGGGGTCCGCGATTCAGGATGCGGTAGACGAAGCTCTGGTGAACGGCGTTGATCGAGGGCGGGTCCTCATCCGGGTCCCGTTCCTGCCAGAGGCTCATGCCGTCATCCACGGCCAGGGAGCGCCCGGCACGCAGGTGTTTCTGCAGTTCGTTCGACTGCACCTCATCGAGTTCCGTCCAGAGCAGGGGCATGTAAGCCCCCAGGGAAACCCGCTCGGAAAACCCGCCGGGTTCCCCGCTGTGGCGATCCATGTAGATCTTTTCCCTGGCATTCCAGCAGGCCGCGAGTTGTTCGACCAGGCGCGTACGTGCGGCCTGGTACCCGCGCAGGTCCGGTTCAAAGGACTCGACGGTCTGGGCGAAGGCAATCATCTCATCCACCTCGCAGAGCAGCATCACGGTCAGGTCGACCGGGATGACCGTCGCCTCCCAGGTCTCCGGGATAAACGCCTCTTCGGGCGATTGCCAAACCGGGGCATCCTGTTCCACGTCGTTGAAATAGTCGTAGGCATAGAGCAGGAATTCATCGATCTGCGGCAGCACCCGCGAGAGAAAACGCGGGTCGGGATCGATTTCGGTAATGCGGCGGCAGAGTTGCGCGAGTACCGGCCACATGCACAAGGTGTCATCGGCGTCTTCCAGGCGATTGATCACCGGGGCGATGCCGCCGTTGTTGCGCTGACCCGCCAGGATCGATTGCACGATCTCCTTCGCGACCTGGACGTCCAGCAGGCACCAGGCTTCCACGGCGGCATACATCTCGTTCACGAACAGGACGTCCGAATCCTCCGCGCGGCTCGCCTGCCAGCGCACCGGAATCCGCTCGTTGGGAGCCTGGAGCAGCCCCACCAGGGTTTCAAGACTGACGATCGCCGCGATCGAATCCTTGGCCGCAGGCTGTTGCTGGTAGAAGGGGCTCCGCTTGACGAATTCTTCGTGAACCTCCCCGGGGATGTTCCTTTCCGTATAGGCCAGGGCACGCTGGACCGTGTCCACCTCCTGGCCCTTGCCCAGGATCTGCAGGCAGACCCGGCGGCGTTGGCGGGTATCGTCCTCGTAGTGGTACAGGTGAATGCGCTCGTCGCTGAGTTCGATGCACGCGGTGTTGCCGTCTTCCAGGACATCGAATTCGGCGCAAAAAAGCTGTGGCTCAACATCCAGGGGGGCGTCGATGACCAGGATGCCCGCCGCCGGTATCTGGGCGTAAATGCCCGTGCCGTCCTCGGCCAGGATGGCATAGCCGTTGCACAGTGCGTGCGCAGCGGCACCATAAAAGGCATCCGGGAGGCTCAATTGGAGGTTCCAGGAGACATCCGAGCGTTCCGGTCCCAGTTCGCCGATGCTGCCCAACATGCGGAAAGCACGCCCCTCGACCAGCTGGGTTTCCGGGTGGCTCCAGTGGGAAACCGACATCCTGAACCCGGGGATCCAACCCGTGGGTGAGGGCATATTCTGGGGATTAAATTGCATGAATCACCGGGTCCTGATGTGCGGGAATTGCTCGATTATACGCTCCATAGGGGGCATCCCTGCACCTTGGCCTTATTCCACAAATTTCTTCTGCTAAGCAATAGAAAATGATTTAGAAAGCACCGCTCATTGCGGTAGCTTAGACAGCATGAAAGCACCTATAGACAACATGTGTCCAATCGTCCTGGCCCTGGTCCTCGCCTGTGGGCTCGACCTGGCTTCCGCTCGACCTCCCATCGTGGGCGTGGTCCAGGGCGACAACGTCAACATCCGGGCCCGGGCCGAGGCCACCAGCGAGGTGGTCACCCAGCTCTCCTTCGGCGACGAGCTGATCATCAAGGGACTGGCCGGAGATTGGTTGGAGATCGCACCTCCGGCCGGGGCCAAGCTCTGGGTCCATGTCGACTACCTGCATGAAAACCAGGTCAAGGTGAAGTCGCTGAACGTCCGCGCGGGCGCCAGTCTCAACTACAGCGTGGTCGGCGTCCTCAATCGGGGTGACCGGGTCGAACGGCTTGGAGAAAAAAACCTCTGGGTACAGGTCAAGGCGAATGAAAAGATGTCGCTCTATATCAGCAAGGATTTCGTGAGCATCAAGGCGCCGCCGAAGCCGAAACCCGTCGTGCCCGTGCCCGTGCCGCCGTCCCCCGTCCCCCCCAGGGTTGTAAAAGTCGTTCCGGTCCCGCCGGTCCAGGTCATCCCCAAAGTCGTTGGCCCGGTCAAGGCGGTCAAGCCGGTTGCCGCGGCACCCAAGGCCGTTCCGCAGCCCACGGACCTGGACCTGGTTCCGCTCGCCGGCCAGGGACAGTTGGCACGGCGCCAGGGGATCGTCCATTCCTACCTGCTTAAAGGCAAGGCCCCCTCTCGTTTTTATCTCTCCATCGAGACGCTCTCCGGAGAGGAAAAAGTCTGCTATCTTAAGGATGACTCCGGCCGGATTCGCGACCTGAACCGCCAACGCATTTTTTGCACCGGGCGCGATTACTGGGTCCAGGGGCAAAAACTGCCCGTGATGGTCGTGGAATCCCTGCGACTTGCTTCTGGAGCCGGCAATTAACGAACCTTACCTAAGGGCCGAGGCCCTGGACCTGTGGTCGCTTCACAAGGTCATGCGCTGGATGGCGCCCCTGATCCTGTTTACGGTCAGTGCCAGTGTGCTCGTTGGCCTGCATCGCTCTGCCGGCCTGCACCCGCAGTTCGGAGATACATCCGCTTACCTCGATCTCAGCGTCGCCAACCATCTCAATGATCATTCGAAATACCTTGCGTCCAAGGAAGACCTCATGCCGTACACGGGCAACGTGCTCTGGCAGTACCTCCTCGCGATTTCGACGAAGGTCATCAAGGATCCGGTGATCGCCAGTTACCTGCTCGGCTATATTTTCAGCCTGTGTACCCTGCTCGTTTGTGTGTGCATTGCCCGGCGGCTGCTCGGCTTTCAACCGTATGTGATCGCCGCCCTTTGCTTCCTGGCACTCTCGCCCGCCATGCTTTTCGCGGCGACCAGCGGTGGGCCGCTTGCCCTGGCCATGCTGCTGGTCTGCCTGGCGATCGAGCATCACCTCCAGGGGGTGAAGGGGCCTCGCACCGTCCTGCCGGCATCGGCCGCGCTGTTTGTCGGCCTGGCCATGCTCATTCGGATTGAATTTATCCTCCTCTGGGGCATTTTCTGGCTGCATGCGGGTATCGCCTCCTCGATGCACGGGCAGAAACGCTTAAAACCCGCGGTAATTACGGTTCAGGGATTGTCCGGCCTCTTGTTGTGCCTGGTCTTTGTCTGGCCGCTGATCAACAAGAATGTGCATCTCGTCAAGGTCGGCTGGCCCGCCCCGGTACAGGCCGCCAGCGGCCTGGTCGCCCGCCTGGTCGAGAGCTTTCAATTGCTGCTTGCCAGTTCCATTCTCGGCCCGGTCGAGGGCATCATGCTCCTATTCGGCTTGATCATGGCCGTTTATTCGCTTTCCGTATACCGCAGGCAAGCCGCCTCGCTCCTGCCCATCCTGCTCGCAACCGTCCTGCCCTCCAGCTACGCGTTGCTGTCCGTTTTTACCGGATGGGGCGGTGCGAAGCTGGTCCTGCACGCCCTCGCGCCGCTGTATATCCTCACGGGAGTCTACGGCTTCTTCCGTTTCCCCGGGATCATCAAGGCCGTGAACGACGGCAAAGGAAAGGGCGCGATCGCGGGCTTTTCCCTGTTGCTGCTGGTGATAGCGCTGGTCCGCATCGTCCTGTTTTCCGGAAGCGATCTCAGGCAGCGGAAGGCCTTCCACGCCTGGCAGGAGCACTACGTCGAGCTCGTCGAACAGGAGGAGCTCGTCGGTGGCATCTGTCTTACGGACCAACCCGGCTGGATTGGCTACAGCCTCCTCCAGCGCCCGATCGATCTCAGTGGCCGCTCATCGGTTGCGGTGCTGAAGTGCGCCCGTTCCGCCGGCGGCTTCGACGAGGCCAAGATCCTCGCCTTGACCCGCGCCCGGCAACCCGAACTCCTCGTCCTCTGGAAGGAGGACTTCTTTCCCTTTGCTGAAAGGGTCGAACAGGCGCTCGGCGAGGGAGCCGTGCGACACTTGATGGAGGAAAAGCCGAAAGTGCTTCGCATCGACTGGTCCCGTGCCCGGTAGCCTGGTCCCGCGCAGGTGCCCGGCGATACCGCTGCCGGCGAGGTCGCGGATGCCGGGCTTCCCCCCCTTCTTTATCACGGTCACCGGCGTTCCTGGAAGAAGGTCTGCAACAGTTGCTGGCATTCGACCTCCATGATCCCGGTCACGATCTCGCAACGGTGATTCAAGGCATCGTTCTGGAGAATATTGAACAGGGAAACGGCCCCGCCACGGTCGGGGTCGGTCAGGCCCCAGACGACGCGTTGGACGCGGGACAGGACGATGGCCCCGGCGCACATGGGGCAAGGCTCCTTGGTCACGTACAGCACGGCATTTTCGAGGCGCCAGTTGTCGAAGGCGACGGAGGCCTGGGTGAGGGCGATCATTTCCGCGTGTGCGGTCGGATCCTTAAGCATCTCGACCTGGTTGTGTGCCTTGCCGACCATTTCGCCCTGGTGAACGATCACCGCACCGATCGGAACTTCACCCATTTCGGCGGCGGTTTGGGCCTCGCGGTAGGCCATGCGCATGAAATGCATGTCCATATCGATTTCGGGTATGCTGTCCGGGTCCATGAAGGGTTTTCCTGTAATCGGAAAACGCTAACGGATTTATCCCGATTATAGGAAGCGTTTTATCAAAGCTTTCCGGGTATCGGAAAGGGGCGGGGTCGGGCGCATTTCGCGCGTTCCTGCGTTTCGCGGGGAAGCGGAGGCCCCGGAACTCACCTCGGATAAACGATGTCGTCCTTGCGACCCCAGTCGTTCTTGCCGTTGGGGCCGATGGACCAGATAACGGCGGGGCTGTTGACGCTGCGCCTGCCCATCGGGATTTTGCCGTCACGGTTGTCATCGAGTCGGATGAGGTGCTGCTGGGACCAGAGGTCCTTGAATGCACCGGGGTGGGTTTTGCTGGCGTCAGGGGTTTCCATGAATGCGGTTCCGGTGGGATTGCGGAGATCATCTTTTCCGAGAAGGGTGCGGATAATGACTTCACTGGCCTGGGCGAGGGTGTTGGTATCGTCCACCGTCTCGGTCAGGACCCCGGGCATGTTGGTGTAGATGCGGGTGTAGGCTTCGATCGCGAGGGCCACGTGCTGGTTGTGGAGGTAGATGCGTTGCTTGTTGGGATCGGCGGAGCGGATGTCCCACATGAGCACGAGGTAGAGCACGGGGATGATCAGGAGGCCGCTGACCATGATGGCAATGCGCCGGACTTTTGACAGTCGCTCCATGGGGGGACTATAGCGGATCGCGCATGGGATAGCCAGTCCGGGTCAATCGTCCCGGGCGTCCGTCCCCGTCTCGGCGTCGCGGGCCAGGGCGTCCTCGGCAGCGGCCTTTTTAGCTGCTCGTTTTTCGCGCGGAGACCCCGCGCAAGCGGCACCCAGTCAGGTTTTTACCCCGAACCTGGGGAGGACCCAGATGCTCAGGACCAGGTAGGCGGCGATAAGGCCGATGGGGATAAGTACTTCCTTCATTGCCATGAGTCTACGCCATGTCCGGCACCTTGCAAGTGCCGCTATCGTTCTACGGTGCGGCATCTTGAGGCGGCGGGCGGCAGGAATAGCGCCGATACCGGGCCACGGGGCTTGCAAATCCGGTCCGTCCCGGACATCGTTGGCACATGGGCGCACCTGGTACCAGGCCGTGCGTGGCCGATCCGGATCAAGACCTTGACCGCTTTGTATTGTTCCTCAGTGCAGTATGGGATTCAGCATGGATAAAGCATCCCAGTTAGCGTACGCCGACCTGCTTTTACGGGTGGGCTTGAATCTCCAACCGGGCCAGAACCTCATGATCGGCGGGGAGCCGGTACATTGGGACTTCGCCAACGTGCTTGCCGAGCAGGCCTACGCCTTGGGCGCGCGTTACGTGGATACGATGCTGGTGCATCCCGCTTTCACCAAGATGCGGATCCAGCATTCGCCCGAGGAACACCTCTCGTACTTCCCATGCTACGCGGAAGCGAAATTCCAGGGGATGGTGGATGAAGACTTTGCGAGTCTACGTCTGGAAGGTTCCGCCTTTCCCCATTTGTTTCAGGACATCGACCAGGATCGCAATGCGATCCTGACCAAGGCGCGAAACGGGGTGCTGGCACCCTTTCGTTCAGCCGCGATGTCGGGCAAGGTCGCCTGGTGCGTGGCGGGTGTGCCCACGGATGCCTGGGCG
>JAYGFS010000639.1:0-1667 GCA_046581765.1 Verrucomicrobiota bacterium
CAGGATCAATATACGGTCGCCCGCCTTGCGGGCCTTCTTGCGGTAGTTGAGCGCCTCGGCCACCCACACGCGGCCGCGCGCGTCCACGTCGATACTGGCCGGGTTGGACAACTGCTCCTGGGTTGCAAACGCTTGGACCGCCAAACCCTCGGCCACGGCAAAGGGTTCCCCTGCCTGAGCCAACGAGGCGCAGGCAACGGCGACAAGGCACAAGCCTGTTTTTAATGCCCTGATATCCTTCACCTGGGGAGGGGCTTGCCTGGTTTGGCAGGACGATCCGGTTTCGTGTTCAATTTCGGGTGGCGCTCAAAGAAGGCTCCCATGTAGGCCAGCGCCGCTCTCATCCGGTCACGCCCCAATCGATGCCCCTCCCCTTTCACCGCGTACAGGTTGAGCTCGTAAGCGGCGTCCGGAGGGGAGAAGCGCGTCACCGAGCGGATGTCGGAATCCTCCACGACCTCCGGCTTCACGGTCGCGTCATGGTTGGCCGCCCAGAGCCCCATCGTCTCCACCGCCGGGTAGAACACCTCCCTCGGGGTTCCCCCCGTCCCGTTGAACAGGGGATCCTCGTTCCCGCAAACAAGCAGGATGGATAGGCGTGGACGATTCCTGGGAACCGGGGGCCGCTTGATCATCGCCCCGCGCATCGGCGCGATCGCGGCAAAAAGATCGGTCTCCATGGCCAGGCGAAAACAGAAGATGGCACCGCTGGAGCCCCCGGTCGCGTAGAGTCGATCCCGGTCGATTGAGGCCTGCTCATCCAGGTGGTCAACGATCTTTTTTACCAGCCCGACATCATCCGTATTGCTGATCCGGTGGCCGGAAAACCCATTCCAGCCCGTGGTCCCCCGCGCGTTGCTGACGCCCTGGGGGCTGACGCTGATTACCCCCTTCGCCTTTACAAGGGGTGCCAAAAGGCGGTGGTATCCTTTCATCGGGCCACCCGCGCCGTGAAACCCGAAGATGACGGGATACTTCCGGCTTGCATCGTAGGTCTCGGGCAAGCGGATCAGCATTTCCCGGTCGTGCCCATCGTGCTTAAGCTTGACGGTATGGGTGCCTGCGCTGAGGGGCGCGGCCGGGGCGGGCAGTGGGAAAACGACAAGGGCCAGGGCGATGCTGCTCATCCATGCTGACCTGCATATCCAAGGCCCCATCATTTCATCATCACACCTGTTCATGGGGACAGCCAACGGCGACATTCAGGGCCGTGGGCCCGATCCCTTTTGATCCGCGAGAAAGCGGATCAAATCACGAAGATCGGAACGAAGCAAGCCGGCGGTCAGCCCCGGTGGCATCAGGGTCCCTGCATCCTGGCGCTGGGCCACCCGCTGCACGGGTACCACCTGTGTTTCACCCGTGGCGGCGTCACGGATCACGATCTGCTGCTTGTCTTCGCGCTGCACATAGCCGCCGATGACCCGGCCCGCCTTGGTGGTGAGCATGGTGGCACTGTAGCCCTCCTTGATTTGCCGCCTCGGCCAGAGTACGGCCTCGATCAGCAACTCGACCGGCACCCCGGCACCCACCGCGCTCAGTTCCGGGCCGAGCACCCCACCCTCCTGCCCCAGCTTGTGGCATGCGACGCAACTGAGGCCGGCGGACGCGTAGACCTTGGCCCCCTTTGCGGGGTTTCCACTGTTCCGCACCTCCGTGCTGAGGGCCTC
>JAYGFS010000643.1:0-3220 GCA_046581765.1 Verrucomicrobiota bacterium
CCTTGATCAACAATCCGGAAATCGTGATCCTCGATGAACCGACCTCGGGGCTCGATCCCATCGGAACCCGGCAGGTGAAGGATCTGATTCATACCCTCTCCGAACGGGGGAAGACGGTTTTTCTCAGCTCACATCTTCTCGCGGATGTGGAAGACGTCTGTGATCGCATTGCCATTCTTTACGATGGCCACGTGCAAGCCGAGGGCTCGATCGCGGATCTCCTGCAGGTGGATGAGCATTACCTGGTGCCCCTGTCCGGGCTCACCCCGGACCAGTTGCAGAACGTCCTGCGGGTGTTGCGGGAAACCCTGGGTACGGAGCCGGAGTTGAAACATCCGCGCCGGAACCTCGAACAATTCTTCATGGAAGTCATCTCCAAGGCGCGCGCATCCGGCGGGGAAATTTCCGGTGCCGGGGAGGGGAAGCAGGTGGCGGATTACCTTCAAGGCGCAGAAGAGGCGTCCGATGAGAGCGATGTGCTGGAAGAGATCCTGAAAGAGCGTGCCCCGGAACCGAACCCAGCAGTGGCCGATCCGGCAAGCGAACCCGTGGCTCCAGCCGGTGAGGGCCTGGACGGCCGTATCGATCAGCTGCTTGGCGACCAGGGCGATCCCAAGGATGAATAAGGTCTGGGCCATCGCAATGATTGCCCTGCGGAGTGCCGTGCGCTCCAAGGTCGTGATCTGTTTGATGCTGCTCTTGCTGGTCACGATCATTGGCATCCCGCTCACCGTGAAAGGGGATGGATCTCCTGAAAGCAAGGTGCAGGTGCTCGTCAGTTACACGCTCGCCTTCTCACAGATCATCCTGGCCATCGTCACCCTCTGGTCCGGCTGTGCCGCGGTTTCCACGGAGGTGGAGGATTGCCGCATTCACCTCGTCGTCACGAAACCGGTTCGCCGGGCCCAGATCTGGCTGGGCAAGTGGCTGGGCCTGCTCGTGATGAACGCGGTGGCCCTCTTGCTCACCGGGGTGGCGGTCTACAGCTTGTTGGAGTACCAGACGCGTGCCTCGGAATGGGGAGAAGACGAGTACGCCAGGCTCCAGGAGGAGGTCCTGGTCGCGCGCCGTCTCGTCCCCGCGGAGATGCCCCCGGTGGATCGGGCCGCCACGCTGCACCTGCGGGAGCTGATTGCGAGTGGTCGGCTTGAACCCGGGAAGTCTCCGGAGGCTGCCCTCGCGGCGATCCGGCAACGCATGTTGATCCAGACCAACTCCGTGGAGTACGGCGCAACCAGGTCCTGGTCGATCACCTTGCCGACGCGCCCACCCGCGGACCGCAAGGTCTTCCTGCAGTACAAGTACCAGCTCGGAAGCCTGGTCCAGGAACCGGTAAGTGGAATGTGGTTCCTGGGGAACAACAAGGATGCGCGTCAAATCATGATTCCGCTGCAGCAGGGGCCCGGCACCCATAGCCTGGCCATTCCGCAGGAGATAGTCGGGGAAGACCTCGAGATCATCGTCAGCTATGCAAACATCCATCCGAACCCCACCACCGTGCTCTTCGACGTGGACGAAGGGGTGCAGATCCTGTACTTTCAGGATCCCTTCGTCACCAATCTGTGTCGGACCCTGCTCATTCAATTCTTTCAACTCGCCCTGTACGCCGCGCTGGGCTTGACCATGGGAACCCTTTTCTCCATGCCGGTCGCCGCCTTCACCTCGATTTTCATCATCATCCTCCAACTGTTCAGCGGCTTCATCGAAAGGATTACCCAGGACGCAGCGGCAGACGGATTGATTGTGGACCCGGAGCGTGCCCTTACGATCGTGGAGCAGTTAACCATGTTTATCTACAAGGGCGTGCACCTCCTCCTGAAGCCCCTGTCGACGAACAACCCGCTGGAGTTGCTGTCTTCCGGGGTGGTCGTCGGCTGGGATATCGTGGCGGCTGAATTTCTCGTGAAAATTGTCATGTACACCGGCATCATCGGCGGCATGGGTGTGTTGTTGTTCAATCGGCGCGAACTGGGGATTCCGGCATGAAGCCCTGGCGCACCTGGACCACCCTGGTGGTCGGTCTCCTGGCCATCGGTTTCGCCGGGCGCATGAATGATGACTTGATTGATTTGCGGGTTGAACACCAATTAATGCCCGAGGTGAACGTGCTCGATGATGCAGATCCCTGGGTGCGTTTCGTGCAGGTGGGCCTGGGGGCCTTTCGGGGCATCCTCGTCGACATCCTCTGGACCCGGGTTACCCGTTTGCAGGAGGAGGGGAAATACTTTGAACTGGTGCAGTTGAGTCAGTGGATCACCAAGCTGGAACCCCGTATCCCTGAGGTATGGGCCTTCCATGGCTGGAATATGGCGTACAATATAAGCGTCCTCTTCAACACCCCGGAAGAACGCTGGCGCTGGGTCAGCAACGGCATCGAGCTTATCCGAAATGAAGGCTTACGGCACAACCCCGACAGTGCCCAGCTCCAATGGGAGCTCGGCTGGTTCTACCAGCACAAGATCGGCATGGACCTCGACGAGATGCATTTCTACTACAAGAAATTCCTCGCCGAGGAAATGTCCCTGCTCGTACCCGGGTTCATGGATTACGAGATGTTCGCGGAGGTCCCCCGGAGCCGGGAAGAGGTCCTGAAGCTTCCCGGCATCGGGGAACTGCTCGAAAACCTGAAACAGCTGGGCCTGAAAGATGGGCTGGATGAGAAGAATTTGACCATCGATCAATTTTCACGGCCGGAGGTGTTGCGCGTCATGAGTTCCGATCTCGGCCAACGGGTGTACCAGTATCTCGTGGTGAAGCGCCTGAAAAGCAAGTACATGATGGACTTGAGCATCATGCAGGAGGTCGATGAGCAGTATGGGCCCTTTGACTGGCGCCTGCCCCAGGCCCATTCTGTTTACTGGGCCTCTCGCGGCTTGCGCACGGCAAAAGGTGTCCAGGATGTGAAGTTGCAGCGGATGATTTTCCAGAGCATGGCCGCGGCCTTTCGCACGGGCAGCCTGGAGATTATCGATCCCGAGCAGCCGCCCCGGTTCTCTCCGAACCTGCTGATGCTGGAAAAGACCCTCGCGGCCTACGACCGTGCGCTGGAGACCCACAAGGGAGCGAGCGTGGAAAACGGCCATCGCTACTTCATTCGCGACGCGGTCTTGATCGCCGCCCAGTACGCGCAGACCCGGGTTTCCCGGCAGATGTTTGATCTCCTGAAGAATACCTATCCCGGGATGGTGAAGGACCGGAGTTATGAGACCTACGTCATGGA
>JAYGFS010000006.1:0-2558 GCA_046581765.1 Verrucomicrobiota bacterium
GCCGGGGCCCTGCGCGCGCAACTCGAGCGTCAACTGGCCCTGGCTGAAACACCCAAGGGGAACGCCGCCGCGGAACAGGCGCGCATGCAGGACATCCTCTGTGCCGGTCGCTTCCCCCGGGTCATCCACGGCTTCTACGAAGGGCTGGTGAAGGATCCCGCCCGCCCTGCCGCCGACACCTACGTCGAATTGCTCGCCCGGGAACCGGCGCGCCTGGTCGAACTGAGCGAATCCCAGCAGGGCGGCCTCGCTACCGCGTTGGTCAGCTACCTCGATACCCGCAGCGATGTCAAGCAGGCCGACCAGGCCAAGCAGGCGATGCGCCTGCTGAACGCGGCGCAGTTGACGCCGGCGATCAGCGTGATTTCAAGCGAACTGCAGAAGGATCCAGCACGCGCCGGCGCAGGCTACCTGGTCGCCACCCTGGCAAAGAACCTGCACCGCCTCCGGGACACGGACGCCACCCACCAGTCCCGCTTGGCCTCCACCCTGATCAAGGCCATTGAACTCCGGGCCTCGGCCAAGGCCAACGACCCGCAGGCCGCGGTAGCCCTCCAGGCCGTGGCGGTACTGGGCGAAGGCGGCCTGCACCAGGCGGCGGAACGCATGGTCAGCCGCCTCGGCGACAGTACCACGCCCCCCACGCCGGAACTCACCCGCCTGCTGGTCGACGGACTCAAGAATCAGCGCCACCAGATCAACCGGAAAACCTTCATTGACCTGTCGAATATCGCGGCAAGGAAGGGCCCGCACCAGGCCATACTCTCGCAACTGGTCGTGTATATCCTGACCCGCGAGCCGTCCCTGGCGCTTCCCGACGCCTCCCCCACCGCAACCGGGAACCCGTGATCCCGGCCGCCGTTCAGCCCATCTCCAGGCCGCCGTTGATGTCGACGATCTCCCCGGTGATATACCCGGCCAGGGGCGACACGAGGAAGTTCACCACGTGCGCCACCTCCTCCGCCTCGCAGAAGCGGCCCAGGGGAATCTGTTGCAGCAAGGCATCCCGTTGCTCCGTGGACAGCATCTCGGTCACCATCGGCGTACGCACGTAGGCCGGGGCAATCCCATTGGCGGTCACCCCGGATCCCGTGCACTCGCGGGCGACCGACAGGGTCAGCGCCGCCAACGCACCCTTGGAGGTGGTGTAGGCCGTGCCTGCGGTCAGGCCGCCGATCTTCATCGCCAGGGAGCAGATGTTGACCATGCGGCCCCACCCGCGGGCCTTCATCCCCGGCAGGCATGCACGGGAGAGAAAAAAGGCCCCATCGAGGTTGACCCGGAGAATGCGGTTCCACTCCGCGTCGGAGGTTCCTTCCAGCTTGTCGTTGGAGAGCACGCCGGCGTTGTTGACCAGCACCGAGACCGGGCCGTGCAGGCGTTGAATGGTCTCGCAGGCCTCCCTAACCGCCGCGGACCGACTGATGTCACAGTGCAGGGGAATGGCCGCGTCACCCAGTTCGGATGCAAGCGGGGCGAGGCCCTCCGGGTCGATGTCCAGCAGCACCACCCGGTATCCATCCCGCACCAGGTCACGGCTGATCGCCACCCCCAGCACACCCGCCGCACCGCTTACGATCGCCAGCTTTTCCTTGTCTTCGCTCATGCCATCAACCCAGGCGCAGGCTAGCGTCCGTATCCGCGCAATCAAGGCCTATGTCCGTCCCCGGCGCGTATATGGCCCGATAGGACTGGCCGAGCACGACGGTGATTTGCTAGCATCCGGGAATGAAACGAGGACTGCTGCTGTTTCTGCTCCTCCCCGCTCTCTCGGCTGCGGATCTTTTCCTTCCGCCCAGCGGCGGATGGGATGCCGGCTACGAAGGGAACGCCGCCGCGAGCGCGGCCACCGCCGCACTCGACGGGAACTGGAACCACAACAATCCATCCGATATCTGGAGCGGCTCGACCAGCGTGGTCTATACGGCCACGGTGAACGAGGTGAGCTTCCTCCATATCCACGACGCCCTGACCAGCGGAGATGATCGCAAGTTCATGTTCGGCTACGACCTGGAGAGCCTCCTGGGTATCGTGGATGACGCCTTCCTGGATGACGGGTTCACCCTGCACACCCGCTTCCGCTTACCCGATGGACAGGGCTATGGGATTCACAACAGCACCAAGGGGATGTTCAACATCTCGCAACGATCCGAGGACTCCTTTGGCATGTCCCTCAACAACAACGGGGAGCTCCTGATCGGCTCGAACGACGGTACCGGGCAGGGAACCGTTGCGGCGACCGTCACCGGCCTGACCGCGTGGCACGAGGCCTGGCTGACCTTCAGTCTCGTGGTGAGCAACGATTACCAGGTGACCCTGTACCTCGATGGGGACACGACCCCCGCCTTCCAGCAGACCCTCACCGCCCTCCAGCAGGGACAGAACATCGGAGGCGGGGGCTTTACCCGGGAGTACACCCACAACTACCTGGCCTTCGGCTTGGGCTCGAGTGCGTTTACCGGTAATTTCGACCTGGATTTCATCCGTTTTTCCGATGCGCTGCTGCCACCGGAAGAACCGGTGCAGGCCCAACCCGAAATCCTCGCCGTCGCGTACCA
>JAYGFS010000089.1:0-14045 GCA_046581765.1 Verrucomicrobiota bacterium
GTCCGGGTTCTCGGTGTAGATCCCGTGTTTATTGTGCCCGGAGCCACGCAGGAAATAGCTGCCCTTGGCGGTCTCTCCCGGGAGTGTCCGCGCCGCAATGCCGTCGCCGTCCAGGTCCAGGTAGCGGTGAAAGGCCTCCATCTTCTCCAGTTCGGCCTCGCCCAGCACCTTGCCGCGACCGGGCGTGTAGTTGTCATCCCACTCGATCTTCTTGGTGCGCCAGTCGTTCATGGCGATGTCGAGGTCGGAAAGGACGAAGACCGGGGTTTGAAAGCGCTCTGCCAGGTCGAAGGCTTCCACGGACAGGTGGAAGCATTCCTCCGGGTTGGCTGGGAACAGCAGGATGTGCTCGGTGTCCCCGTGGGAAGCATGGGCGCAGCTCAGGATATCGCCTTGCTGCGTCCGGGTTGGCATGCCGGTCGAGGGGCCCACGCGCTGGATATCAAAGATGACCGCCGGGATCTCGGCGTAATAGCCCAGGCCGATACATTCGTTCATCAGGGATATGCCGGGTCCGCTGGTCGAGGTAAACGCGCGTGCGCCATTCCAGGATGCGCCCAGCACGATGCCAATGGCTGCGATCTCGTCTTCGGACTGAATAATGCAAAAGCGGTTTCTCCCGGTTTCCGGGTCTTTCCGGTACTTGTGACAAAAGCGCGTGAAGGCATCGAAAAGGGAGGTGGAGGGCGTGATCGGATACCAGGCGGCCACGGTCGCTCCGGCGTACATGCATCCCAAGCCGGCCGCGGTGTTGCCGTCGATCATGATGTAGTCGTCGTTCGCATCCATTCGTTCAAGATGAAGCGGCAGCGGGCAATCAATTTGTTCCTTTGCATACTCGTAACCGAGCATGACCGCCTGGTGATTTGAATCGAGGAGCTTGGGCTTCGAGGAAAATTTTTCCTGGAACTGGTTCTCGATCACGTCGAGCTCGATATTGAGCAGGGCGGCCAGCGCGCCGACGTAGGCAATGTTCTTCATCAGGATACGTTCGCGTGATTCCTCGAAGTTCTCCACGCACATCCGGGCTAAAGGCACACTGATAAAGGTGACGTCTTCGCGCAGCAGCTCCTTGGGCAGCGGCCAACTGCTGTCGTAGAGCACGTAGCCGCCTGCCCGGACTTCCTCGAGGTCCTGCGCATACGTTTTCTTGTTCATCGCGACCATGATGTCGATATCCGGGCAGCGTCCGGTGTGCCCGTCGGCATTCGCGCGGATCTCGTACCAGGTCGGGAGGCCCTGTATGTTCGAGGGAAAGAGATTCTTGCCCGACACGGGAATACCCATGCGGAAAAGGGATTTCATCAGCAGTCCGTTCGCACTCGCCGAGCCCGTCCCGTTTACGGTTGCTATTTTGATGACGAGATCGTTTACGCGATTCATGTGGTCAGTACGGCCTCTTTCTTCACCTCACCGGCATAAGGCAAGTGCAAGGTGAATTTCTGCATGTCCCAGGCAGCAGTCGGGCAACGCTCCGCGCATAGACCGCAGTGGATACATACATCTTCATCTTTCAACATGACCCGTGAGGTCTGCGGCAGCCGTTCGGATACAAATAGGTCCTGTTGCAAATTCTGTGCGGGGATGGCGAGGGTGTTTCGCAGTTGCTCTTCAGGCGCATTCTCGGTGATCGTCAGGCATTTCGGCGGGCAGACATCGATGCAGGCATCACACTCAATGCAGAGCGGTGCAGAAAAAGAAGTTTGCACGTCGCAGTTCAGGCAGCGATGCACCTCAACCTCCGTCTGCTCAGGGGTGAAGCCCATCTCCACCTCGGTGGTGAGCGCGTGGAAGCGGGTTTTCATATCCACGTGACGCATCACCCGGCGCATGGCCGGATTGTAATCGTTGGCATAGCTCCACTCGTGCAGGCTCATCTTGGTGCTCTTCAGCCTCATGGACTGCTCAGGCCGCTGGTCAATGGGCATGCCCTGGCAATATTGATGAATGGAAATTGCCGCCTCATGACCGTGTGCAACCGCCCAGATGATATTTTCCGGACCCCAGGCGGCGTCACCGCCAAAGAAGATGCCCTCGCGGGAGCACATCATCGTATGCCGGCTGACCACGGGCATTTCCCATTCATTGAAGTCGATACCGAGGTCACGCTCGATCCAGGGGAAGGCATTTTCCTGGCCGATGGCGAGGATGACCTCATCGCAGGGGAAGAATTTTTCGGATACGACCTTTGGGCGTAATTTACCTTCCGCGTCCTCCGTGTATTCGAGTTCTTCGAAGCTCATGCCGGTGAGTTTGCCGTCCTCGATGACAAATGCCTTGGGCGAATGGCAAAGCACGAGGTCGACGTGTTCCTCTTCCGCGTCGTCGAGTTCCCAGGGCGAAGCTTTGAGCAGGTGGCGCGGCTTGCGCGCCATGACCTTGACATCCGTTCCTCCGATGCGTTTGGCCGTGCGGCAGCAATCCATGGCCGTATTACCGGCACCGATGATCAGCACACGTTTGCCGATGGAAGCCCTATGTCCGAAGGCGACCGATTCCAGCCATTCGATACCGATGTGGACCGAGGGGTCGGCTTCCTTGCGTCCGGGAATCTGGAGCTCTTTGCCCTTGGGTGCGCCGGAGCCGACGAACACGGCGTCGTAGCCTTCTTCCAGCAGCGCTTTCATGCTGTCCACCGTCGTCTCGTACCGGACATCGACGCCCATATCGATGATGTATCCGGTTTCTTCATCAAGCACGTCCGCGGGCAGGCGAAAGGGCGGGATGTTGCTCCGCATGAGTCCGCCTGCGTAGGGTAATTTATCGAAGACCGTGCAGGCGTAGCCCAGTGGCATAAGGTCATTACAGACGGTTAAGGAAGCCGGACCCGCACCCACCAGGGCGATCTTCTTGCCGTTCTTCTCTCTCGGGATCTCCGGTAGAAGGGCCTTGATGTCATCCTTGTGGTCCGCGGCTACACGCTTGAGGCGGCAAATCGCAACCGGCTTGCCATCGAGTCGAAGGCGTCGGCAGGCGGGTTCGCAGGGGCGGTCACAGGTCCGGCCCAGGATACCCGGGAAGACATTTGACGCACGATTCAGCATGTAGGAACCGGTGTAGTCGCCCTGGGCAATCATCCGGATATACTCAGGAATATTCGTGTGGGCCGGACAGGCGTACTGGCAATCGACCACCTTGTGGAAGTACGCGGGATTGGATGTATCCGTGGGATCCATGGGGCGCTTGCGCGGCTAGGCAGCGGGGCGGGAGAGGGCCTGGTAGATATTCATTTAGCCGGGGAGGCTAGTCAAAGAACCGGGCATTAGTCAACCGTGTAAAGGCCTGCTTTTTGAATAAGATGCCGGGCTTGACCCCGGGGGAAAAGTCGGATTTTATCCGTTGGTGAGTCTGCTGTTCCGATCTGTCAACCTGGGGCTATTCCTCCTGCTCGTCGTCCAACTGCAGGCCCGGCCGCTTAACGTTCTCTTCCTGCTGGTGGATGACCTGGGAGTGAAGGATATCGGCATCGAGGGGAGCACCTTCTACGAAACGCCGCATATCGACCAACTCGCCGCGAGCGGGATGCGTTTCACCCAGGGATACGCGACCTGCCAGGTCTGCAGTCCCTCCCGGGCGAGTATCATGCTGGGGAAGTACCCGGCGCGCATCGGCATCACCGATTGGATCGGTGCGGCGACCGGGACCCGATGGAATCGGAACGACCGCGTGTTGCCACCCGACAATCGCACCGGGTTGCCCGCGAATGATGAGACGCTCGCCGAAGCAATGAGGGCCGGTGGGTATAAAACTTTTTTTGCCGGGAAGTGGCACCTGGGCGGGGAGGGTTCTTTCCCGGAAGATCATGGTTTTGACATCAACATCGGCGGACATCACCGCGGCTCCCCGCCGGGTGGTTTTTTCTCGCCCTATAAGAATCCAAAGATGGAGGATGGTCCTGTCGGGGAGTCCCTGACGCTACGACTCGCGCGCGAGACGGCATCTTTTATCGAGGCGCACCGGGAGGATAAATTCTTTGCCTATCTCTCTTTTTACGCAGTGCATGCGCCGGTGCAAAGCACGGCGAAACTCCAGAAGAAGTATGTCGAAAAGGCTAAGGCGGAGGGACTTGCGGACCGGCGCTTTACGTTCGACCGCACCATGTCCGTCCGCCAGGTGCAGGATCATCCGGTCTATGCCGGCATGATGGAAACCCTCGACGAAGCAGTGGGTATCGTGTTGGACAAGCTTGCGGCCCTGGAGCTCGACGAGCGTACCGTGGTCATCTTTACCAGTGACAATGGCGGTGTCTCCTCTGGCGATGCCTTTGCGACCTCAAACCTGCCCCTGCGCGGTGGAAAAGGCCGGCAGTGGGAGGGCGGTATCCGCGAGCCGTATTACATACGGGTACCGGGCCTGACCGTGCCGGCGTCCGTTTGCGATGTGCCGGTAACCGGAACGGATTTCTATCCCACGATTCTCGAGCTCGTGGGTCTGCCCTTGCGCCCGCAGCAACACCTCGATGGTCTCAGCCTGAAGCCCCTGCTGACGGGCGGGAACCTGGCTTCGCGTAAGCTGTTCTGGCACTACCCGCATTACGGGAACCAGGGCGGTGAGCCCTGTGCGATCATCCGCTCCGGTGACTGGAAGCTCATTCACTATTACGAGGATGGCCGCGACGAACTGTACCAGCTGTCGAAGGATATCGGTGAGCAGAAGGACCGTGCCCGCCAGCAGGTAGAGCGAGCGACGGACTTGCGCAAGGAGCTCGACCGGTGGCTGGTCGACACCGGTGCTTCTATTCCGCAACCGGACCCGCGTTTTGACGCTGCAAAAAAGCTCCAGCAACTGGAGTCCAGGAAAACCCGGCATCATGCCTCGCTGGAAAAGAGCCACGCCCGCTATTTCCAATAGGCTCCGTTGACCCTTGAATAACCGTCCTCGCCCCTTTGCCCGGGTCAGGAGCCGTCACCCATTACGGCTCACTACATCGGTTCAGCACGCGTCTCGCTCGCGCGTGCTCCCAGGTTCCCGTAGCGGTGATAGTCGATGCTCAAACTTTGCTCGCGCAGGTACCACAGCAACTCGATCCGGCCTTCCATGAGGACCGGGGCATGCGCGAGGAAGATACCGGTATCGGCCACGGTTTCCCAGATGGCCGTCGGGATGTTCTCTGGCCGTGCATACCGGAGCCGTCCCGTGTGCCCCGTGCGAATGACTTCGACCAACCCTGCGTCGCCCTCCTCGACAAACTCGATGGCGGCCCCCCAGGATTCCGTGGCACGTTCAAGAAAGGCAAGCACTGGCGAGTCCAGGTCCTCGACTAGGCTAACCGTGATACGGCAACCCGCTGCGCGGGCGGCACATACCCGGGCAAGAATCTCAAACAGTGAATCGCCCGCACAGACGCGAATACGCAGGTCGTGGACCGGGAGGTAACGCCGGATGTTATCTTGCCCTATCAGCTTGAAGTCATCGTGCTCGACGCCGAATTCATCCGCCATCTGGAGCGTATAACTCCGGGTGGCGGCCACGACCTTGTCGATCTCCTCTGTGGGGAAGGCCGCATGCGATCGCAATGCATCCAGCAGCTCGTTCAGGTCCTTGTCCGCGACGTCCCTTCCTTCCGGTTCCGCGGTTTCTTTAATCCGCATGAACTGCACCACGTAGTTTGGGCCGCCGGCCTTAATGCCGGGCCCGAATGCGGATTTTCCCATGCCACCGAAAGGCTGGCGATGCACAATGGCCCCGGTGGTGGACCGATTGATGTAAAGATTTCCCGCCTTCACCCGGTGTTGCCAGAGTTCCTGTTCGCGGTCGTCGAGCGATTCCAGGCCGGAGGTCAGGCCGTAGCCCGTCTCGTGTACCAGGTTGATCGCCTCCATGAGATTCTTCGCGCGCATGACGCCCAGCACAGGGCCAAAGAATTCCGTGAGGTGTGCGGTGCAGCCCGGCTGAACGCCCCATTTGACGCCCGGCGAGTATAGCTGCGGGTTGTCTTCGAGTTGCTCCGGCATGACCAGCCAGGATTCCCCGGCCTCAAGCTCCTTGATCGCCCGGTCGAGTTTTTGCCCCGGCGGACGAATGAGCGGGCCCATTTTATTTTTCACTTCCCAGGCCGATCCCACCGAAAGGCTGTCCACCGCATCGGCGAGGAGGGCTTTGAAATGCGCATCGTGATAAACTTCGTCTTCGAGAATCAGCAGTGAGGTCGCCGAGCATTTTTGCCCGCTGTGGGAAAAAGCCGAATGTACGATGTGCTTGATCGCCTGTTCGCGGTCGGCGAGGGCGGTGACGATCGTCGCATTCTTGCCACCGGTTTCGGCAAAGAATTCGAGGCGGGGTTTGGCGCGGAGAATCGTCTGTGCGGTTTCCGTTCCACCCGTGAAAATCACCACGGAGCTATCCTCATGGGTAACCATCCGCTGTGCCTCGGGAATGCCGATGGTGGGGACAAACTGAAGCACCTTGCGGGAAATGCCCGCATCCCAGAAGCATTCGCAGAGCCGAAAAGCCACGAGCAGGGCATCCGGCGAAGGCTTGAGGATGACCGTGTTGCCCGCGGCAAGTGCCGCCGCGACGCCTCCTGCTGGGATCGCGATCGGGAAGTTCCACGGTGGAACCACCACGGCGACCCCGCGGCCGACCAGGCTGATACCTGGAAGTTTTTCAAAAACCAGGGCCTGGCGTCCGTAGTAGTCCAGGAAGTCGATCGCCTCGGAAATTTCCGGATCGGACTCACTGATCACCTTTCCTGATTCAGCCAGGGCCGTGCATATCAAGGCCCCACGCCGCTCGCGGAATTGCTGGGCGACATCGGCAAGGATCCTGTGGCGGTCGCCGGCATCCAGGGAGCGCCAGCCATCGGGGTCGGCTTGTGCGCAGGCGACGGCGGTGTCGACCGCGCTGGCATCTGCGAGCGCGGCCCGGGCGACAAGGGTTCCCGGGCGGGAAGGATCGCTGCAGTTCGCCTGGGCCTGTCCGGAGAAAAGCGTGTCACCGGCTACGACGAGCGGGACCTCCACCGGGGGGAGGTGGCGACAAGCCTCGACCTGGCCGAGGATCCATTCGGCGTTCGTCGGTATCGACCAGTCGGTATCCGGCTCATTGGTAAAAGGTCCTTCGGGCTCCGGTGCTTCGGGCGACTTCCGCCGGTCCTGTTGCCGGCGTGGCGTTCCCCTGCAGGATTCCCAGTCGATGCAGGCCTCCCGGAATTGCGCCTCCAGCAGGTCCCATGCCTCGCTGTCGATATCCAGCTTGAAGGCGTGGCGGAGGAAGTTATCCGGCCCGGTGTTTTCATCCAGGCGGCGGACGAGATAGCCTATTGCGTTGATGAATTGCTCCTGGCGACAGGCCGGCGCATACAGGAGCAGGTTGTCGACGAGCTCGTGCAGGGCGCGACGTTGATGATTTGCCATGCCCTCCAGCATCTCAAACTGCAGGCTGTCGAGGACCCCGCGGTCGATCGCGAGCACGATGGCGTAGGCGGTTTCAAAGAGATTGTGCGTGGCAATGCCGAGGTGAACAGCAGCGATGTTTTCCTGTGTCATCCCCAGGTGCAGCATGGCCTTGTAGTTACGATCCGTCTCCAGCTTGGTCTTGAATGGAGCCTGGGCCCATCCCGCAATGGAGGCCTCCAGCCGCTCGCTTTCCATGTTGGCACCCTTGACCAGGCGAATGACGATCGGCGCGCCGCCTTTTTTCACCCGTTCGCGCGCCCATGCGGTGATCGCCTGCTGGATGCCCAGGCTGTCGGGGATGTAGGCCTGGAGCGCGATGCCTGCGCTGATGGTTTCAAGGCCGGGCCGGCTGAGGGCGGCCATGAAAGCTTCAGACGTGATGTGCAAGTCACGGTATTCCTCCATGTCGAGGTAGATGAACTTCGGCACCTCTGTCCCGTCATGGCGGGTGAAGGAGAAATTCGCCGCCGTTCGGTAGAGGCGTTCCAGTCGATCGGCGAGGACCTGGATCGAATGGTCCCGGCCCAGCAGGTTAATCTGCGAATAAATCGTCGAAACCTTCACCGAGATCACCTCGATATCCGCTTGCTGGAGGGCCCCGAGATAATACTCCAGTCGCTCGAGCGCCTGGTCTTCACCCAGCAGCGATTCCCCGAGAAAATTCACGTTCATCCGCAGCCGATGGGCTTTCCGCTTGCGCAGATGCCCGGCCAGGTGTTCCGCCTCCGCGGGGAGGATGACGTTGGCGGTTTCCTTGCGCATGTTTGCTTTCACCAGCGGGACGGCCACGTCCGGCAGGTAACTTCCGAAGGATTGAAAACCCTTGAGCAGGGCCTTGTCCAGGGGGCTGAAAAAGCGCGGGATACCCTGCACGTCGAGAATATGAACCAACTGGTCCACCGCCCGATTCGGCACGTGCGATCGAAAGGCCTGGTCCGTGAGCTGCATCAAGGTCACCTTGTCGCGTGGATTGTGAATCATCCGGTCGAACTCGATCTGCTGACGTTTCTCCTGGGGTGTCTGCAGTTTGCTCGCCTCCATCTGCAGCCAGCGCGCGAGATGCACGGCCTGTTCGGTCAGCGACTCGCCGGCAAAGGCCGCGAGAAGGTTTTTAAGCAAGGGGTTTTTCACCATGCCGGGATTGTACGCCAGCGATGCGCCCTTGTTCGATCCTGAATTACGTTTCAATCCAACGGAACAGGGTCACCCATCCGTTCCCGTGCGGGACGGCATTACTTCTTCCAGGAGCTTATCCAGCGCGCCCGGGCGATGTCGGATTCCGCACTTTCCCCGGCCGTGCTCCAGAGATCCGCCACGGTCTTTCCGTGCAGGCTCTGCGAGGAGGCTCGCTCGTGAAAGTAAAAACCGTAGGGGTTGCCCCAGGGATCCTTCACCCAGCTGCCGCGGTCGAAAACTTCGTCGAGATAGGTCTCCCGGTACTGTGGCGGGAGCGCAGCACCGAGCACTTCCGGGTCACCGATCCGGAGCCGTTCGAAGCGGATGTAGGCCTTGCCATCCTCGGTGCGGTCCCGGCCATCGACGAGGTCCAGGGTGCTACGCCCGGAGAGGGCGAGAAAGAGCCGACGGCCGGCGGCAAAATACCCATCGCTCCCGGGGTTCGGATCGTACTGATCTGCACCAGTTACGCGAACGATCGGGATATTCGTGCTGGTGGGCATAAATCCCTCCTCGAGGCGGAAGTCGTTCAGCTTGAGCTTGAACAGGGCGATGTCCGCCTCGGCAATGCGGCGGCGGGTGCTCTCCCGCGAGCTCTTGAACATCCCGAAGGTGATCGCTGCGAGGATCCCGATGACCGCTATGACGACCAGGATCTCAATCAAGCTGGAACGCGGTTTTTGTTTCATTTCCATGAACTGAGGCTGTGCTTGACCTTCTTCGGCTTGTATCCCCAGGACCAGATTCCGAGCTCGCCGTAGGTTTTGAAAGTGTCGGGCTTGCCGGACATTTTATCCGGCAAGCCGGTGATGATTTCATCCCCGTCACCGTCGAGCACCAGGTTGAGTTGCTGGTTCCACGGGTCGACAAAGGTCGTGGCCTCCAGGGGCGCATCGGGCCGGTTGGTCATGTGGGGTTCCACCTCCAGGAAGCGCAGGTGGCGCCGGTTATTGGATTCCAGGATTTTTTCTTCCGCCGTGTTCTCGGCCCGGGCGACGAGGGTGATGAAGAGCGTTCTCCATACCGGATGGGGGTTTCGTTCCTCGGGGTTGACCCGGAGAACGTAATCCCCGGCCGCATTTTTTGGCAGTTTCTCCAGGCAGGGCGGCCATTCCTTGTACTCGGTGCGATAGCCTTGCAGGGCCTGGCTCACCTGGTCGATCAGGTGGCGGGCGCGGGTTTCCCTGCCCTTTCGGATGGAGCTGAACACCACCGGGATCAGGAGGGATGTCAGCAGGCCGATGATGGCGATCACGACCAGCAACTCGATCAGGGTGACGCCTCTTCTGGATCGCCGGCTAATATTTCGCATTGTCATAGAAGCCATGATTAATCATCGGGATCGAAAGCACAAACGTATTCAGTTGCTTCGCTGTTTCTTTGAGCTTCCCGTAGGTGGCCAGTTCCTGTTCTGCCCGCCGGGCGACGCCGCCCTTGGCGATCCCCACCACCAGTTCCACGTGGACGGGCAGGGAGGCGTGGTCGTCCCAGGTCCTTTTCGGAAGGGCGTTCGGGCTGCCGGCGGGCTGGTCGTAGCAGCGCACCTCGAAGCGATAGACCTTGTTGAGCAGGGCCTTGTAGCCGGGTTGGTCGAGCAGGCGGGTGAAACGCGGGTCCTCGGTCCAGCCGTAGGGGGCATTGTGCTGGTAGGCGAGGGTCATGTCCTTCAGCCGGTTGCGGTTGGCCTGGCTGTTGTCGTTGTCGGTGCTGGCCGCCGTGGACAGCAGGTCATCCGGGTACAGCCGTGTGTTGTAGATGGCCCGGTAAACCGCCCGGTCCGCCTTCCGGTAATACCAGGCGTAATGCGAGATGAACGACATCTCCAGGGTGCTGTCCAGGGCTTCGTCGGGTGCGGTGAAATAGATGTAAATCCCCTCCTGATCCTCCTTCACCCCGAAATTCAACCAGCGGTTGGGGTTGTTTCGGCAAAGGGTCGATCCCATCTCACGGGTGAGCATCTGGTTGACGGAGCGGATTTCGTCGTAGGCACCGGTTGTTGCGGTCACCCTCTCTACCACCTTGAAAAACTGTTGATGGAGCATGCCGAGGAGGGTGAGGATAATCACCATGAGGCCCATCACGGCCAGCAGTTCAACCAGGGTGAAGCCCCGCCGCTTCATCGACCAGGCCGTTCCTTCTTTCGCGCCCGCTGGTAGGTGAACTCGGCCACGGTTTTCCGTTGCTTGACATCCCGTACGGCCAGGGTGATGAAATCGAGCCTGGGTGAATTGTAATTTGGGCTGCGGCGGAAGTGCAGGATGGCCTGGTAAATAGCGTCCTCGGCATCCGTTGGGTTGAGCTCGATGCCCTGGTCATCGAAATAGAGCGCATCCCAGGTAAAGGAGTCCGTGGTCATTCCGTATTCGTCCACCGCCCGGGAGAGGGCCCGGTTTTCCGTGCCGGGCGGCCAGGCGGGATTGGTCAACAGGCGGGTGCGCACCTGGTTGGAGATAAGGACCGCGATCGACTCACCCTGGCTGGAGCGGGAGGTATCCATGATGTAGACGATGAAACCGACGAGGATGAGCAGTGCGCTCGCCGTAATACCCAGTGAGATCAACACCTCGACCAGGGTGAATCCCATCGCTTTTTGCTTATGCTTCATTCGGCTTCACTTATTCCTCAAGATTGTCCAGGCGCTTGATTTTCGCGATCCCGGTGACCCGGTCAATCACGATATCATAGACGTTGCGCTCGTTCGGTTGGCTGGTGACGCGGATCACGACCTGCTCCGCCCACCTCAGTTCCGGTTGGCCCCGGTTGTTAAACTCGATCCCGCGCAGGTTAAAGAAGCGCCGTCTGGGCGTGGCCGCGCTTTCCACCCGGCCCAGTTCGATAAAATCACCCAACTGTTCCGGGATGCCGGAAAAATACCTGTATTCCTGGTTTTCGCCCCACATCTCTGCGTAGGAAATGAAGCGGGACGTGGCGGGGTCCTCAATCTTGGAGGGTTCGTCCGGCATGGAGCGTTGGATCACCAGGGGGTAGGCCAGGGGGTAAGGCGTTTGAAAGTAATTCTGCGGGTACCGCGCCGAGGGGATGTTGGGATAGAAATACCGGGTTCCCTGGTGGTCCCAGAACTTGCGCGGGTTGAAATAATATTCGCCCAGGTACGCGACGCGGGTTTGCCGGGGCAGTTCATGCCCTTTTTTCGCCAGGGTCTGGGTGAAAAAGTCCTGGGTGTAGCCCCGTTTCAGGGAGCTCTTCGGCCAACCGATGGCCCTGAGCCCGATGCGCGCAGGGGGGGTACGCCATTCCTCCTCCCCCGGCATGGGGCGCCACTGGGCAACGAAACCACTGGGGATGCTGGTGAAGGGCATGGCGGCAAACTCGAGGAGGTAGCTACTTCCCCGGTGATCCCCGTACTTGAAGGGCATCAGCTCCGTTCCGCCGTTGGGCAGGTTCGGCAGGTAGAGCGCGTAGGCCGCGTAACTCCGGTTGCTGGTCAGGACCCCATCCGTGAACCGGTCCAGTTCCGGGTCGGCAAACACGACCCGGGTGCGGGTGCCATGGTCCATCGCATATTGGCGGGCCGATCGCAGGAGACCGGCCAGGGCTTCCGCTTCCCCCTGGACTTCCATGCGACGGGTTGCGTGGGTATAGGTGTTGGCGGCCAGCACAAGGAGGACCATCGCAAGGGAGATGACCACGAGGAGTTCCAGCAGGGAAAATCCCTGCACGGGCCTTGGGCGGTGTCGCATACGGTTGGGCATGGGGCTCAACGGGTATTTTCAAGCACCCGATGGTAGAGGATGCGATAGGTGTTTTCCGGTCCACCGGTCTGTGGGTCGTGCTGATCGGGATCGGTGATGCGGGCCACGATCGTCTGCGCCCAGTGTTCGGCGATGATTTCGTCGCTTTCATCCATGTAGCCGATGCCGGTTTGTACATTCTCCGCTGGCACGCCCTTGTCGCTGCGTTCCGGGCCCCTGTCGCGGATCGATTGGGTCACCACGTGAATGGTGAACACGTTGGCCGAGGTGCTGATCTGGTTGGCCACGAGGGCGACCGGGGCGTTGGCGTAGATGCCGGAGATCATGAAGCGTCCGGGATGGCCGCTGTAGTTTCGAAGGTAGCCCTTTATCTGCACGCTTGCGGCATAGGGGTTCAGCGCGGTGTTGATGGCATTGATCTTGCCCGAGGAATTCTCCACCACCTCGCTGAGGTGGTGGCGCAGGGGAAAGACATCGTAGCGGGAGGTATGGAAGAGGTTCATGGTTCGATTGTTCATGGGGTAATGCACGTCGGTTGAAATCCGCCCCCGGACCTCGGTGTGGGTCCTGTCCTGTCGGCCCTTGGTGAAGAGCTTGGCCAGCCCGCCATATTCCGGGTCGAAGTTCACGTAGCTCAGGTCGTAGTAGTCCTCGCTGGCGGAGGCCCCGCGCCCCGCGGACCAGGAAAAGCGGGGCATGCCGACAATGCCGAAGGCGGAGTAGGAATAGGAGCCTCCGTTTGGCCGCGGTCGTCGCCAGATACCGTAGCCCCGCGATCGGTACGGCGTGTAATCGCCCCCGATGATGGCGATCCAGGATTCCCAGCCCCGGCGGAAGCGTGGGAAAGGACTCATATACGGGTCCAGTGAACCCGCGCGGCTCTTTCCCTCAGGCGCCCGCCGGTTGCTCCAGGCGCTGGGCACCCAGTAGGGATGGAGCGGATCCGCCCCTTGCCGGGTGGAATATCGCCGTCCTTCGCGCACCGCCAGGTAGCCGTCATGGGCGACCAGGGAATTGATATTCCAGGTGCCGCGGCGTGGGTTTGACGGGCTGTTGATTTCGTAGTCTCCGTTCCGCCATTGCGTTTCAGTGTGATAGTTGGCGGTGCCGTTTTCGCGAAAGGCCCCAGGGGTGAAGAGATCGAGGAGCATGTGCATCGGGGGCCCGTTCACGGGTGCGCCCAGTGCGTCCGGCACGTTATCCGGATGCTCGTTCAGCCGGCTCAGTGATCCGGAGAAATAATTCTTGGTGAGGTCGATCGGGCGCATGAGCATGCCGGAATGGACAAAGCCGATCTCGCCGATCGACACCATGTAATCGCCCTTGGGCGCGCTGGCAAAGAAGGACTGGTTGCCACTGATTTTTTTCTTGCTCGTATCGAGCCAGATATCGGGTGTCTCGATGCTCGGGCCGCCACTGGCGCGGCGTCGCTTCAGGCGCACATCGACGATGGCATTCCCCAGTTCATCCTGTGCGGCATGCAGGATGCTCGGGTCTTCAAAATCCATGGTCAGGCAGGGCTGCCGGAGTTCGAGGTTGCGACGCGGCCGCGCTACCGTGCGGTAGCCGGTGATGGGCCGGGGCTGGCGCACCAGCACCGTTTCCACGATCTCGAGGAAGGTGTTTCCCACGGGGATCTTGCGGGTGATCTCCACCTCCTTGGGGGGCGGGCGTGGCCCATATTTCGGCACCTGCCGGGTCTCTCCCGCTTCGTCTATGGTATGGCCTTTCCGGTACAGGTAGTGGCGCCAGGGGTGCC
>JAYGFS010000121.1:0-2102 GCA_046581765.1 Verrucomicrobiota bacterium
CAGAACGGCGCACCCACGCACATCGACATTTTTGACTACAAGCCTGTCCTGCACAAGCTGCACGGGACGCCCGTACCGGAAGAGTATCTCGTCGGCAAGCGCTTCAGCACCATGACCGGCAATCCGTCGGGCAAACTCATGCTCGAACCTATCGAACCCTTCAGGCAACACGGAAAGAGCGGGGCCTGGGTGAGCGCGCTCATGCCCCACACGGCCCGGATCGTGGACGATCTCTGCTTCATCAAGAGCATGCACACGGAGGCGGTCAACCATGCGCCGGCCATCTCCTTCCTGCTCAGCGGCGCGGAAATACCCGGGCGCCCGACCATGGGCGCCTGGCTCAACTACGGGCTCGGGTCCAGCTCACAGGATCTTCCCGGCTTTGTCGCGATGACCTCCGTGAGCAAGGGCACGAGCTGCGGCCAGATATTTTATGATTTCTACTGGGGTTCCGGCTTTCTCCCCACCCGCTTTCAAGGGGCCAAGTTTCGCGGCAGCAAGGACCCCGTGCTGTATCTTTCCAATCCCGAGGGCATGAAACCGGAATTGCGGCGCGGGCTGCTCGACGACCTCGCCGAACTCAACCAGCTCAAGTACCAGGAGGCGGGCGATCCGGAGATACAGACCCGGATCGCGCAGTATGAAATGGCCTACCGCATGCAGACCTCGGTTCCGGAACTGACCGACTTCTCGGACGAGCCCGAGCACGTGCTTGCCCTCTACGGCCCCCAGGTGCGCGAGCCGGGAACCTTTGCCTACAATTGTCTCATGGCCCGGCGCCTGGCCGAGCGGGGGGTTCCTTTTGTCCAGTGCATGCACGCCGGATGGGACCAGCACAACAGCCTGACCACCGAGCTCTACACCCAGTGCAAGGACACCGACCAGGCCAGTGCCGGGCTGGTCCAGGACTTGAAGATGCGCGGCATGCTCGACGATACATTGGTGATCTGGGGTGGCGAATTCGGCCGGACCCCGTTTATCCAGGGCAACATCAAGAACCGCCCCCGCTGGGGCCGCGATCATCATCCCTACACCTTCACCATCTGGATGGCCGGTGGCGGGGTGAAGCCGGGCATCAGCTACGGTGCTTCCGATGAACTGGGCTTCAACGCGGTCGATCAACCCGTCCATGTGCATGATTTCCAGGCGACCGTCATGCAGTTGCTCGGGATCAACCACGAGCAGCTCACCTACCGCTTCCAGGGCCGCTACTTCCGCCTCACCGACGTACACGGGCACGTGGTCAAGGACATCCTGGTATAAGGGACCCGGGTTCCGGTATCCTCATCTCTTATTCCGCTGTGCGAAGAAAGTCGCCAGGAGGGGACCTACGCGTAGCCAGGCCACATGATTCATCATCCAACCTCTACAGCACGAAAGATTTTCAACGGCCAAGAAAAACCACCCCAGGGTAATCGGCCACCGATTTCCACTTGCCGATCAGCAAACGCGCTCCATACTCAGGCCATGCGCAAGATCCATCAAGGCTGGCGGGAACGGAACCACGAAGGAGAGACCCGAGAGGTCATGGGCGTCCGGGGAAAAGCCGGTTGGCGCATCCAAAGCCGGTTGAAAGGCGAGGAAGAATGGATGCGGCACGAGCGCCCGGAGCAGCGTGACGTGGAACAACTGATCCATCGCCTCGAGCTGAAATACCGCCGCAGCAAGGGCTCACTGAAAGAGGTGGAGACCGCGCGCCTACTGCTCAAGATCGCACGACCCACTAAAACCGGGTAATCGTTCCGTGCCGCAGGACCCGCCTGCTAGCGTTCGCCGCCAGGTCGACCACCGGGTCCACCCCGACCACGGCCCCGGTCGCCACCGCCACCGCCACCGAAAAAAGACCAAGGGCTCTGGTTTTTTTCAGCATAGGCTTCCATCTGTTCCTCGGAGAGAAACTGGCCAACGATCTCATTGTGGACCTCACGCAGGCCCGCCATTTTATCCCGGATGGTGTCACGATCGAAATCGCCCCCTTCCCGCATGGCCAGAAAGGTTTCCTGCAAGCTGGAGCGGAAGGTTCCCTGGGCGATGGACAAGCGTTCCGCCTGGTCATCATTCAGGTTCAAGTCCTCCTGCAAGCGTGCGAGGCGGTCCGCGTT
>JAYGFS010000369.1:0-1510 GCA_046581765.1 Verrucomicrobiota bacterium
ATCTGGGTCGAGATCCCGCAACTGGTGGACAACACGACCTACATCTTTGCCAACTGGGGCAACCCGGGGGTGACAAACCTGCCACCCTACGCGAGTGACGGCTCGACCTGGGCCGATGGACTCGGGATATGGCACTTCGCCGACACGAGCGCCACCGATTCCAGCGGCAACGGCTGGGATGGAACCGGAAGCGGCGTGACCCCGACCCCGGGCATCGCCAACGGGGCCCTGGACTTTCCCGGAACGGTCCACGCCGGCCCGGGCCTGTCCTTCTCCAACCAATCCTTTACCGTCAGCGCCTGGGCACGCAAGGAAGTCAACGGACAGGATGGCTGGCTGGTCTCACACGGGACCAGCCAGCCCAACAAGGGACTGCACTTGGGGTTCCGGGCAGCCAACAACCAGTTCTCCTTTGCCTTCTGGGGCAACGACCTCAACCTCCCCGGATTCACGGACACCAGCACCTGGCACTACTGGACCGGGGTCTACGACGCGACCGCCAGCGAGCAACGCCTGTACCGGGACGGGGTACTCGCCGGTTCCCGAACCGCCGCGGCCTACCAGGGCGACCCAAGCACCCTGTTGCGCATCGGTGAACGCTTTGGCAATCAGCAATTTATCGGGGAAATCGACGAGGTCCGCCTCCTGGGTTCCGCGATGTCGAGCAACCGGGTTGCAGCGACCTACCTGAACATCGCATCCAACAGTACCTTTATTTGCTACGGTGGACCGGGACCGGGTGACACCGACGGGGACGGTATGTCCGATGCCGACGAGGCGATCGCGGGTACCGACCCACTGGACCCCAATTCGGTCCTGGCCGTGGCCATTTCCCGCGGCGGGAACGTGACGACCCGCACCCTGAGCTTCCCCTCCGTGATCGGCCGCACCTACGACATCCACTGGCGAAGCGAACTGCTATCCGGGACCTGGATTCCCCTCGCACTCAGTGTCGCAGGAAACGGCAGCGTAATCTCAATCGATCATCTCAGCAGTGAACAGACCGTCTATTACCGGATCGAAGTGCACAACTAGGCTGCCTGGGCCCTTTACTTGCGGCATCCTGCACAGGACGGAGGCCTTGCTGCCGCTACCATACGAAACAGGAGAGGGTAACGTACAGGGATCTTCATCCGTGTCCGGGGCTCCGGGAAAGGTGCCGCCCCACCCTCCGAAAACAGCCTCCTCCAGCCATTTTCCTTGTTGTTACGAGGCACAGCGGTGATAATCCGGCATGAATAATCCAACCAGGCTGCTCGCGTCCTGGGCCTGCATCTGTACCGCCTGGCCGCTTTACGCCGCGGACACCAACGACCTGACCTGGGCGGTGAACGGTGACGGCGTTACCGTCACCATCACGGATTGCGAAACGAGCGCCTCCGGCGAACTGGCTATTCCCGCCACCCTGGAAGGCAAGGGGGTCACGGCGATCGGGAACTCGGCCTTCCGGGATTGCACCAGCCTGGTCCATATCGCGATCCCGGACGGGGTCACCAGCTTCGGGACCGGG
>JAYGFS010000424.1:0-6432 GCA_046581765.1 Verrucomicrobiota bacterium
AAAATGGGCCGTGCGCGAGAGCCACTGGAAACTGATCGGCACGGATGGGCGAAGCAACATGAGCCTGCACAACCTGGCTGACGAGAAGCCGGAGCTCACCAACCATGCCAAGGCCCAACCGGAAATCGTCGTGCGCTTGAAGAAGCTGCACGAGGCCTGGGCACGGGACGTCGCACCCGAATAAACGAACAGCGGGACTGCGCACAGGGGCAGGGATTTCACCAAAATCGTGTGTCAACCGGATCTTTTTCCGATCACATAAGAGTGCACACGCCCGATTTTCGGGTACCGTATAGAAACATGGTTAAGCCCCTTAAAAAACACGGTGGCCGCACCCTGCTCTTTTGGCTGCTTGTCACGGTTCCCGGCACGATCCAGGCCGAGGTTATTCTCCAGTACTTCAACACCTCGTGGAACGAAATCGAAGGCCGGATGCCTGAACTGGCAGAGGCCGGCTATACCGCCCTCTGGCTGCCGCCACCGTTCAAGGCCGGCGCAGGTGCCTACTCGGTAGGCTTCGACACCTTTGACCGATTCGATCTCGGCGACATCGATCAATCCGGCAGCCTGCCCACCAAGTACGGGACCAAGCAGGATCTCCTGCGGCTCATGGAAACCGCCCACCGATTCGGGCTCCGGGTCTTCTTTGACAACGTCATGGCCCACAACGCGGGCAGACTGGATGCGGATAAACAGGTGGGCGAACTCTTTGACGGCATTCCCGGATTTGTGCCCGAGGACTTCCACATCGGATGGAACGGCACCGGTTGGCAGAAGTTCGCCGACTGGCCCGACTGGAACAACGAGTGGGAGGTGCTCAACCGCAACCCTTTCGCCTGGGACATTGCGCAGGAGAGCGGGAACAATGTGTCCTTTGATGCCCTCGGCCTGCTCGAGGGGGCGACGCATGCAAAGTGGTCCGGCATCCGGCATCCCGGAAAGACCGCCTGGTATCCCGACCTGGACCTCTCGCCCTTGACCAACAATGGAGGGGAGGCCGTCCACCCCTTTGCGGATCGCGAACCCTTCCTGGATGATGGCCTGGACGGTCTTCCCAACACCGGCGACACCGGCGAAAACAACGGACGATTTGACTGGGACGACCTGAACAGCAACGAGCAGCACGATCCCGGCGAGACGAGCGAACCCTTCACCGATACGGGTGTCGACCCCAGCGTGCCCTGGCGCCAGACCACCGCATGGGGCCATGGCGACGGCATCTATAACATGGGGGACCCCGTCTCCGAGGACGTCAATGCCATGCTTCTGCGCGCCCTGCGCTGGTTCATCCAGGAAGTCCGCCCGGATGGCTTCCGCCTTGATGCGGTGAAGCACGTCCCCGACTATTTTTTTGGTAAACAACATGGCGCGGACAAGGATTGGGTCAACTGGGGATACACCGGCGCCCTCCAGGAGCACTTCAACCTCACCCGGGGATTCTCCGATTGGAACAATCATCGCGATACCGTGTTTAATCCCGAGTTCCAGGCCTGGGACGACGCGATGGTCTTTGGCGAACACCTCGGTGCCCCGCCCGGCGAAGGCGGCTACCTTGACGCAGGCATGCGCATCGCCTCGGACCGCCTGCTGAACCTGGTGAAATCCAGCATCGGCGGCAACATGAGCGGGATGGATCACCCGGGTTACGGGCACTACAACGCAAACTCAGCGGTTTCCATGAGTTACGTGATGAGTCACGACAACGACTACCTCTACGACGGCGATCGCGCAAATGCCCATCCCTGGATGATCCTCCGCGAAGGACTGCCCATCGTCTACACCGATGGGTACCACCAGGCCGGAGAGCCGGATTATTTCCCCAAACCCTCCCGCATCCCCTTCCTGGGCCAGTTCGGCGAGTCCTACGTGACCGGCGCCCTCCGGGTGGCCCGCGATTTCGCCCGGGGCTACCAGGAACCCCGCTGGAGCGACCAGGATTTCATTGCCTACGAGCGCATCGACCCGCGGGAGAATGCCCAGGGCAACGGAAACTGGAGCGGGGCCACCCTGCTGTTCATGATGGCACGGAATTACCTCGGCGGCCACCACCACCGGCCGGATGTGTACACCTCCTTTCCCCCCGGTGCGCGCTTGAAAAATTATTCACCGCACGGCGGTCCCTTCTACGTCATCGTACAGGGGAATGGAACCATCCGCGACACCGGCGGCGCCACGGTAGGCGTTCCTTCCGGAGGATGGTACGCCTTCAGTTGGCGCGTGCCAGAGATGCCCGCAGCCTGGTCTGGCAGCGCGGAACGCCAGCCGATTGAAATCTACCAGGGGAGCGAACGTGTTGGTAACATGGCCCACGTGCGCATGGATGGCCCGGATGGTGATCCCGCCTTCAATCCCTACGGACTGCCCGACAGCGACCTGACAGATCGCCGCTATACCCACTGGATTCCCCGGGTGACCGATGGCAGCGATCTGCGCTTCGTCGCGCGCGCGGATGGCTCTGCGGAAAACATCCGGCTAAAGCTCGATGGAGGGGTTGACCTCAATTCCCAGATGGCCCTTGGGCCCACCACGGGGGATCTGCGCGATTTTGCCCCGGGAATCAACGGTGATTTGTTCGATGACCAGGGCGACGGCGATTTCAATAATGATGCGGTTCGTCAATCATCGACCGATACCTACCTCGGATTCGAGCAGATGCGCTTTGTTCACCGGGTGAACGAAAATTTTGCTGCCCGTGACGTATCGCGTAACGTCATCGGATCCCTCGGTGCGGAAAGTTATGAACTGGTGGTCGGCACTGCGGGCATTACCTTCTACCATGGCAGTGGGCCCAATTCCAGCCACGACACCGCGTCCTGGGTGTATCACGACCCGGAGGGGGACAACCAGCAGACCAACGCGGTGCCGCAGTTTTTCCCCGCCCCGGAGAACGCCGCCGGTCAAGCGGTCACCCTGTGGGTGAAAACAGGGTACCAGGGAGAGGTAGACCGGGTATTCCTCTACTATACGGATGATGGTGGAACCTTCCCGGAAGGCCTGGCCGGGACAGGCAAAGACAACACCCAGGCCATCGAGCTAAGCAGGGCGTTTAACGGTGAACATGACGGCATAGGCGACACCGAATGGTGGACCGGCAGCTTGCCGGCCATGCCGGGTGGTACGACCTTGCGCTACAAGATCGGTGCCGGGCAGAACGTCGCGGGCAGCCGCTTTCCCTGGAGTGACGGCGACATCACCACGGGCAGGCGTATGGAAACCCTGTTTGAGATCGACAACTTTGACGCCAACAGCGTGGCCTATCACCTTCACAATGATTACGGCGCGATGCAAAGCGGCCTGCGCGAAGGCTTCCACGTCCTCCGCAGTCGGGCCTATGTCGGCCGATACGATGGATCCTCCATTTACAAGACCCACGTGCAGACCTTCTATTATGACGGAGAGAGGCCTTCAGGCGAGCTCGCCTTCCCCCGGGAGAACGATACCCTGGGCGGGTCGACCTATGGCGCGGTGGTCTTCACGGACCCCAGCGTTACCGAGGTCTGGTACAATATCGAGGACCTCGACCCCACGAACGACTCCGCCAACGACGGAAACGGCACCAACAACTGGGCCCAGGCGATGCGCTCGGGTTCCAGCACCTTCCTGCGCGACAGCGACTGGGCCCAGGTCTGGCGCTTTGAATACCGTAATATCCCGGACACGGGGAATGCCCTTATCCGGGTCCGCCTCAAGGAGGCTTCCAGCAGCGGGGATCATTCGCTCAGCGACGCCGAAGGCTGGTACACCACCATGACGCGTTCGGTCGGCACCGGATCCTCGATCAACTGGCACATCGGTGTTCCCGGCACCCCGGGAACCGTGGTGGATGAAGGCTGGGTCATGCGGGTCCATTTCCTTGATGATCTCATTCCCCCCGGCATGACCGACCCGGCATTCCTGGACGAAGTCACCGTCTTGATTGCCAGTAGCGAAAGTGGCTCCTCCGAGGGCGAGGTGGCGATCGACCGCTCGCGGTACACCCTGTTCCGGCATCCGGATAACCTGGACGAACACCGCTTCGACTTTACCTTTCCCAACCTGTATAACGGCGATCCGGATTTTTTACATCATGTACGCGTGACCCATGAACGGGGCAACCTGACCCTTTCCGATACCGAGGTGGTGAAAATGTTCCCCGGCACGGCTACCGACAGCGATGGCGATGGCCTGCCCGATTTCTGGGAAAACCAGCACGGTTTGCAGGCTCATAATGGCTTTGGCGCCCATGGCGGGAGCGGCGATTTTGATGGAGACGGGCTGAATAACCTCTACGAATACATCGTCAAACTCAGCCCGATCGAGGAAGACTACGAACGCGGGCCGCGATTGGACATCTGGACCCTGCCGGACGGCAAGGCCGAGTTCCGCTTCCCCGCGCTCTCCGGCCGCCTGCAACATCTCGAGTGGTCCGGAGGATTGAGCGGCTGGCAACGCCTGATGAGTGGTGTCACCGTGCCCACGGACCAGGATATGATCTTCACCGACCAGGGCGATGGCGGGCGACCGCATCCCATCGACGTTATGCGCCGGAATTACCGAGTGGTATACGAGATTCCCTGAATCGATACTACGCTCATTTGCACCAACCGGGCAGATCTGCGTATAGCGACCGCTGGGCTTCTCAACGCGCACGTAAATAGGCCCGGACGCCCCATCTTTTTTTTTATATTTGCGAATTCCCACGCCCATCCCGGGGGCGGGGTGTAGGACAGCCTCCTACACCCCCATCACGTCATCAGCCCTGGCCCGCCGTGCGGCCGTTCTGGCACACGGGTTGCTAAACAAGATCTCATCACTGAAACGAAACCACGTGGCCCTGCACGCCAGATAGACGTCAAACGGGTCACACAGAAACGGACAATACAATGAAAACATCCTACGAAAAATATGAATGGTTAAAGCGGAGCCCCCTCATCGTCCTCGCATGCCTGCTGAGCCTGACCTTTGCGGCCGGCCAGGTATACGCGCTGGATTCCGATGGGGACGGCATCCTCGACAGTATCGACCTCGACGACGACAACGACGGGATTCTCGACACGAACGAGATAGGCGGGCCGACAATCCCGGTAACCACCTGGATCAACCAGATCGGCGGGATTACCGCTGTCGGCAACACCCTGCACTTCAGTAAATGGGCACCGCCCAACTGGAACTCAAGCGTGACATCACTCGATTTAAGCGAAATGGGGATCAACGAACACTACACCCTGTCCTTCACCCCGGACCAGGGGGACATCAGTAATGTGGTCATCGGGCTGAACAAGGCCGGGGAAGGATCGGGCGAAAGTACCAACTGGACCGACATCGACCACGCCATCTTCCTGCGCTACGACGGCAGCTTCCGGATTTGTGAAAACGGATCAAACAAGGCGTATGCCACGTATGCTGCAGGAGATGTCATAACCATTGAAGTCAGCGGCGCCTCCCTGGCATACAAAAAGAATGGGGTCAGCCTTCGCACCACGAATATTGCCTATGGTCAGGACTTCGTTATCGACACGGCATTCTCTGGATCGCATGCCGGTGGTGCCCCATCTGACTGGAGCGTCTCTGACATTGAGTTGAGCTCTGGCGTGGTTGTACCCAATGATGCGGACAACGATGGAATCCCGAACCACCTGGATACCGACAGTGATGGGGACGGTATTTCCGACCTGGTCGAAAGCGGACAGTCGGCCGAGCTCTACGACACGAACAATGATGGCCGTCACGACGGGATCGTGAACGTTACGGGCGTGCCGGACGACGCGGGCGCAGGCGAGGGCGTGAGCCCGGTCGACAGCGATAATGATGGATCCTATGACATACTGGACCTGAACAGCGATAACGACGTCCAGCCCGACTTCGACGAGAACATCGCCGGAACCGACCCGGTAGACCCCACGTCGTACCTCCAGCTTCACATCGAGCACAACGGAAATGAGCAGACATCCCAACTGGTGTTCTCCTCGGTGCCCGGGCGGACCTACACCATCGAGGTCCGGGTCAACCTGATAAACGATACCTGGAGCGCGGTACACTCCGGTCTACTCGGCGACGGTAACCCCATCGCCATCCCCGTCACCGGCGGGCCGGACCGGGCCTGCTATCGCCTCGGCGTCGCCCGGCTCTAAGCTGGCCGGTACCCGGCAGCCCGGTGGGTAAAACCCCGGGCCCGGGTGCGGACGCCAGCAACCTCCCCCCCTGCGCCGATACCCACCAGCCAAGCGGCTCCGCTTCCGCCCTGGGTTCTCTCAACCTGCGCATGGAGATCGCGCCCCTGTTTATTAAAATTGCGAAAGCCCTCCGGCCACCGGGAGGGAGCGTGTAGGACAGCCTCCTACACCCCCATCACGCCCGCCTGCTTCAGGACCCGGGGGCCCATTCTGGCACACGGACTGCTCAACTAGATCGTAGGAATCAGGTACATACGATGAATACAACCTACATAAAATT
>JAYGFS010000501.1:0-3029 GCA_046581765.1 Verrucomicrobiota bacterium
GTTTTCAACCACGATTTCCTGGTCGACAATCCGGAGCAAGCCATGGGCGAGCACGGAGGAAAGCATGCAGTCCTGGCTGCGGCAGGTCATCAGGGCCCCGGCAATGTCCCCCTCGGCCATCTGCTGGTTCAGGGCAGGCACGATATCCGGTCTCAACAGGCGATCTATTTTCAGGGTGAGGTGATTCCGGATCGCGAGGGCAACCACGGCGACGGAAAGCAGTCCGAGGAAGACCATGGTGAGCCCGCCGGCCTTGATCAACTGCAACAAGGTCAGTTTTTCATCCGGCGGCACGGGTTCCGGAGCCGCCGGGGCGGGGGCGGTCGCTACAGGCGCCGCCGATGCATCGGCCGGCGGGGCAGCGGCATCCTGGGCGATGACCTGCCAGATCGTCCAGATCACCAGGATTGCAAAAAACCATGTTCGTTTATTCATTGGATTCTTCCTCTTGCGGTTGTGCGTCAGGTGGTGCGACAGGTGGTGTTTCCGCCGGCGGGGGCTCCGCTTGGGGGGGCGGGTCCACCCTCGGCAATTCATTAAACATGAAATGGGCAATCGGCTTCCGCGCGTATTCAACATACACGCTGCTTAAAATCGCGGGCGGCGCATTCCGGTCGACCAGGGGCTCCCCTGCCGCATCGGAGCGGTAGATGCAGAACGCCATCGCGGGCTCCCCGGGCTTGAGATCGAGGTCGACGAGCCCCAGGTTGGTGCCGTTCAGCTCGACCGTCTGCTTGCCGACCACGTCGAGATCCTTGATCATCCGTGCATCGTAAATCGTCTCGGCGAAGGCCATGAGGGTAACGAAGCCGGAGGTCTCTCCGAGCTCCAGGCGTCTCACCCCGACACGGGAAAAGGGCAGGGTGCTCCCGCTTCGGTTCACCCAGAACAAGCGCTCCCCGAGCCGCTCGTCCGCATCCAGCTTGAGCCGGTGCCCGGGATCGCCCTCGTCGATCACTTCCAGGGCCGCGGCACCAAACTCCAGGTTGAATGCACTCACGGTATTCGAGGCGTAAATCTCGTTGAGCATATCCAGCGCCAGCGGCCCCTTCAATCCGCGGATGGGCCGCGAAGCGGTAAACTCGCCGCCGTCGTTATGGAAATCGATTTCCACCCGGCGGGTGGCAAATTGCCCGGGTTGCCCGGGCTTCTCGTACAAGGCCTGGACCTGCTCGGCCGACAGGGCCGTGTCGTAGACTTGCAGGTCATCGAGCGCGCCCAGGAAATGCTGGCTGCGCACGTGGCCGTTCATGGGCGTCGCCTTGCAGGCAAAAAGAACGTGGGCCTCCGGGTTCCCGAAGTTGTAGTGTGCTGAATACTTCACCTGAGACGTGAGCTTTCCCTCTTCGAACAACTGCAACCGGGGCGGCTTGCTGGAACGAACGAAGGCCATGTGCCGCCAGGTCTTGCTCTTGGATGCCGCGGTGAGCACGGCTGCCGCCACCGGTTCACGCCCCCGCACACGGATGCCATCGCGACGAATAACAAAGCCCTCGTCACCCGGTTCCTCGGAATCGGGATCCCCCCGCGACAGGGCGACACCCTCCCTTGCCGGGAGCGCCCAGAGACTCAGGGTGAAATCACTGCCGGGCGCACCGATAAAGTTCAACTCGGGGCCGATGTCCACATACTGGATCATGCCGTCGAAGGCCACCGAGTGACCCGACCCGGGCGCAACCCCGGGCAGGCCCATGCGCGGCATCCAATGGTAGAACCCGTCATATCCCTGGTCGGCGGAATCGATACAATCCACGTTGCTGAGCAATTTCCGGGCGCGCTTCGCCCAATCGCGTTCGGGCACGGTCTTATCCAGCTCGGTAATGATCTGTTCGGCGACCTCGCGCTCGTCGTTCTCGACGTACATGGCCACGGTCCAGTACAGAGCCCGCGGCAACCACTCGAGGTCGATGGCATTGTGCACGACGATATTGGAAAAGGTATCGTGCGCGGTGTCAAATTCCTGGTTCAGCATCTGGAGACGCGCCTGGACAAACCAGTAGATCGAGGCATGCGGCTGGCCGCGCTTGACCGCCTTCGCCTCCTTGAACAGCCGTCGCGCGGTATCGATCCGACCCAGCTCGAGCAGGGCAAAGGCCCGGGACAAGCGCGCCTCCTCGTGAAAGATGCCCGGCGGCGCGTAGTGCATGATCTGCCCGGAGACCTTGTCCAGTTCCTCGAACTGCTCGGAAAGCAGCAGGCTCTGGAGGAGCAGTGGCACGTAGTCCAGAAAGTTGTTGGAAATATCGGCGTAGGACAGGCAGGCCATGATCCGTGGCTGGATCCGCGCAGCGATTTTTTTAAACCAGCGCTTGCGCTGCCAGTCCTCCAGGTCCTTGTCATCGAATTCGAGGTCAAAGGTAATGTGGTCGATGGAGGTCGCGGGAAACTCGATCACCGCCGTCTCGTTGGTCCTGCGCAGGCTCACCCAGCCCTTGGCGTTCCGCCCGAGCAAATCGGCCTGGCGCTCGCCCAGCCCGGGGAAGGTGATTTTCCCGGAGACCCGTTCCTGCGCCGGACAGGCGGCCAGGAGCACGAACAACAAGCCGAGGGCACCTTTCACGGGCCGCCTCCAAGCTCCTGGAGCAGATCCAGGGCCTCGCCGGCTTCCGGACGTTTTGACAGGACCGGATGCGCGAGCAACTCCCGGCAGGTTTTCATTGCATCCCCCTTCATGCCCAGTTGCAGGAGGCTTCTCGCGCTTTGAATATAGGCCTTTGCGGACCATTCGTCGTAGGCTTCATACATCACGTACACCCGCTGGTAATAGGCGAAGGCTTCCCGGTATTGCTTCTGGTCTGCCAGGCAGAGCCCCATGGAATAGAGGGCCTCCGCCCAGTAGGGACCCCGCCACTGCTTGACCGCGATGACCTGCTTAAACCCGGCCATGGCCCGGGCATAGTCACCCCGGCGCCGGTGGAGCTCGGCCTGCTTGAGGGCGGCCCAGCCGGCCTCCGGCAAGGAGGCGAATCGCGCTGCGAGCTCGTCGAGCATGGTCTCGGCCTCGTCGAGCTTACCCTCCGCGATATGGA
>JAYGFS010000603.1:0-2524 GCA_046581765.1 Verrucomicrobiota bacterium
GACGCTTCCCTGGTTGTACAGGACCGCGGCAATCTTTCCCGTGCCCTGGAGAGTTCCGCCCGCCTTGACATCGATCCACCGCAGGGACGAAACCGTGCCACCGTTCACCGCAAGGGATCCATTGCCACCCAGGCGAAGTTCATTTCGGCCGGTGAGGTTGACCCCCGGGCCGAGTTCAAGCATTTGCCGGGCCGGGGATCCCGAGATTTCCAGGGCCAGGAAGGCCAGGTCGGAATCAGCCACCGCCCGGGCATTCCCCGGGCCCTGGTTGTTCATATGGGCGACCCATGAAAGCCGGGGAGGGCCCCGGTCGCTCATGTAGGTGGTGCCGGCATTCGCATAGACGTAATCGGACCAGTTGTCTGGATCGGAGGTCAGGCCGCCATTCTTTCCTGTCCAGTCATGGTAGGTATTCGCAAAACCCTTCGCCTCGTTGACCCGCTCGCCGATCAGGAGGGTCTCCAGCTCCTTGACCAGCGCAGGATGTTTCGCGGCCAGGTCGTGTTTTTCCCCGGGGTCGGCATCGAGGTCAAACAGCCTGAGGCTAAAGGTTGCGGGTTCCTTGCGCTGCTTCTTCTTGCCACTCCTGCCTTGAACCAGCTTGAAGCGTCCCCGGATAATCGCGTTGCCGTTCCCGGCTTCATGTACCAGGAAATTGCGTGCCCGTTGGTGGCCGGCCCCCCGCAGGGTCGGCGCGATTGAAACCCCATCGACCCCGAGCGGGGCGGGTACGCCGGCAAGTTCACAGAAGGTCGGGAGCAAGTCGGTGACATCGACGATACGCGCCGTGCTGCTGCCCATTTTTAACCGCGATTGTGCGGTTATTTTCCCGGGCCACCGCATGATGGTCGGGACACGAATCCCTCCTTCCTGGATATTGCCCTTGGTCCCGGAGAGACCTCCATTCGCGTCATACTCCCGAAGCGAATCCCCGCCCGGGCCACCGTTGTCCGACTGGAAAACAACCAGGGTATCCCGCGCAACGGAATCAGCCGGGTTCCCGTCCCCGTTGGGATCCTCAAGTGCGGCAAGGATATTGCCGAAGTGCGCATCGATGCGGGTCACCATGGCCGCCCATTGACGGGATTGCGCCTTGAGCCCGGAAAAATGGGGATCGGCCCGGTAGGCGGCATCCCACTCGGGCAACTTGGCCACCTCGTTGAAGGGTCCATGCGGTATCTGGACAGCCAGCAAACCAAAAAAGGGCTGGCCGGTTTTCCGGTACACCCGGGCCTGCTCCCGGACAAAATCGAGCGCGGCAAACGCATACACATCGTCACAATATGCTGTCGCGGGATAGTCGGGGTGGTTCTGCAGGGCCGGGGTATTGGGGTACGCGGGATCGCCCCTGTACTTCGTCATCACGTTGGGCTTCAGCTCGATCCCCCCGATGGAGCCCGGGGCGGCCGGGGCGGTCCACAGGGTCGGCTGGAAAAAGGTGTGCGCCCGCACGTGATGGAGCTCGGCCACCACGTGCTGGTAGCCATGGGACGTGGGCAGGGTCTGCACGTTGTCCACCCGCGGTGCAAGCTGGTCGCTTGAACCCCCGTATCCCCATTTGCCCCAGTACCCGGTCACATAACCGGCGCGGGAAAGCGCATCACCCATCAGCACATCGTCCGCACGCATGGCTTTCTTGGCGTTGTCGGGATCGTTGCGATCCGCAAAGGTGTGACCCTGGTGAAAACCCGTTTGCTGGGAAGAGCGGGCCGGGGAACAGACCATGCAGCCATAGCCACGGGAAAAATTCACGCCATCCGCAGCCAGTTGATCCAGGTTCGGGGTACGAACGGACGGAAGCCCCCTCGCTTTTCGCGCGGCCTGGGCATTCGGACCGATGGCACCCCAGCCCATGTCGTCGACGTAGAAATAGAGGATGTTAGGCCGCGAGGCTGTCTCCGTTTGCCCGTACGCGGAAGCCAGGAGCAGGAAGGCGAGCAAAATAGATATAGACGTTGGTTTCATTGTTACCGGGCCTTTTGGTTTGGCGGTCTTAACAGAATATTTTCCCGAAAACAGCAGTCAATATCAAGCGATTCCACGCGCGATACCATGGTTTTCCCAAAGGACCTGTACGGCTATTTGCCCTTGTATTTGACCATTCAGATGTTTACTCGGGGAGAAAATTATCTCAGAGCTCAACCGCACAGGAGACCCGGATGAATAGATGTATTTGCTTAATTCTCACCCTCGCGGCCCTTCCTCTTGCAGCCCATGCGGATAACTGGCCCCCGGTCAAGGATGTGGCCGGGGCAAAAGGCCTGGCACTCAGTGGCCGGGCATTGGATCTTTACCGTCACGGGATCAAGACGGAATGGGGATACGCTGTGCCCCAGCAGGACACCTTTGTCGTAATCCATCCCCGGACCGCTCGCAAGCAGGCACCCCTGTACGTCGTGTTGCACTCGGCCGGGCATAATGTCATCTCCTGCGTGAAATGCACCGCAACCGTCGGCAACCACGACATCTACCATTCGCCCGATGATTGCTATGCGCTGTACCTGGACTGCCGTGCCAACCGCGG
>JAYGFS010000620.1:0-3493 GCA_046581765.1 Verrucomicrobiota bacterium
TATATCCGCGTGGGCGCCATCCTGCCGCAGGTCGACATGGAGGCCTTCTTCGACTTCAACCAGGCGGTATTTGAGCTCAATCTCGCGGAAGGTGAAAACATCAGTGACCCCATTCTCGGCTCGAACCATGTCTACCTGGTACGTCTCGACGGCATTCAGCCACCCGCGGTTCCCTCATTGGCAGAGGTCAGGGAATCCATGTATATCCAGGCGGAAAAGTTTTACATCGGCCAGGCGCTCACCGAAAAAGCAAAGGCAATTCGCGATACGATCGTGAAAAGCCTGGCGACCAATTCGTTCGCCACCATTTGCAGCAACATGACCCTCAGCGTGACCTCCGCCCCGCCCTACGTCATTTACAGCGAGGTTCCCGTGGAACTGGACAACAACCAGCGCCTGATCATGGACCGCATTGGCGATTATCAGCAGGGTGGAGTCACCGAGGTGATCACGGCGGGTGAAAATGCGATCATCGGCTTCCTGAGGGAGCGCAAGACCGCCGATGCCGCGGATTACGACAGCCTGGCCCCCGAGATCCAGAGCGAACTCATTCGCCGGCGGATCGACGGGGTTTTCGAGGACTTCGGCACCTACCTGCTCGAATCGGCCGGCTTCGAGTCCAAGATCGTCTACGACAGGGAAGAGGGCGCGGACGCCGACGATTCTTGAGGACAAGCGCGGCCCGAACCACTAAGCTTCGCGGGTGAAGGCCTTCCTTATTGTGCTCGATTCCGTGGGGATCGGCGAGGCCCCGGATGCCGCGGACTACGGGGATGCCGGTTGCGCAACGCTCCAGCACACAGCAGAAGCCGTCGGCGGCCTGCATCTGCCCACCTTCCACCGCCTGGGCCTGGGCTGCATACCCGGGGAGCTCCAGAACGCCCCGATCCGGGGCCTGCCCCCGCACGAAAGCCCCCTGGCCAGCTTTGGCGCGATGCGGGAAGTTTCCCAGGGCAAGGATACCATCACCGGCCACTGGGAGCTGGCCGGCCTGGAACTCAATCCCGGGTTTCATCTCTTCCCCGAAGCGGAACCTACCTTCCCCGGGGAAATCACCCGGCCATTTGTCGAGCAGACCGGGCGACCGATCCTGGGGAACCGCCATGGCAGCGGCACGGCGATCATGGAGGAACTCGGGCATGAATCCATGGAGCAAGGGGCATTTATCGTATACACCAGCGCGGATTCGGTCTTCCAGGTCGCCGCGCATACCGAGGTGATCCCGCTCGCGGAGCTGTATGCCGCCTGCGAGATCGCCCGCCGCCTCTGCAACCCCTTCCGGGTCGGCCGGGTGATCGCACGCCCCTTTACCGGGTCGCCGGGAAACTTCAAACGAACCCAGGACCGGGTGGACTATGCCTTCAAGGCTGACGAACCCACGATCCTGGAAGGGCTGAAAGACCACGGCACGGCGGTCTACTCGGTTGGCAAAATCGAAGACATCTTTGCCCACCGCGGGATCACCGAGGGCTTTCATACCGGCGGAAACCCTGCGTCGATGGACCGGGTCTCCCGGCTGGTCGAGGAGAAGGAAAAGGCCTTCATCTTTGCCAACTTTATCGATTTCGACATGCTCTACGGTCATCGCCGTGATCCCGAGGGCTATGCACGCTGCCTGGTGGAAGCTGACGCGTGGTTTGCGGACTTCCTGCCACTGCTCGGCGAGGACGATCTCCTCATCATCACCGCCGACCACGGCAACGACCCGACCTATACCGGCACCGACCATACCCGGGAGTATGTTCCCCTGCTGGTCTATCGACCGGGCCGGGAACCCCGCTCACTCGGCGTCCGGCAGGGCTTTTACGACGTGGCCCAGTCCCTCGCGACCTTTTTCGGGGTTGACCCGATGCCGCGCGGTAGCTCCTTCATCTGAGCGCCCTGCCGTCGCAATCGTGCGAAAGAGGATGAACCCGGCTTAACCAATCATTGAACCATTCCTACGCCTGCGAATCGCATCCCCAGATGCGCTTCAGGTAGGCCAGGCTCTCGACCGCTATGGTTTCCGGATCGGGGGTGTAGTCGAAGACCTCCACCGAGACATATCCATCGTAGCCGGACTCGAGCAGGGCCTGGTGAATGGGCTCGAACGCGACCTCCCCGAAGCCGGGGCCGCGCAAATTGGGGTCGTTTGCGTGAAAATGGACGGTGTGCTCCTTGCTTTCAGCGATAATGGTCGGGATGTCCTTCTCCTCGTCGCTCATGGCCTTGACATCCAGGTGCAGTTGAATCGCGGGGTGATCGACCTGCCGGATCAACTCGATCGTTTCCGCCGCCGTGTTCAGGTAGTTGGTCTCGGCGCGACCCAGGGGTTCCAGGGCGATGGTCACGCCCAGGGGCCCGGCTTCCTCAGCAATTTCGCGCAGCACGGCCGCAGCCCTTTCGCTGGCATCGGCATAGCTCCAGTCCGCCTCGAGGGAGCGTTGCTTCGGACTCCCCCAGACCATGATCTTCCCGCCCATCCCCGCACACAATCGCGCCAGGTGCTTGCCGAAATCGATCGTTTGCTCCCGTATGCCCGCATCGGGGGTGGTCAGGTGCAGGCCTTCGGGCTGAACCAGCAACCAATGCAGGCCCACGACCTCAAGCCCCGCCGCATCCGCAATCCGGGCAAGGTCCCGGGCATCGGCCTCTTCCAGGTCCCGGGGATCGGGTTTAAGCGTAAACGGAGCGATTTCCACCCCGGCATAGCCGCTCCCGGCGATGTGCGCACAGGTTTTCTCGAAAGACCATTCCTGGTAGGTTTCGTTACAGATCGCAAATTTCATATCGGGTCCCTTCAAGCAGCAGATCAATAGCCGGAACGTATACATCCTGCGAGCAGGACATTCAAAATTCTACAAAAAATGTTTTGAACCTGTCAACCGAGTAAGGGTAGGGTCCGCCACGCATGAGCCGTTCCACCCCGACAGACTACCACCTCGAAGCGCTCGAAAATCGACTCCTGCTCTCGGCGGACGGCCTGGATGTTCCGACCCCCGAAGCCGTCATCCCGCAAGCCACCATCGAGGCCCCGGACACCCCGGTCCAGGCCAGCCCGGACGAGGCGCATGAACTCTTCGCGGGACTCAATGAGCAAGCGGTGGAGGTGGCGGATGCACCGGAAAGCCAGGCCGCTCTCAGCACCATTCTCGAACCCGACGACGAGCTTCTCGCAAGCGATTCACCCGATCTAACGAGCTTTTCCGAACGACAGGTTGAAACCCTGGATGCCGCAAACGGCCCGCCGGGAGACATTCACCTAAACCCCGATCAACCCCTCACTTCAGATAGCACCATCGTCCTGGAAAACGGGGCCGTACTCTCCGGAACCGGCGAAGTACAGGCGCCCCTACTGATCATCAAGGACGGGATTCTCAGCCCCGGAAACTCGCCCGGAACCACCTCGCATAGCGGCGGGCTCGTACTCACCGAGGCGAGCACCGTACTCATCGAAATCGATGCCGCCGGCGTCGCCGGTACCGACTACGACCTCGTCGACATAACCAACAAC
>JAYGFS010000156.1:0-7602 GCA_046581765.1 Verrucomicrobiota bacterium
ACCGTTACCGTCCGGCTTGGACTGATCGGCCAGTAGACACTGTCCTGGTGCCAGGCGACATGCATTCCATCCCGGGGCAGCTTGCAGAAAAAGTGTGCGCCCCAGGCCACGATATCCGGACCGAGCAGGTCCTCCACCGGCGCGAGCAAGGCTGGATGCCGAACGAGCTCATACACGCGGGCGAAACGAAGGTGGGCCGTGCTGATGGAATACGCATCGCGACCCAGGCTGGTGAAGGCCGCCAGCACGCCATCGAAGAAGGCACGCAGTTCAGCACTTTCATGCCGATCAAGGCCGTCGAAAGGCATGAGATAGCCCTGTGCATTGTAGGCCTGGACCTGCTCCGGCGTCAGCGTGCGGGGCGATTCGTTCCGCGTGGGTACGAAGCCCAGCACCCGCGGAAGCTCGGCGAGCTGCTTCGCCGTCGGGGTACCCAGGGCATCTACATCAAGCATTTCCCGAGGAAACACGCTGAATTCCCGGAAAGCAATACCGAACATGCGCCACCGATCCCTTGACACCAAGGCGTTGAGATCCGTAAAATCGGCGGATGAATCTCTCTGGAAATATACGGTTGATCCTGGCTTCCACGCTGTTTGCACTCTGTTCACAGGGTTCCATCATTCCACTCACCGGTGGCGACTTTATCACCACCGACCCCCTGGTCGGGCCAAATAACTGGACCCTGGATCTCGGCTACCGCGTACCAACCCTCCCGGACAGTGTCGACCGCGTTTTATTCGAGTCGGGTGGAGACGGGACAGGCATTTCCCTCACCCTGATCGGTTCAAACCTGACGGTTTACCAGGACACCGGCGACTTTAATGTCAGCACGCCGGCAGGCGACACCTTCTTTTCCGTCGACATCGCTTCTTTTGCCAGCCAGACCCTCAGCATCCGCCTGGTCGGCGACACCACGCTGGATACCCTCCAGCTCGATGTGTACAACGGCACGACCACGCTCAGCTCTGGCGTGGTGAGCACCACCGACCTCGCCGACAGCGCCGGCCCCAACGACACCGGGGTCGGCGGCCTGGCCGCTGACCTCGCCGGGCTGGATGAATCCGTGGAAGTGGGCTTTCCCGCGATCTCCTCCCTGTTTAACAATGCACACCGGGTCGACCTTGCCACCATGGGTGCGGACGTGCTGCTCGGCGATGTGCTCATCGGGATCCTCTACACCGACACCAACCTGCCCCCCAGCATCCCCGAGCCAGGCGACTGGGGCCTCATACCAGAACCGTCTTCCGGATGGCTCTTTGCCCTCGGCGCACTGCTGCTGGGGCGGTGGCGCAGGACGGCCTGAGCCGGGGCATCTTCCCGCTTTTGGCTGAAAAGCGGGCCTACAGGGTTTTCCGGATCACGAGGAAGCGAGCGGAGCGGAATTAAAATCTATTTACTCAAGCCGCCGCACCGTAGTACGAAGGACCCATGAGAAATTCTATCCTGCCCGCCTTCGCTGCGATCCTGTGCATCCTCTGCATCCACCGGTCTGCCGCGTCCCCGAACATCATCCTGATCATGTCCGACGACATGGGCTACTCCGACATCGGTTGTTACGGGGGAGAAATCCAGACGCCCGTCCTGGACAAGCTCGCGGCCAATGGCCTGCGTTTCACCCAATTTTATAATACCGCCCGCTGCTGCCCGACCCGGGCCGCCCTGCTTACCGGGGTCTACCAGCACCAGGCGGGCATCGGCCTGATGACCGGAAACAGTAAGCTGCCGGGTTACCAGGGCGATATCGGCCGCAACGTGGTGACGATTGCCGAGGCCCTGCGGAGCGGGGGCTACCGCAACTACCTGGCTGGAAAATGGCACGTGACCAAGCACACGCGACCGGACGGCCCCAAGGACAACTGGCCCATCCAGCGGGGATTCGACCGGTTCTACGGAACGATCACCGGTGCGGGGAGCTTCTACGATCCGGCGACCCTCTGTCGCGGCAACCAGTTCATCACCCCGGTCAATGACCCGGCGTACCAGCCGAAGACCTACTATTACACCGATGCGATCAGTGATAACGCGGTGATGTTTATCCAGCAGCATGAAAAGGACCATGGTAAGCAGCCCTTCTTCCTATACATGTCCTTCACCACCGCGCACTGGCCGATGCACGCCCTGCCGGAAGACATCGCCAAGTACAAGGGCGTGTACGACGGAGGCTTCGAACCTATTCGCAGGAAGCGCCTGGCCCGCATGCAACAAATCGGCCTGGTCAAGCCGGATGTCGAACTCTCCAGGGCCACCGACAACTGGGAAAAAACCCCCCACAAGGAATGGGAAATCCGCAACATGGAGGTCTACGCCGCGATGGTCGACCGCATGGACCAGGGCATTGGAAAGGTGGTGGACGAGCTCAAGCGCCAGGACGCGCTGGACAACACCCTGGTCCTGTTCCTGCAGGACAATGGAGGCTGCGCCGAGGGCTATGGCCGGTACACCCCGAAGAACGGGTACCGGGAATACAAGCCGATGGGCCCGGATGAATTCCAGACCCGGATATGGACCCCGATGCAGACGCGCGATGGACGTGCGGTCCGCACCGGGCCCGGCGTCATGGCCGGACCGGAGGACACCTTCATAGGCTACGGCCGTGGCTGGGCGAACGTGTCGAACACGCCGTTCCGGGAGTTCAAGCATTTTGCCCACGAGGGCGGCATCTCCACGCCCCTGGTCGCCCACTGGCCCGATGGAATCGATGCCGCCAGGCAGGGGAAACTCGACCACCAGCCGGGCCATGTGATCGACCTGCTGGCCACCTGCGTGGATGTCGCCGGGGTCGATTACCCCAAGCGGTACGGCGATACCGACATCATCCCTCCTGAGGGCATAAGCCTGAAACCGGCCTTTTCCGGAAAAAGCCTGGCACGCAGCAGTGCCCTGTTCTGGGAACACCACCTCAACTGCGGCATCCGCGATGGCAAGTGGAAACTGGTGCGCTATGGGAACGGGGGAAAAAACGCCACCCTGCGCAAGTGGGAACTCTACGACATGGAGGCCGACCGCGCGGAAAGCACCAACCTTGCCGATCGCTTCCCGGAGAAGGTCAAGCAATTGGATGCGAAGTGGGAAGCCTGGGCGATACGGGCACTCGTGAAGCCCTGGCCCTACACGATCAAAGAAGGAGGCTAAGCGCGCAGGTGCGTAGCCCAGCTACCGCCACTCGTGCTTGTAGTACTTCTTCTGCATCTCTTTTTTTACCGCCGGGTATCGATCCCGCCAGAAACTCGCCAGGTCTTCCGTGACCTGGACCGGTCGTCGATTCGGCGCCAGGATCGAAATCCGCAAGGGCACGACCCCGCCCGCAATCCTCGGCGTCTCGTGCAAGTCGTATAGATCCTGGATGGTCGCCGCGAGCTCGGGTGCGGCTCCCGCTGCGTACGTGATCTTCGCGCGGCGGCCACCGGGCAGGAGAAGCCGCTCCGGGGCCTCCGCATCGATCAAGGCCTGCTGGGCGGGATTCAGCCAATCCTTGAGCACCGGCCAGACCTCCCTGTTCTTCAAGTCCTTCTTGGAAACACAGCCCAGGCAAACCTGCTCCAGCAGAAGGACCCGGTCCTCTTCACCGATGACGGGGATCTCCCAATCCGGTTGCCAGGCCGACAGGCAATTTACCCGGGTGATCCATTTCTCCACCTCGGCATTCCATCCCGGAAGCGGCAAGCGGCCCGCCAGCACCTCCTCGGCGAGCAGGCGAGCCGCAACATTTTCATCCACCTCGCCGCCGGATTTTCGCTCGATGTCCAGGTCGCGAAAACGCCGGACGGTCTCGGTAACCACCCGCTTGTTCGATGCATCGTAGCGAGTGACCGAGCCCTCTTCAAAATCCCCGGGGAACAACTCCCTCAACCAGGTTTCCTGGATCGCAGTCGCCTGGCCGATAAAGGTCTGGGTCTTGCCGCTGGCCTTCTGGATATTGCGAATTTCACCCGCAACCAGGATCATCGCGCCCTGCACCACGCTTTCCTTTGACAGGTCCGCCGAGCGCCCGTGCACGAGCGCACAGCGCAGGGTCCCCTTCCCCCGCCGAACCGCCAGGTTGTCGGAGAAGCCCGCCAGGATGCATTTGCATATCGATTCGTGGTCCGGATTGGGGTGCCGGGTGTCCAGCCCTTCCCGTTGCGCAATGCGGAGAAAATGGCGGTACAGCTCGCCGACCTGACGGGCTCCATTCGCGTGAATCCCCAGGTCCCGGCAGGCCTCCACCTGGTATTTTTTATGATCCGCGTAGTGCCAGGCCTGTATGAGGGTGATGAAGTCCGATAGCTCCTGGTCCCCGAAAGTCTTCTCGCGAATGATCTCCGTGTCCCGGCTGACTTTCCGGATCAAGATGCTTCGCCCCTGGACCAGGGCTGCAATCAAGGCCGCTTCGCGCACGCAGCCGTACTCGTGGGCGACCATCAGCATGCGCGCGTATCGCGGATGCAGTGGGAAGGCGAGCATACGCTGACCCGTCCGGGTAAGCTTCTCCTCCTTGTCCAGCGCACCCAGGTCATACAGGAGACGCGTGGTCCAGCTCAACACGCGGCTTTCCGGTGCCTCGACCCAGGGGAAGGCCCCAAGGTCGTCCACGCCACCGGCCTTGAGCATGAGGACGATTTCGGAGAGATCCGTTCGGGCGATTTCAGGCGTCTCCTGGGCCGGACGCTTCTCATGCTCATGGATGGTCCACAAACGGATACACTGGCCCGGTGCCGTACGGCCGGCGCGGCCGGCACGCTGGTCCGCCGAGGCCCGGCTGATGCCCTCGATGTGCAATTGATCGATGCCCTTGTTCGCATCGTAACGCGCGATCCGCGCCAAGCCGCTGTCGATGACAAGGCAAATGCCCTCAATCGTCAAGGAGGTCTCCGCGACGTTGGTCGCGACCACGACTTTGCGACGAGGCCCGGGCAGGACCGCGGCATCCTGCTGCTCCACCGGCAAGGCACCGTGCAGGGGCATCACGTCGAAACCGCTCGATGCCCGGTTGGATTTGATCGCCTCCACGGTGCGGGTGATTTCATACGCACCGGGCATAAACACCAGCACATCACCTTCCGCTCCTGCCGTGATCGCCGATGCAAAGGCATTTGCAGCCGCCTGCCAGACCGGGCTCTTTTCGAAATCCACCTTGCGCTCAAGGTGACGGATTTCCACCGGAAAGGTGCGGCCTTGGGTGTGAATCACCTCACAGGGCGCCAGGTACGGCTCCAATCGTTCCCTGTCCAGGGTCGCGGACATGACCACGATCTGCAGGTCCGGCTTCATCGTCTGCTGCATGATCAAGGCCCGCGCGAGGCTGATATCGGCATACAGGTGGCGCTCGTGAAATTCATCGAAGATGACCGTGGAAATGCCTTCCAGCAGCGGATTGGAGAGAAATTCACGGAGCAGGATCCCCTCGGTCACGAAACGCACCCGCGTCCGGGCGGAGGTCTTGTTCTCGAAGCGCACCTGGTAGCCAATTTCCTCACCCGGCTTGCCAAGCCGTTCAGCGGCAACCCGCCGGGCCAGCATCCGCGCCGCCAGGCGGCGGGGTTGCAGCACCACAATCTCCCCGTCCCCGGCCAGGCCCCGATCGAGCAGGATCTGCGGCACCTGGGTCGACTTACCCGATCCCGTCGGTGCCTGGATGATGAGTCGCTTGTGCTTTTTCAGCGCCTGGAGCAACTCAATTTCAACCTCATATATCGGTAGACTTTTCGGGTCCATAACAGCCTTGAACCTGCCCGGGGATCTCCATCAAGGAAAGGTCCTCTGTCCGTGTCTGAATGACGGTACGCATATCCGCGTCACACCCCTAGAGGGCAGGCCGCAGGGCATGAATGGTATTGTAAAGGGAGCCGATGACTTCCTCACCCGCATCCGTCTCCAGGTCATACGCGATACGCATCTGCATCACCGGCTGGACCGAGCCCAGGTCCAGGAACACGGACCGGCCATCCGGCAGCAGTTTTGCAGACTTTACCGCCACCGGATCATGACCGATCTTGTCCGGATCGGAAACCAGGTACTCCTTCGAACCGTATGCCCTGGTCCAGCGGTACTGCCACTGCTCCACCTGCCAACTCGCGACGTCTTCCGCCAACTCGACATCGAGTTTCTGGTTAAAGGTCACCTTCATGCCGTTCGCATGTGCGTTCAAGCCAATCGGCATACAGAAGGGCTTGCCCGTATAGCGCACCCGCTGGAAACAGCCATCCTTGGCCCCACTGGTTTGCCAACCTTTCAAGCCGGACGTGTACAACTGTCCGTCATGCGGATTAAATCGCGCGCGCATGGCACCGGAGCTGAAATGCACCGGCAACTTCACCACCCCGGCCTGGTCAACCCCGTTGACGTGCTCTTGAAGGACCAGGAAGGCATCACACTTGCCATACGACAGGTGCACCATGTGCCCGTCCAGGCCACCCCACCTGCCACCCTGCACCCAGGTCTGGCCACCACATGAATTGTCCACCTTGTGCGGAATCCAGCACAGGGGACCGTCGTAATCCGTCGGCTGCACCTCGCGATGATGCGCGGGAATATGCCCGTAAAAGCCCCCTTTCTTCACGATATCGATCCGCGAGGACGGTACCCAGGTCCCCTGCTGATCCGCCGCGGTGAATGTGCCATTCGGCCCGACACCCGATCCATTCGGCCACCGGAAACCCGTGGCAAATATTTCCGAATTCTTCCCGTCGGCCGACACCTTGATCGCCGTGCCCTGGTGGGCACTCTGGTTCCCGTTCACCCCCTTGACGTAATAAAAATTTCCTTCCGGATCCGTATCCAGGCCCGTCGCGTATTCGTGCACGTGGTTTCCGATCGTGCAATCACTGTTGAAGGACTCGTAATAGTCGGCCTCGTTGTCCCCATTGAAGTCATGCAAGCGCGTGATCTCATCTCGGCCCAGCACATAGACCTGGTCCTTCACGACCTTCAGGCCCAGCGGGTGGAACAGGCCCGTCGCATAGCGCTTCCAGGTCAGCTTTTCCAACGTATCATCGATACCCGACACCCGCCAGACATCGCCGTGGATCGTACACACCGCGGCATCTCCGTTGCTGAAGAAGTCATGCCCCCCCATAAAGAACAAGGCCTTGTACGGGTTGTCGAAAGGTGGCGTGATCGTGTCGACAGCAAAACTCTTGTCCGCGGCCCCAAGGCTTCCCCGGGTCACGATCGTCTCGGTCCAGACCGCCGGCCCACCCTTGATCCACTCGCTCAACGGCAAAACCTCCCCGGAGCCCTTAATGGATGAAAGCATGGCCGGATCGCCTGTCCAGATCTGCAGCGTGATGCGGGGGTGCGTGCGGGGATTCACCGTGAGCCGTAGTGTATCCTTGCCCTCGGCCACCAAGGTCCCCCCGGCGCTAACCGTTACCGCGGTCAGCTGACCGGCATGATGGATCACCCCCAGCTTGCCATCCCGGATCTCTGTTTTTTCCGCACCGTCGACCGAACAAACATTCATCTGGATTTCTTGGTCCCCGGGTCCCGGCGAAAATTCAAATGTGCGGGTAATCGCCTCGTGCTTGTCATGGGATATCACCCAGGGCGACTCCAGCACATCAACACCGCCCACGCGGTATGAAAGGACCACCCGTTCGCCATAGCGGTAATTGCCCTTGT
>JAYGFS010000161.1:0-5676 GCA_046581765.1 Verrucomicrobiota bacterium
GGTTTCGTGCGCCCCTCAAGACCGTGCCGTGACCGGGTCGGTGGGTTTATTTTCAGCCGCTGCGGCAAAACTCGACGCGAAGGGTACTTCCGTGCTTCTGGGCAAGGACGGCTGGTTGTTCATGGCCAAGGAACTCCGCCATCTGGGATTGGGTGAATTCTGGGGCCCGCGCGCCGCAGCCGTGGCCCAGGCCAGGAATCCGGCCAACGCGGATCCCCTGCCGACCGTCCTGGATTTACATCGGCAGTTGAAGGCGCTGGGTATCGAGTTGATCTTCATGCCGGTTCCGCCCAAGGCCGCCATCTACGCCGACAAGGCCGTGGGGGCCGACCCGGCCCGGCGGGTCGATGTACACCACGCAAGATTCCTGGCCATGCTCAGGGAGCAGGGCGTGAACGTGATCGACCTCGCGCCCCTGTTCCTGAAGGCCAAGCCGGGCGGCGAACGCGTATATTGCCTGCAGGATACGCATTGGGCGCGCCTGGGCATGGAGATTGCCGCCAAGGAGGTCGCTGCCATCATCAAGGATCGTCCCTGGTTTGCTGCGACGACGAAGCTGAAGCTGGACTCCCGGGTCATCGACATGCCGCTCGAAGGTGATCTGTTGAGCCAATTGGGCGATCCCTTGGTCGAACCGGTCACGGAGAAAGTGCAGAACATCACCCAGGCTGGCCAAGCCCTGCAGAAGGATCCCAACAGCCCGATCCTGATCCTCGGGGACAGTCATGCCCTGTTCCTGCATGATGGCGGCGACATGCATGCGGTGGGCTCAGGCTTTCCTGACTTGCTGGCCTTCGAACTGGGGACAAGCTATGATTTAATTGCAAATCGCGGTTCCGGCGTCGGTTCTGCCCGGTTTAATCTCGCCAGCGCATTTATCAAGAATGCCACGTATCGATCGGGCAAGAAGATCGTCATCTGGCTCTTCGCCGGGAGGGACTTCACCGAGACCAGGGATGGTACCGATTGGAAGCCCTTGCCGATGAAGCGGGATTAATCCATATGCGCAAGAAGATCTATCGTATCACCATTATCGGCAAGGAAACCCTGCTTGGATCGGATGTCTTCAAGGTCTGCTCCGAATCAGAGGACTACGATGTCCAGGGCCTGGATTCCGATGCATTTGATCTGGACAACTGGAAGGAATTTCAGCTTCGCCTGCCGAGCAACAGCACGGTGATCAACTGCCTGGACTACGGCGATGTCGAGTGGGCAGAGGAAAATGCCAAGGCATACTTCAAGCGCGCGATAGACACGGTGCGCTTTATCGCCAACGCGTGTACCTTTCGCGAAAGCCGCCTGTTCCATTTCAGCAGCCATCACGTGTTTGATGGCCTAAAGGGCAAGCACTATACCGAGCGCGACGTCTGCCACCCGGTCAGCGTTTACGGGAAAGGTTGCCTGGCCGGCGAAAAAACCGTGCGCGCCGAAGGCGGCAATACGCTGATCCTTCGCGTGCAGTCCCTCTTTGGTCTGCATGGTCCCAACTACGCCAAGCTGGTGGTCGACCAGTTGAACGGTGGAATCACCACCATTCGGGCGATCGGGGACTTGGTCACCGCTCCAACCTACACGAAGCATGTGGCCGAGGCGGTCAGTGTCTTGATCAAGATGGATCGCTCAGGACTGCTGAATATCGCATCGAGTGGAGAATGTTCCCAGTATGCCTTTGCCAAGGCGATCGTTAAACGGGTAAATCCGCTCGCCCGGGTTGAAATGGTATCCATGGATGACCTGGGATACAAGGCGCACCGTCCGAAGTACGGGGTCCTGAGCAACTACTGGCTGGAGAGCTGGACCGGGAAGGGCATCCCCGACTGGGAAAGCGCCCTGGATGAATTTTTGACCGAGTTAGGGCATTAGTGGGACGGCCTTCATAAGCAGGCGGAGCGGGGGTCTTCATCCGTAGGCGGCATAGGGCTTGAAGGGAGGGGCTAAATCCGGGGGTCCAGATTTTCGAAACGCCCCGTCAGCGAATGAGGATTAGTGGATGAAGATACTTGTTACAGGTGGGGCCGGGTTTATCGGCAGCAGTTATATTCGGCAGGTCCTCGCCATGGAGGACGGTCGGGAAATCGTCAACCTGGATGCCCTGACCTACGCGGGCAACCTTGAAAACCTGAAGGACGTACAGGACGATCCCCGCTATACCTTCGTGAAGGGCGATATCGGCCGGCGCGGTGACGTGGAACGGGTCTTTGCCGGGCACCGTTTCGACGCGGTATTGAACTTCGCGGCGGAAAGCCACGTCGATCGCAGCCTGCATGTGGGGGTCGATGCCTTTATTGCGACCAATATCCAGGGCACGCAGAATCTGCTCGATGCCAGCCGCGAGCACCAGGTGAAGCGGTATCTCCAGGTGTCGACGGATGAAGTCTACGGCAGCCTGGGCGATGAGGGGTACTTCACGGAGACTACGCCCCTGGAGCCCAACAATCCGTACTCGGCCACCAAGGCGGGCGCCGATTGCCTGGTCCGTGCCGCGGGGCATTCGCACGGTCTCGAAGTTGTTACCACCCGCTGCTCAAACAATTTTGGCCCCTTCCAGTTCCCCGAAAAGTTGATCCCGCTGATGATCGCCAACGCCCAGGAAGACAAGCCCCTCCCGGTTTATGGGGATGGCCTGCACGTGCGCGACTGGATCTTTGTCGAGGATCATTGCGCGGGCATCGACCTGGTGCTCCGGGAGGGGAAAGCGGATGAGGTCTACAACATGGGGGGAAATTATGATGTGCCCAATATTGAGATCGTCAGGAACATCCTCCAGATCCTGGGCAAGCCGGAAAGCCTGATCACCTACGTCGAGGACCGCCCCGGTCATGACCGCCGTTACGCGATTGATTCGAGCAAGATCCAGCGGGAGCTGAGTTGGGAGCGCGCCTACGCATTTCCGCCGGCCATCGAAAAGACGGTGGAGTGGTACCTGTCCAATGATGGCTGGTTGCAGAACCTGCGCAGCGGGGACTACCAGGACTATTACCGGATGCTATACGGTGAGCGCAGCGACGCGGCGGAAGGCCCCGATGTGAAGTGATACGCCCGTGGTATCGCATGGGTTGACCGGGTGGCTCCATTTGAGCGCGCTATAGCCGATGGTACGGGTTTCAGGCGATAAGTGTTATGTGTGCGGTAAAGAGCAGTGTATATAGGGGGATGCCCCTTTTATAGGTTTTGGCAATACATGGGCCATTCAAGCGGGTTAAGCAGATTGAATATAGTGCTTAAAGGTATATATTTGGGCTGTTTACGTGGTAGGTATATAGCACGGGGAAGATTTGATGGCAGAGCAGAAAAAAATTCGTCCAGGGACCAAGTACGCCAAGGTGTTGGAAGGTGTCCGGGTAAAGATTCTTTCCGGGGAGTATAGCGGCCTCTTGCCGGGGGTGCAGGTACTCGGCCAGGAATACGACGTGAACCTGATGACCGCCAACAAGGCGGTGAATATGCTGGTCGACGAAGGCCTTCTCTTTCGCATTCCCCGCCAGGGCACCTACGTCAAGCGCGTACGCAGCCATACCCTGGCCGCCCTGCTCCCCAACCCCTATGGTCCCTTGCAGGGCTATCTCATCCACGGGGTGGAAGGGGGTGCCCGCGCAACCGGCAATCACTTTATCTTCCAGGCGCACCGGGAAGATCCCGAGCAGGAACTGGAGGCGGTCAAGCGTCTGTTTAACGACAACAAGGCCGATGGCTTGGTCTGGTGGCCCTGCCACTCCGTCGGTGAATCCCGCTCACTGGCGTACGTGCTCGAGAACGATTTCCCTTACGTGAAGGTCATTTCCGTCGAGGAGCAGAAAAATCCCGAATACAGTTCCGTGATCAGTAACGATGTGGGCGGGGCGGAAATGGCGGTCAAGCACCTCGTGGAACAGGGCTGTACTAAGATTGCTTACGTGATTCCTCACGGCTGTTCCGAATGGGATCGGAACGTACAGCTGCGACGTACGGGTTACCAGAACGTGATTAAGGATGCCGGTCTCGAGGCGCTGCCTGAACTGCGCGTCGATGTCGGCAAGCTTGCGGGCAAGTACGAGGTTGACGTCGCCCCGGAGTTGATCGGCGAATTGAAAAGCTGTGACGGGGTATTCTTTTTTAACGATATCATCGCCTCCAAGACGCTCAAGCACCTGGAGGTTTCCGACGTCAAGGTTCCTGAAGACCTCGCCGTGGTCGGTTACGATAACATCGAGCTTGCCGAGCTCTTTGGTATCACCACGGTCTGGCAGAATTTCAAGCAGATCGGCAAAACCGCGGTCGAGGTCCTCATGCGGCATATCGAGGACCGGGATGCTGCTCCCGAGCAGATCATGATGGAGCCCGAGTTGATCATCCGCAAGAGCAGCAAGCGCCGCTAGGCGCTTCCGGCATGCCGCGTCATGCGTAAGATCATCTACCTGTACCTGTTGCCGATTGTTTTCCTGGTCATCCTTTTCACCAACAAGGGACGGGGCGTGTTTAAGGACTTTTACCGCTATTTCTTCTGGTCGATCATCCTCTTTTACGTATTCAACGTCATCCGCCTGATCTTCTGGCCCGAAAGTTTTCTCGCGCGCCGGGTGGAGTAGGGCCTGGCCCGGGGTGGGAACCGCATTCCGCGGTGCCTAGAGGTCGATGGACTTGCCTGTCTTGAAGGATTCATCCGCCGCGATCACGATGCAGAGGCTGTTCACCGCATCTGCCATGTGGTCGGACAGGTCCACGTCGTTCTGGATCGCGTCCAGCAGGACTTCCTGCTCCCGCTTGCACAGTTCATCGTGATCCGGCTCATCCGTCATGTCGATCCACTCGTCCGCCTTGACGAAGGTGCCGTCCTCGCCGAGTTCCCCGTGGTGCACCAGCAGCGACTCGGTCTTGGAATGCGCATCCACGTCATCGGAAGACCCGGCCGCCCCCGCGCTCTTGGCCGCGATGCTCACGCAGCCCTTCGGCCCGATCACGTCCTTCACGAAGAAGGCGGTTTCGCTCATCATCGGGCCCCAGCCCGCCTCGTACCAACCGACGGATCCGTCCTCGAAGACCACTTGCAGGTGCCCGTAGTTGTACATGCCGGGTTTCAGTTCCTCGGTCAGGCGCGCACCCATGCCGCTGACCCGGATGGGCTTCGAGCGCGTCATCAGGCACATCACGTCGACATAGTGCACCCCGCAGTCCACGATGGGGGACATCGAGTCCATCAGGGCCTTGTGGGTAACCCAGTTGTCGCCCGAGCTCTGCTGGTTCAGGTTCATCCGCATCACCAGCGGCTTGCCCAGGCCCTGGGCGATCTCGATAAACTTCTTCCACGAGGGATGCACCCGCAGGATGTAGCCGATCACGAGTTTCCTGTTCGCGGCCTGGGCGGCCTCGACCACCTCCCGGGCCTCGGCCACGGTCGGTGCGAGGGGCTTCTCCAGGAACACGTGGGCTCCGGCAGCGAAGGCCTTCTTGGCGTAGTCGGCGTGGGTGTCCGGGTAGGTATTGATCGACACGACATCCGGCTTCAGCTCCGCCAGCGCGGCCTCGTAGTCGTCGAATTGCGGCGGATTCCCCACCTCGTCCGCGAGTTTTTGCCGGCGTTCCGGTCCCCGGGCCACCAGCCCGGCCACCTCAAACCCGTCAATATCCCGGTAGGCCCGGGCATGGGAGGACCCCATGTGTCCGCAGCCCACAACCAGTACTTTCAATTGCTCGCTCATC
>JAYGFS010000577.1:0-2375 GCA_046581765.1 Verrucomicrobiota bacterium
CCCCTGCGCCGTGCCGCGATGGAGGCCTGGCAGGTTGTGCCGGAAGGACACACCTTGTCGCACAGCCCGGTGGGCAACCGCTGGGACCTGAAGACCATTTCCTACGAGGTCTACCCGGAGCTCCGCATCGCCGAGGAAGGCGATTACCACCTCGACCTCTACGGGACCTTCGAAGCACCGGAACCGGGTTGGACGGAGCGGAACCTGTCCGCCGGGCGCAAGATTTATGCCCGCCCCGGCAGGGTCTTCCTCGATACGCCGAGGGCCCTGCATGATTTTCCCAAGAAGAAAGCCTTGCTTGTTTTACTCGGCCTCACGGCCTGGACGGCGATCGCCGGATCCTTCCTGCTCGCCTTGCTCGCAGGAAAACGCACGGAGCACCTGGGGGTCTTGTCCTTTCTCTCCTTCTCCTACCTGTCCGGCCTGCTGGCCTTTCATGTTCCGCTCATCCTGCTCTCCGTCATCGGGCGCATGCCCCTGAACCGATGGAGCATTCTCGGCACCTGGATCGTCCTCAGCATCGCCCTCGGGTTTCTGGCGCGAAAGCACCTCGTACGGCAGCTGCGACTGGTATGCTCCTGGCGACGATGGATGCACTATCTGCCGCTTTCAGCTTCCGGGTTTATCCTGCTCACGGCAACGCTCTACGTGATGGCCGTACTGGTATCGCGAACGGTATTCCATCCCCCGGAAGCCTTTGACGCGCTGTGGCACTGGCTGGTGAAGGCGAAATTCATCTACGCGGAGGGGCACCTGCAATACGGCTTTATCCCCGTGCCCGAATATCCCCCGCTCTGGCCCTTGATCAATGGCGTGAACTACCTTCTCCTGGGTGGCGTGGCGGATTATACGGCCCGGTGGCTGATCGCCGGGTTTCTTTGCCTGACCGCATGCATCCTGGTCGACCTGGCCATCATCGCCGGCCTGGCCAGGCGCCTGGTGTATCTCGCACCGTTCCTCGTGTTATGGGTGTTTCATAACAACATCCAGAATACCGCGTACGGCGAGGCCCCCTTGCTGGCCTTCTTCACCGCCTTCTTCTTTCTATCCATGCTGCTCCTCCGAAAAATGAACCGCCTGTTTCCGGTTTGGGTGCTTTTTGCCCTGGGTGCAGCCCTGTGCAAGCTGGAGGGCACGGCGGCGGTCCTGATTGCCACCCTCGCCCTGGGCCTCGCCCGCGGGGTGCGCAGCATACGCTGGCGCAGCCTCTCGATGAGCGCGATCGGCATCCTGACCGTCGCGGTTTTCATCGCCTTGCAGTGGGCCTGGGGGCAGTGGGTGACCAGCGGCTCCACCGAGGAGCTGGGCGTGCAAAGCTGGCACTTCACCGGCGCCTTCGGGCGGGACCATCTTGGCCTGCTGCTCGACCTGCTGAACACGATCCTGCAGGAGGCGGCTCCGGTCAAGATCGGCTTTTTCGGCCTCTTGTTCGGCCTCTTCCTGGGCGCCGGAACGCTGCGCCGGAATCGCGACGCCAGTCGATTTTTATTTTACCTCGGCATCGGCCTGTTGTTGTTCCCCATCATCGCGGTTGCGAACTGGGATGCCGACCACATCCAAAAGGTGGCGGTCAAAGTGGTGCCGCGGGTCTTCCTGCTGAGCGTGCCTCCGCTGGTGTTCCTGCTGTTCCAATACCTGCCCACCTCGTCGGCTTACCCATCCACCGGACGTTTGCGTCCCTGGCGTTTTCGCCGCACTATGCGAAGGTAACATGGGTAGTGTTCGAGCCGATTGATCGACGGAACAGGATCCCCTCGCGCAAAGCCCAGGCACATTGTGTGTCAGTAGATCACCTGGTTTTCGGTATACAATATATACACCTCCCCCGCTGAATCGAATGATCCGTCGAATCCTCCTGGTACTCCTCCCATGGCTGCCTGTGCCCGCTCAATCGGCCGCATCCGCCTTGCCCATGGATACGATCAACCCCTTCATCAAGGAAAACTGCCTTCGCTGCCATGGGCCGAAAAAGCAAAAGGGCAAGATGCGGCTGGACACCCTGCCACTGGAGATTGGCAACAGCGCGGTTGCGCAGCGATGGCAGGATGTGCTGGACGCATTGAATGCGGGGGACATGCCGCCCGAGAAGGAGGAGCAACCGGGCCGGCAGGAACTTACGCTCGTGCTGAGGGCCCTGACCGAGACCCTGCGGGATGCCCGCATACAACTCTCGGACCAGGGGCGAGAGGTTGCCATGAGGAAGCTGAACCGCAGGGAATACGCGAACAGCATCGAAAGCCTCTTTGGGTTTCGCGTAAACCCTGATTCCATTCCCGAGGATGACCCCGCGGATCCTTTTGATACGATCGGTTCCCAGCAGTACTTCTCATCCTATCATTTTGAGAAGTACCTTGATCTTGGCCGCCTGGTCGTAA